>CASTST010000151.1 GCA_949451655.1 uncultured Eubacteriales bacterium | reverse complement strand
CGGATGGTCGGATCATTCTTTTGATACCTTGCAGCTGCACGACATTGAAAAGCTTGCGTCTGTTCCAGGAGTTTCTGATTACAATATTTCAACGTATATGACGCCTGTATATCCAAAAAATTTTAACCGGATTGAGGATCCGGACGCAGATCAATATAATGATATTGGCGGTGTTTGCCTGATTGGGAACCGGAAAATGGAACTTGATTTTAATGTGCTGTCAGGGAATGTAACGATCAAAGAAGGACGTATAACGCAAAACGGAGATGAAAACGTCTGCGTAATTTCCGAACAACTTGCAGAGACCAGCATGCTTTCGATTGGAGACACACTGCAATTTAACGATTATCACGATTCGGACAACGCAAAGATATATGAAGCAGTTAGTATTGGAATTTATCAGACCAGGCAATTTATGACGCCAATTATGTCGGGGGATACCTACCGCAGCGAGAACATCATTTTTACCGATTTGCGGTTTCCCGAAAAAGCGGAGGGATGTGAAAATGATCCTCTGTTTGAGCATGCATATTTTCAGGTTGGAAATGCGGACGAATATGATAAAGTAAAAACAGCAGTCCAAAATACGGACATAGACTGGGAGCGTTACGATTTGATTGATCGAAACGGAAATATGACTACTATGTCGGAAAATTTCAACGATTTGGCGAAAATCAGTACCTCGCTGATTGTCGTTTCCTTTATCGCGGGCTTTATCATTCTATTCCTGATTTTCGTATTTTGGACAAAGAACCGCAAGCATGAAATGGGAATTCTTCTTTCTATCGGCTGCAGAAAAATCAGTATTATCGGGCAGTTGTTCTTAGAAGGGATATTCATAGCGGTTCTGTCATTTGGATTGACGATTGCAATCGCTCCTGCTGCTTCAAGTGCCGCGGCAGATTATTTGGTGGCTGACCAGGTGGAAAGAGCACAGATACAGGAGCAAATAGATGCGGATAAAGTAGCAGGAAAGCCTCAGTCGTCCCAAAATCAAGCTGTTACGGGTGTTAATGTAAATATTGCACCTGTCATGTTGATTTTCTGTGCTGCAGGTGTGCTATTGCTTATAGGTGTTTCTATAAGCGCTGCAGGCATTACCGTTTTGGTTCGAAAGCCAAGAAATATTTTAAGTGCATTGAGTTAAGGGGGATCTACATGATTTTAGAAGCAAAAAATGTGTCCTATTATTATAAAGCGCAGCGGGACAAGCTCATTTTAGACAACATAAGCTACGAATTTGCATGCGGCAAAATGTATGCGATACTTGGACCAAGCGGATCGGGCAAGACAACTTTTCTTTCATTGTTAGCAGGACTTGATTCCCCGGTGTCGGGAGAGATTCGATATAATGGAAAAACCATTACTGCAAAAGATCTGACAGATCATCGAAGGCACAATATTTCGCTTGTATTTCAGAGCTATAATTTGATTGACTATTTAACACCTGTTGAAAATGTAAAGCTTGGTGGCAGAGAAAATCCTGAATCCCTGTTGGAGAGCATCGGTATCGGACCGGAATTCTGGAAGAGAAGTGTTTTACAGCTTTCGGGCGGTCAGCAGCAACGAGTAGCAATTGCCCGTGCATTGGCAAGTGATGCAAAAGTATTGTTGGCTGATGAGCCGACAGGAAATCTGGACAGTGCGACTGCATGGGATGTTACAGAGCTTTTGAAGCGTATTGCCCATGAAGACAACAAGTGTGTAATCATTGTCACGCATAGTAAGGATTTAGCAGAGGAAGCAGACGCGATAATCCATATCGGAAGCTTTTTATAAGGTCAAGCCAAAATTATCGGACGATAAAAAGACATGGCAGCAATGCCATGTCTTTTTATCCGTTTATTCTTTTTCATATTTACAGGGGGCTGTATAAAATGCATCCAAATCCATTTGGTAAGTATGATCGTGCAGGGAAAATCCAGTTTTAGAAAGAAGCGCATCCGGACCTGCATCAGCGGACATTTCTGCCTTATGAATACCTACACGGTGCATAAAAAACATTACTGCTCTGCAAAGCACAATCATAGCTTCGTCTGTAATAAAGGATGGGGGACAGGAAAGTGTGACGATTTTTCCGATGTCGCCTACAGTGAATTGACAAATTCCGATATATTCTGCAACAGTTTCTCTATCTTCTTTCAGATTAGCTGCGTAATATGCCAGCGTCTGCGGCTCGTATGGAACATGCAATGCTTCGCATATTTCCTTTTGTAATTCTTTATCAGCAATGGGTTTTACAGTGAACATATTGCGTGGTCTCCAGTTCTTCTATGCATTTTGCAAATATTGTACTTCTTGTGCTGTAAGATGCCGCCATTCTCCGGCAGGCAAATCGGACAAATGCAAATCTCCCACTGCGATGCGCCGCAGACGTAATATGGTCAGTCCGACCGCATCGCACATCCGGCGGATCTGACGGTTGCGTCCTTCATACAAAGTGATTTTCATTACAGAATACGGCACGCCACCCCGATCTGTTTCGCCGGATTTGCACAGGACAGCTTTAATGGGGCGCAGCTTATATCCGTCCAGCTTCATCGGAGCTGTAAGACGCTTTATATCCGCATCCGTCAACACGCCTTTGACTTTTACGAGATATACCTTTGATATAGAATGGGAGGGATGTGTAAGTTTATTGGCAAGGGCACCGTCGTTTGTAAAAAGAAGCAGTCCTTCAGAATACATATCCAGTCTCCCTACCGGGTACACTCTTTCCGGCAAACCAGTGATTAAATCTGTTACGCAGGGACGCCCGTGTTCATCGGACATTGTAGTAACATATCCCGGGGGTTTGTGCAGCATAATATATGTATGCCCAGTGTCCTGGGCATTGGGTTCTATGGGCGTTCCCCTCCAGCAAACTGTATCGGTACCGGGGGTGATTTTATCCCCGATGGAAGCGGTGATTCCGTTTACTGTGACAGTGCCGGCGGATATTTCTGCTTCTGTCGCTCTGCGGGAAAGCACTCCGCAGTCTGTAAAATATTTTTGGAGTCTGATTTTATCCATAATTCATCCGTTATTTGAAAAATTGAAAGATTCCTTTTTGCAGCTTTACTGTAGGACATGCTGCGTCTGCGTACATGGGAACGCGCCCAATTTCCTGTCCGTCCCGCAGGAAAACAGTATATCCCACAAGCGCACCTTTTTTGATCGGAGCATACAAAAATTGTTCTGCTTCCAATACTGTAGTAATCGGACCGCCGGACTTTGGAAGAGACAGGGAAAGGGAATCCTTATTGGTGGCAGTTATACAGTCTTTCTGACCGCCGGTGCAGGGAATATTAAAGGTAAGTGCGCCTTCTTCTGCAAGGGTATAACGCTGATACATGGAAAAACCGTAGTCCAGCATGGTTTTATGATCTTTCCAGTCATCCGGATCATTGAGGGTGACAGCTACCAATGTAACGCCGTCGCGCTCAGCGGCAGACACAAGGCAACGCCCGCTGCGCTTTGTAAATCCGGTTTTGACGCCGATTGTGCCGTCATAGCTTTGCAAGAGTCTGTTATGGTTTACAAGCACTCGTGTACCTTCCGATCCATTCAAAGGAATCTTATTTTTATACGTGGACACAATCTTTTTAAAGGTTTCGTTTTGCATTGCAGCGCTTGCAAGTTTCCCGAGATCCGCCGCTGAAGTGTAATGCTCCTCATTATCCAGTCCGTGCGGGTTTGTAAAATGGGTGTTGGACAATCCCAATTCTTCCGCTTTCTCATTCATCAGCGCAGCAAAATCGTCTACACTTCCGGCAACTTCGCAGGCGATGGCTGCGGCTGCATCGTTGGCGCTTTCCAGCATCAGCGCATAGAGAAGCTGTTCCATGGTGAGTTTTTCACCGGCAGATAAATATATAGATGATCCTTCGATTCCCGCAGCTTCTTCTGCGACGCGAACTTCTTTATCAAGATACTTTGTATGCTCAATTGCAACCAGTGCAGTCATGATTTTCGTTGTACTTGCCATAGGAAGGCGTGCATCGCCGTTGTGATTATAAAGGATTTCTCCGGATTCCGCTTCCATTAAGACAGCGCTTTGCGCACCTACGGAAGGCACGGAAGTCGCCGCTGCGGGAGCGGCAAGAAAACTTATACATAGCAGCATGGATGCCGCGGTAAAAATAATTCGTTTCATCGTTTCAAACTCCTCAATTTCTTCAAAGATAGCATCTGAAAAAGAGCAGTTTGTTATCCCCGCAAAATTCTGGCGGGATATACGAATTTATTTATTTTTGGAGAAAACTTCTTTAAATTTTTCGATGAGTTCCGGGGAACGCTCAATGGCGTTTATGATCTGTGAAACGGCATCGGCAGGTTCTTTAGATTCGTTTACGTTGAGCAATTCAACGGTTCCTGCTGGAGAGACAACCAGAAATGCTACAGGACTTACAGACAGCCCGGATCCGCCTCCGCCGCCAAAATTGTTATTCCCGGTGGGCGCTGTTTTTTTGCCAAGGTAATCAATTCCACCTGTGGCAAATCCGACAGACAGCTTGGATACAGGAATTACAACGGTTCCGTTTGCCGTGGTGATTGCTTCTCCAATGATCGTATTGGCGTCAAAGGAAGATTTCAACCCCTCTACAGAAGCACGAATGATCTCACTCATTTTGTTGTCGCTCATATTTTACCGTTCCTTTCTGGAAAAAGAATTTAAACTTTATTATCGAACCGCTGCTGCGTGCCAAAATCCGGATTTATATTGGACTTTAGCGAAAAGAATACTGTAAGAAGCGCTTGCAGCAGATGAATCACACGAATTTTGATCGTTCCTTTTATGTCGGCATCCCAGTCGCCTGTAAAGTCTGCACGGATTTGTACGACGTCCTTGCCAAGCGGCGC
>CASTST010000150.1 GCA_949451655.1 uncultured Eubacteriales bacterium | reverse complement strand
GTATTTCCAATATCACATAGTATGGCATCTGTTTTATTATCTTCCCGGCGCCTGACATCAACTCGGCCGCCGGACTTGCAAATTGTATCATATGACTCCCCGGCGGATAGCTCCCCTTTGTGATTTCACTTCTCTTTTCTTCCAGCGTCCATGTCTGGTATTTTACATTTATATCCGACACATATCGTTCCATCTCTATTGCCGTCTCAAATTTTCTGCTTCTCCCAATACCAGACTTGACTGTTTTTTTACTGCTGTAAATGGATATTCCTTTCTGTCGTGACGTGTTGATGATACTTCCGCACGCAAACAGCACTTCCCGGAGAGCTTTCTGGCAGGTCTGGATTTTAAGCGTGCCATATAACGGCGTGTCTGCCGTTACTTCATCCACTTCATAATCAGTAATTCCAGCAGACGCCATAATTTCTGCTATGATTCCGCCTGCTTTTTCCCCGTTATACATTCTCCCGTCTATAAAATCTGTGTTTGCCAGCATCCCTTTATAGTCAATTGCCGTCATTTTGCAGATATTCTTTGTAATAGAAGTACTATCCAGAAAAAAAGTTCCAAGTGGTATAACCTCATTGTCAACTCTTTCATAGGCAAGCATGTTTTGCCGCCGTTGAAATGTCTTGTGCATTCCGCTTTGATTCCCCAGGTTGAATTCATCATGTTTATCAATAAATTCAAATGTAAGGGTATCTGTTGATATCCGGTCGCTGATGGGATCCACTTCATTAATTAATTTCCCTATTTTGATTGTATCACTGTTCCAGGTGATGCTTGTACCATATTTAATATACTGCAGCTTTACATTGTGCCATGGAAGAGCTTTCAAAAATATGATCTTGATCTGTCCGTAATCTTCTACCTGATGCTCACAGAAATATACAAGAGCATCAGGAAAAAACTTTCTTTTCGATTTCATGTTCCCGCCAAGATCATACCAGGATATTTCCAGCTCCATGGGATATGTGTCCAAAAAGGTCAATGTCAGCCCTACACTTGTATGATTTTCCGTGAAGCGGATAGAGATCGACTGCTCCGCAGGAAAGGTTCCGTCCGCCACGGACTGACCGGAAGAAAAATACACAAGGTCCTTCGGAACGTCCGGGAACTCCTCCCGACTCTCGTCAAGCACAAAGAAATTGTGTTCAAGGGTACCGTAATCCGGTGCTGGAAGGTTTTCTTTTATCCGACTGATATCTGCAAACATGGCATTGCTGGCTGAAGATTCTCGGGCATTGTCCAATGCTGTCAAGTCATATAGGTTGTAATCAACAAAAAATTCTGTTCTCATGGTCTCCTCGCTGGGGATTTAGCGGTTAATTTACAGGTAAAGCCGGTAAACTCTGCTTCATTGTCCAGGATTTTCTTGTATTCGTCTGATACACTGGATATGTAACCGCGGAATGTGTAGTATCCGTTTTTCAATGGGATGGATATGTCATGGAACTCCACCGGCTCCGTCATTTTGTCCCAAAATGAATCATAATCCGTATCGCCAAAATCGCTGCTCGTACCGGCTGTCAGGGTGTAATTGTAATACACCCCGATCAGCTCCCTCTGCAGTTCTCCATCTTCTGTGCGCTCTGCATACTTGTCCAGGAAATCCGCAGAACGTTTCAGTGAAACCATGGGGATGTCAAAAAATATCCCGTCGACTATTATTCCTTTTTGAAATTTCATCACGTCACCCCCAGCACACTCACATCATATCCACGCCTGGACATGACCGAAAACAGATCATCCAGCACCGCTTCTCCCACATCCACACCATTAATATTCAGTACCACTTTTGTCTGCCCGCTTCTGGCACTTCCAAAGTCAATTCCGGACAGTTCCTCCCGGACGGCCTGCTTGATGGTGTCCAGCGGCGCCTCGATATTTGTTTTTCCGGCCGGCTGGTCGCCCAGGATTGCCATAAATGGATTTCCGCCGCGGATGACGGCTCCGGTGGCCAGGCGGGGGAGTTTTACTTTTGGTATATCTGGTATTTCAGGTATCCCAACAACTCCGGTAACAACATTTATTCCGTCTACAAGCCCGTTTATCAAATCTATTGCCAGATTTAGTATTCCCTCTATGATAGTTGGAATAAGATTAAATATTCCTTTGAAGACATCAACTATACCATTCCAGGCCTTTTCCCAGTCACCCGTGAACACACCTACTACGAAATCAATAAGTCCGCCAAATATATCAAAAATTCCTCCTACAACATCCGATATTAATCCAAATAAGGTTCCGATTGCATCTCCGATTCCTTTTATAATCGGAAGAATAACTGGAAGAACATTTTCAATTATCCAGTCAATAAGTGGCTTCAAGATGTTTTCCCAAACAGCTAACAAGAAATCCCCTACTTTTCCCAGTAACCCAATAAATTTATCTAACATTGGCTGAATATGTTCCTGCCACAAAACATCAAATCCTTCTGCCCACTCCTCCAATATTGGCTGCACGTTCTCGTTCCAGAAATCAAAAAACTTTCCGGCAGTATCTGACAGACCTTCCGCAATGGAATTAAAAAACGGCTTGAGATGCTCATCATACATTTCATTGAATTTATCAAATGTATCTTCTATGCCTTGCTTTATAGTTTCTGTCACTTCTGAGAGAACACCTAAAAAGCCATCCAACGCAGTGCGAAATTTTTCTTTGTTATCTATAAATGGCTTTATGATGATGTTTAGAATGTCTCCGGCCAGTTCTCCGACTATTACACCTAATTCCAAAAACGAATTTGTAAATATCTCTATAAGATTTGCGGTAAGTTGTTGCCCGTTTTCACCACCAAATGCTTCAAAAACGTAAGCAAACGATTCAGCAAAAGAAGCTATCAAATAGTTGATGTCTTCTATGACATCAAACATGGAAATTAGATTTTCTTTAATCTGTTCTTTATTTTCATCAAGGAATATTTCTATTCCTCCGAACAGATTCTCGGCAATAGTTAATCCAATGCTTGATATAGAGCCTGCAATAGAGCCAAGAGTATATGCCACTGACTGTGCCCAGCTATTAGATGCCCCTAATACTGCCGGGTCTGTGAAAATATTCTTTAAGCTTTCCTTTACAGACGAAATGCTTGACTTGATGGATTCCCAACGGTATTCCCAATCCCCCAGACCATCAAAAAAGCCTTGAGAAAAAATATCTTTAAGCCGTCTGGCGTACTCAATAACCGGTTTCATAACCTCCTGCACCCGCTGCCAGAAACTCAATACTTCAGTGTCAACCGGAACTTCTTCAAACATGTTTGCCCCGGTCTCTTCCGTTCCAGCTCCCCCGCCGGATGTATCTTCTTTCTTTTCCAACACATCCAGATCATCAAATTTGGCTAAGGCTCCCCTCGCCTTGTCTGCCGCTTTCGCCGTGCCGCCCAAAGATTTGTTGTAATCATCCTGCACTTTTTTGGCTTTTGTGAACGTGCTTTTCCCACTCAATACGGCGATAAACTGCGCCACGTACGTCATGGCTGTAGAAATAGCACTTACAAGCTGTGTAAGCCATGGTATAACCATCTGGACGATAGGGGCAAATGCCGCGGCAAACTGATTCCCCAGCGTCGACATGGCATTCTTCATATTCTGGATATTCTGTGCATAGGAATCAGAGTATCCGGCAAAGTTCTCAAAGCCTTTTTTCATGCCGGATATCATGGCGTTAAAACCCTTGGATATCCAGTTAAAAATCAAGAGAGAAAGGGCGATGCCTTTTAATCTGCTTGTGAAATTAGACAACAGTGCGCTGCTTTTCTTTGTTCCCTGCGCTACTGCAGTAAAAGCTTTGTTTGCAGATTTCCGCATTTTATTAAACTTCTCAGGTACACTTCCAAGGTTCTTCCGGTACTCTTTAATCTTACCGTTTACCTCTTCCAGCTCCCGGTTTGCGTCCTCATACTGCTGGTAGCCCAGTCCGACACCTGCCGCTTCCATATCTTTGATTTCTGATATTAGCTGTCTGCGGCGTTCCAGCAGATCAACGATCTCCTGATTGGATACTGTGGCATTCACCCTTATCTGGTCAAGACGCTGTTCTTCTTCCGCTTCAGCCTGAATTTTCGTCTGGCGTTCCGCCTCTTTTGCAGCAAGCTTTGCCTCGTTTTCGGCCTGCCTCTGGATACGCTCGTTTTCTCTTTGCAAGGCCCTTTCTGCCTGCTCCTCTGCCCGGCGCTGGGCCGCTTCTCTTTTCTCTGTCGCTTTCGCTTCCTGTTCGGCGATCTTCGTCTGGCCGGAGTCTGTCTGTTTGTTCAGCTCTGCCTGATAGGCTTTTACGGCATCTGTGGCATTTTTCCAATAAAGATAAAGCTGGTCATAATCTTCATCGCCAAAAAATTTCCCCTGGCCCTGAAGCTCCTTCAAGGATCTTGAGTACTCTTCGACATCTATTCTGAGCTGGTTCCAGTGTTCATCTATTTTATCTACTTTTTCAGTTTGTTCCTCGATAGCTTTAATTGCGTCTTGATTATATCCGGGTGTTGAAATAGGCGCACCATACCTAGGCTCTTCTGGCACGTAAGTCGCCGTCTGACTCCCTCTTGCCCTCTCAACTGCCCTCTTAGCAAGTTCCTCAATCCTCTTTTCTTCTTTTTCAATGTCATCAAAAGCTTCTTTTAATTCTTTTTTTGCAGTGGTAGAATCTACCTTTATTTCTACATCGGAATTTCCGGAAATGTTTTCTGCAAGCCTTCTGGCTTTTGCTTCCAGTTTCTTCCCATCATCGTCAAAACCTTGTATATCTATTCCCGTTCCTATCCTTATACTTCCATCATACTCTGCCACGATCTCACCACCTTAAAAATAAAAAAGTGCCACAGACGCGCATTACACGCATCCATGACACCTTTTAGTC
>CASTST010000149.1 GCA_949451655.1 uncultured Eubacteriales bacterium | reverse complement strand
TTTCACAGTACCTCCGAAAATTTTCGCATCTTGCGGCATATGTTTTAATAAAAGATATGCCGGGATTCTCTTTTCCATGCAGAAAATGCCGGACTGAAATATGTTTGAAACGAAAGGAATTTCCGATTCATGAAAAAATGGAAACTGCAAATAATGGCCGTAGGGCTTCTTACAGCAGGGATTCTGCTCACAATTTTCTCAGGAGAAGCCTCCGACTTTACGCTGGACGGTCTGCTGTTATGCGCTGAAAAAGTTGTTCCTTCCCTGTTTCCGTATATGGTCATATCCTCCCTTTTTGTTTATTCCGGTCTTGCCGCCAAACTTGGGCGGCGGATTCCCGCAGCAGCAATTTTCGGATTGCCTGCCGAGGCGGGATCCTCTCTGATTTTGGGGGCACTCTGCGGATTTCCGGTAGGCGCCAAGACAGCCGTAGATTTATATAAAAGCGGCTGTGTGAGCAAAACCGAAGCAGAAGTGCTAATCAGTGTTTCAAATAATACCGGTCCCTCATTCGTTGTAGGAATTGTCGGAGCTATTTTTTGGGGCAGTCCTGCCTTTGGATGGGCTATATATTTTTTTCAGATTTTTGCGTCTGTGATAGCCGGACTTTTGGTCAATCGCCTTTTGTTTCCTTTTAAGCCTTCCTGCCTATCCGGAAAAACCTCCACAAAAACAGCACCGTTTTCCCTTCTTTTTTCCACTGCTGTTTCTGACGCTGCCCTTTCCTGTCTCTCCATAAGCGGATTTGTTGTATTTTTCTATGTTATTATCCGGTTTATTACCGGAGCATTTACCGGCTCCCCTGCAGCGCCGCTTTTGCCCGCTTTGCTGGCGGCATGTCTGGAATTCACATCCGGTACCGCACAGGGCGCGGGACTCGGAGGCGCCGCAGGCGCTTTTCTCAGTGGATTTTCCGTTGGCTGGTCCGGACTTTCTGTGTTCTTTCAAGCCTGCTCCTTTGCATTGCCTGCGGGGTTATCGCTGAAGCGAACCGCAGCGGCAAAAGCACTGCAGGGTATTTTTACCGGTATACTGTGCATGCTGTATGCGACTTTCTTTTCCATATCTCCGCCCAGCGTATCAGCCGGTACTTTTTTCACAGAATACACCCCTGGCACTGCATTAGTGATTTTCTTCCTTCTCTTTTTCCTGTTTTTTATGCTGAAACCCCGGAAGAAATCATAGAAAATCTGAAAACACCTTGATTTATTTCGCATTTTCCCATATAATAGATATAATAATGCCTTGGGGGGTAAAACTATGACGGATGAAAAAATATGTGTTTATTGTGAATTTGCATGTCCCATTTATGATGAAGACGCAATGCTTTGCGAGAAAAAAGGCGTTGTTTCCAAAGCATATACATGCAAAAAGTTTTCCTACGATCCTCTGAAGCACAAACCCGCCCGTATGGCGCCCCCGCCCAAGCTGGATTACGTAGATATTGACACTATATAAATACCGGAGGATGCAATGATCATTGAAATTGAAGAAACCAAACACAAGCTTACAAATTTCCGAAGCGATATAAAAGAACTGGGCAGCGCCCTGCGTATTGACGCACTGCGTACGGAAGCCGCGGAATTAGAAGAAAAAACCGCCGCACCTGACTTTTGGAACGATCAGGAAAATTCCGGTAAAATATTGCGCCAGGTAAAGCAGCTGAAAGATAAAATAGAACAGTATGACGCGCTTGGTGCAAAGCTCGAGGACGCCATCACCCTTTGCGAATTGGCAATTGAAGCTGGGGACGAAAGCATGAAAGATGAAATCCTTGCGGAAGCAGAAGCAATTGAGGCGGAAGAAGAAAAAATGCGTATAGAAGTGCTTCTTTCCGGCGAATACGATCACAATAACGCCATTGTCAGCTTTCATCCCGGTGCAGGCGGCACGGAGGCACAGGACTGGGCGCAAATGCTCTACCGTATGTACACACGCTGGGGCGAATCTCACGGATATACTGTCAAATTAGTGGATTGGCTGGACGGAGATGAAGCCGGAATTAAGTCTGCTACGATTGTGATAGAAGGACTGAACGCATATGGATATCTGAAAAGCGAAAACGGCGTGCACAGATTGGTGCGTGTTTCTCCTTTTGACGGTTCCGGTCGTCGGCACACTTCCTTTGCTTCTGTAGAAGTTTTGCCGGAATTTGAGGATGATAACAGCATCGAACTCAATGATGAAGATTTGGAAATTACCGCGCACCGTTCCAGCGGTGCCGGCGGGCAGCACATCAACAAAACAGACTCTGCAATCCGTATTGTGCATATTCCTACAGGCATTGTAGTTGGCTGTCAGACGGAACGGAGCCAGCTGCAGAACAAAGAAACAGCATTGAAAATGCTGAAATCCAAGCTTATGGAAATCAAGGAACGGGAAAAGCTGGAACGCATTGAGGACATCCAGGGAAACAAAACGAATATTGAATGGGGCAACCAAATCCGCTCGTATGTGTTCATGCCGTATACATTGGCAAAGGATACCAGAACCGGGTATGAAAACGGAAACATTCAAAGCGTTATGGACGGTAATCTGGATGGATTTATCAACGCATATCTGAAAATGAACGCAGCTAAATAAAAATTAGACGCGGGATTGCCAATAGGCACTCCCGCGTCTTTCAATGATTCATAAAATTTTTGACTTCCTCCTGCAAAATTTCCAGAAACACCTCTGCTGCCCTGGTGAAGATCTGATATTTCTTCCACACGATGTCCAGTCCAACTTCAATCTTTGGTGCAAGCGGACGGAAACAAAGCGGACTGTTTTTATATTCTGGAATGATTCCGTCAAGGCACAAAGCACAACCGACATTTTCCTCTACCATAAGGGAGGCGTTATATAGCAGGTTATATGTTGCAGCAATGTTTAAAGACTCATATTCCTTCCTAAGCCAACCGGATAACTCATTGTGCGCAATAGATTGCCGCGAAGCAATGAGCGGAATACCAAGCAAATCACTTGGCAAAATGCTTTCTTTTCCTGCCAGGGGATGATCCCTTCGCATTAAAAGTCCCCACTGATTCCTGGTTGGAAGCTTGATAAAATCATATTTTTTCAAATCCACCGGTTCAATCAGAATGCCAAAATCTAAAAGTCCGCGATCAAGACGCTCCGCTACATCATCCGCGTTTCCGCTGAACAAATGATATTGAATGCCCGGATGTTTTAAACGGACTTTTTCCGCAACTCTGGACACAAGACGAAACCCCTCTGTTTCCCCGCCGCCAATGTAGATATTGCCTGTAATGCTTTGACTGGATAGACTGATCTCCGCTTTTGTCTTCTCCATTAACGCAACCATTTCTTCCGCACGGCGACGCAAAATCATCCCTTCCTCCGTAAGGGTGATCTTGCGGTTTTCCCGAACAAAAAGCTGTTTACCAAGCTCATTCTCCAAATCCTTAAGCTGTCTTGACAGCGGCGGTTGCGTCATATGAAGGACCTCCGCCGCTTTTGTTATATTTTCTTCTCTTGCCACTGCTAAAAAATATTGTAAAACCCGAATATCCATAGCATCCTCCCCCTATGGGTACAGTATATAACATTTTGCCATACCTTTCAAGTATGGTTGCCCATTTAATATATGTATTTGATATTGCGAAAAAAATCGTTATAATGATAGATAAGAAGATATAGTTCGATCAAAATAAACGAATCAAATGGGGGAACAAAATCAATGAAAGGAATTACAAAAGTTATCGTATTGCTTCTTGGCTTTTTGCTGACAGTTATGGCTGGATGCAGTTCAGGACACAATGCCAATGCAGAATCAGAGTCGAAAACAAATCCGGAAGAAACCAATCACATGCTTCCATATGACGGAAACTACCCGCAGCATGAAGCATACGGCACAGGAATCGGTGTAATGCCCGGGCGCGTGGTTTGGTCGCACAATCCCAATTCCGTAGAGTGGGACGGCAGTGGATATTGGTGGGAACTGAACCATCACGATGAAACTGTGATCTTGAAAATGGTCAATGACAGTATTGCTTCTCTTGGCGGCGAAGATACTGCACAAAGCGGGTGGACTGCATTGTTTGAGGCAAATAAAAAATCCCGCGGCATGAGCGGTAGTTATGCAAAGGGAGAAAAAATCGCAATCAAAGCAAATATCAACGGCTCAGCAGTGTTTGACGACGATACCTCGGGAGAGACACACATGAGTTATACCAACCCGATACTACTGAAATCCCTGCTTACCTCACTTGTAAAAGAAGGCGGCGTCAATCCGTCTGACATTACAGTTTACGATGTGTCACGTCTTTTTCCCGACTACATGGTGAAAATGTGCACGGAAGGAGAACTCTACGGAATTCAGTTTGTAGGGCGCAATAACGGCGTAGCAGATGAAAATGCGCCAATTCAATGGTCCTATGCGTTCAGCGGCAAGGTCAATTATCTGCCTACCTGCGTTACAGAAGCGACTTATGTAATCAATCTTGCCAATCTGAAAGGACACAGCTATGGAATTACTTTGTGCAGTAAAAATCACTTTGGCTCCTTTATTAACGGAAACAGGATGCGTCCACCGGAAGGAGCAAATCTGCATCAGTGGTTGACCAAATCGGAAATGGGCATTTACAGTCCGCTTGTGGATTTGATGGCGAACGCTGATCTGGGTGGTAAAACAGTTTTATACATGCTGGATGCTTTGATCTGCGCGCCAAGTGAGGGAGCATCCATTACCGCGGAGAATTCTAAGTGGCAGAGTGCACCTTTCAATAATGATTATACCAGCAGTATCTTTGTATCGCAGGATCCGGTGGCAATTGACTCTGTCGGCGCAGATTTTCTGAATAATGAGCCAACTATAACAGGCAATAACAGCGCAGCGGAAGATATTACCAATGAGAATTATCTGCAC
>CASTST010000148.1 GCA_949451655.1 uncultured Eubacteriales bacterium | reverse complement strand
CAACACCCAACCACCGCCGCCAAACACTTCAATGTATCGTTCGTAGTGGAGCGGGAAGCGCTGGACAATTACATCCCGCAATGCCTTTTTGCCGCCAATCCAACTCATAAAGCTGTTTATTTGACCTCACCGCCTTCGCTCTCACCGAAGCTGTACAGCGCGGATTCAAGGCCGCTGATCGCGGCTTTCAGCCCGCTTTCCATTGCCTGAAGCTGACGAATGGTCGTGTAAACTTCACCGGCAGTCACAGCATAAAAATAGCCGTCTGCGCTGCTGCCGATCGGTACCCCCTCGCGCCGGAGCCGGTTCACCCGCCGCCGCAGTTCGTTCCCGCTGATATGCAGGCTTTGCTCCAATTCGGAGCTTTTCGTGGCGTTTTTCCTGCCTTTGCACTCCGATTTCAGGTGTATCACCAAAGGTTCATATTTCATGGCGTCCTCCTTTTTCAAGGGCGGTTTCCCGAAAAAGGGTACGAAAAAAGGGCCGCAGTCCTTTTCGGGAAAACGGCCCTGTTCGATGTCATAATATTAACTTACAAGCTCATGCTGGGAGCTGCGGCTTCGTGCTTTTCATAACACGCCGGGTCCGCTGCGGGAGTGTCCCATCCGAGGATGCTGCCGTTCAGCATCGCTTCTTCCTGCGCGGGCGTTATTCCGCGCCTGCTGTTGGTATAATCCGCATACCTCCGGTTCTTTTCTGCATTTCCGGTTTCCCACGAAGACGGTTGATAGCCGCTTTCTCCGCGTTTGATACAGACCAGTTCTCCGGTCGACGGCAGTGTTGAGAGACAGAATTCCGGCAGCGCCGTCGGCGTGAAACATTCCTGCTCCGTTCGGATGCTCCATGACGGATCGTCGCTCCATAATGAAGCATAAATCATATCGCCGTTTGGCGTTTTCTGCCCTCTTTGCTCTAGCCCTTCCCCAACGCCGTCATTATGTGAAGCTTCACATAATGACGGTAATGCCAAGTGTCTATTAATGTAAAGTGAAAGCGTAGAAGTCCCGCACTGCAAGCGCTTCTACGCAAAACACTTTACATAATAATTTGTATGGTTGATGGAACACCTTCTAAAAAGTATGCAGCCTGTGTTGAAATTCTCCAGACGAGGCTTGCAAGAATTATAAGCTGTCAAGCATCGCCATGAGAGCGTTGTCTTCTTTCCAATCAGGGAGTCCATGAGAGGGCAGCTCTGGATAGGCATCTTCCAACGCATCCCGCAGGAGTTCAATGTTCAGTTTGGCATAGATCTCTGTCGTAGCAAGATCCGTGTGTCCAAGGGTATCGCGGATATAAATCATATCAATTCCGGCTTGGCAAAGGTGCATCGCTTTGGTATGCCGGAATATGTGTGGCGTGACTTTTTGGGGAACATATGGAGATTGAATGTGGGCTGTACTTGCATATTTTTCAACGATGTAGGAAACGCCCGCCCTGGTTAACTTCTTGTGCTGCTGGTTGAAAAAGATCGGCATATCCATGGCTTCAGGCCGGTTCAGATGATTTTCTGAAATGTACGCTGAAACTCGTTTGGCAACATCCGTCACAATAAGGACATATCTGGATTTATTCCCCTTCCCATGGAGCAAAATATGAGGGTTGTTATCCAGGAAGACATCCCGGACCCGCAAGTCGCAAAGCTCCTGAACACTGGCGGCGGAATCGTACAGCAAGCGAAGCAGGGTTGCATCCCGGCGGCCGTTGAGGGTTGATTCGTCAATTTGGTCAAAGATGAGCTGCAATTCACTTACAGACAAAAAGCCAACCGCAGGTTTCGGTGACCTGGCCCGCTCAACCGCCAAAATCTGCTGGCATTGCAAAAGGAACTGCGGTTCTCTGCTTTGAAGATACTTGAAAAATGCATGTATCACAGCCAGACGCTGGTTTGCAGTAGCATCAGAATTTCCCCGGCTATTCTTCAGCCATTGGATAAATCCGGATATCATTTCAGGTGTTATCATGTGCAGCCGCAGCTTCCCGGCGGACAGCTGCAATTCTTCTTCGCAGTATTTCAGGAGCAGCTTAAACGCATCACGGTATGAATGTATCGTGTGGATGCTGAAATTTTTGGTGCCGGACAAATAAACGGTCAAATAATTTGTGAGATAATATGCAAAATCCTGTTGTTTAGCCATTCTTATTCCCTTCTGCGCAGAACCACTCGTTGTAATGAACTTCTATTTTTGTTCGGATATCCGGGAACATGTCTTTTGTGAGTTGGAGATAATAAGCGGTATATTTGAAAAAAGAATGCCCCATATAAGTCTTTAATGCCTGGTGATATACCGCCAGATCTTTACCAGCGAGAACCATACGTTTCAAGCTATGGACTGCAAAGGTGTGACGAAAATCATAAATACGCGGCCCTTTTCCCTTCCCGCCGTGAGAAATTCCAGCTTTATACAAAAATCTTCGGAAATTCGAATAGATATTCATTTCCGAAATCATCCCGCCATCTGGTGCGGGGAAGAAATATTTATGAGAACCATTCCTGTGGACCTGCTCTGCATAAGCGCGGCATCGTTTTGTCAACTCTTCCGACATGGGAACGTACCTATCATTTCCGTTCTTGGAATTCCGGATCAGCAGTACGCCCGAAGCCAGGTCGGTATCACATACTTCTAAACGAAGGGCCTCTCCTAAACGAAGCCCACAACAATACAGGATACGAAACAGAACAGGCATGATCAGATGCCGGTTCGGGACTTCCGGGGAATAGTGGCAGCAGTCAATTTGTCTGAATAGACGCTGCAGTTCATCTTCACTGTGAATATGCGGGATGTATTTCGATTCTTTGGGGCATTCGTTTGTTGGGAAGATAAAGGCATCCTGGCCTAAACTGACCATATAAGCCGCTAAATGAGATATTACAGTTACTCGATTCCGCATGGCTCCCGGCTGTTCATATGGCTTCACGGCTCCCCATATATCCAGCATATCTCTTGTAATGGTGTTCTCATCTGGAAAATGCTCCAATCAAAACGTATCAAACTTCCGGATCAATTTACCTGTTCATTATATTTGTATCCGGATGCACGCTTCTGTTCGACCAGCCCGGTCATATAGGGGGCCAGCCTGCTGTTAAAAATTCCGCTCACAGTCCCACCTCCGCTGGATCAAGGGCACATTCACGCAAAAGCTCAATATCAGTCTTGACATATACAGCTGCGGAATCCGGGCTTGCATGGCCAAGGGCGGAAGAAATGGTATGATAGGGCTCCCGGTTTTCCTGTAAGCGATTTGCCAGGGTATGGCGCAGGGAATGCATCCCACGCTTCTTACGGGGCTGATCCTGTATATCAGTCAGTGACAGATACTTTTGGATCGTGGCGTACAGATGGTTTTCACCTGCGTAATTTTTGAAGGGTGGAATATGTGTCAGAAAAAGATAGGGGGAGTCCATTTTAGGCCGGCCATTTTTCACGTAATCAATGATTGCCCAGCCTACATCTTTCAGCAGCGGGAGGGTTACACGATTACCGGTTTTGTTCTGCACAAACGAAATGTTATTCTTTCTCCAATCAATATTCTCAAATTTAAGATTATTGACATCACCGATTCGAATACCCAGGCGCGCAACCAATAAAATGATAGCATAGTCGCGTTTCCCGGATGGATTTCCTCTGTCAATGGCAGCGAGCAGTTTCACGACTTCCTCCTTTGTCCATACAGAAGGTATTTTCGTCTGTGTGCGGACGGATACTTTGCCAACAAACTGGCTAAAATCCCGAGCAATGTACTCATTTCTGAACAGGAATCGCAAAAATATCCTGACAGGGCCAAGATTTGTTTTTATTGTAGAGCGATTGTGCCCTGCCAGCGTTGACGTATAGCTATACAGAAGTTCCACGGACAAATCTTTTATTTGTGTTAGCCCCTGCTTTTCCAAATGATCCAAAACCGCAGATACCCATCAATCGTTTGGGGGCTCCGTCCAATTTCGGACAGATATTCGCCGAAGGATTGAACAGCCTGGTTATGCTCTTCAATTGCAAGCATAGATTTCGGTCCGAGATACCGGTTTGCAAACGGCTTCCCTTCGGATTCATCGCACAACATCTGATAAGCCCGCACAACCTTCTTTTTATAGTGCTGCCGCCGCGACAAAACAACCTGGTCTGTAATACCGTAGTGTTCCTCCAGACATTGAGTTAATATCTTATGTGAAAAATACGGTTCGCCCAACGATTTTGAATAGGACAAAAATACGTTGAAAATGTAATGATACTGCGATATTGCGTTACTCGTCTGCCCCCTTTCAGCAAGTTTTTGTTCTAACTGCAAGATCAGTTCTGATAGCAGCCTGGGTTCGCTCATTTGATCCCTCCTACAAAAATATTTTGGGTTTCCCTCAAATATTTTAGCAAAAAAAGGCAATATCTTCCATGCTTTTTCAAATTAGAGCAAAGAATTATGTAAAGTGTTTTGCGTAGAAGCGCTTGCGGTGCGAGACTTCTACGCTTTCACTTTACATTAATAGACACTTGGCATTACCGTCACTTGCCTGTCCAGTGACCTCGTCGATCAAATCGCTCATTTCACTGGCGTTCAACGGCTCGCGCAGTTCACATTCCGCCACGCCCCACAGCTTATTCCGCCGCACTTCCACATCGAATCGGAAGGACTGCACTTTGGCATTCAAACTGTCTTGTTCACGATGGTAGGTCATCAGCCCGCGTTCAGCTTCCTCCGGCGAACGCTCTTTCATAATTGCGTCGCGGATCGTGCGCGCATAGCCGATCGCTTCCTGATCGGTGATCTGCTCCGGATCGTCGTCTATGTAATCGCCCCATTCGTCAAGCCGGTCGATGTTTACCGTCATTGGCATATACAGTTTCAGGCTTTGCAGGTGCTGAACGCTGAACGAATCTTCGCCGGGGATCAGGCTCAGGG
>CASTST010000147.1 GCA_949451655.1 uncultured Eubacteriales bacterium | reverse complement strand
GATGACGTCATCCACATCGGGCGTTTGTCCATAATCATTTTATGAGTGTCCTTTATACAATTCGGAAAGGAGGTGGAAATCTTTTTAATAAAATGTAAAACAACGAATTAACTTAAAAAAGGAGGACGTATTGGAAGTCTACCAGCGTCCATATGATCCGCTTCGGCCGGTTGTCTGTGTGGATGAAACAAATAAACAGCTGATAGGGGAAAACCGCATCCCTTGTGAACCGGGACAGCCTGAAAAGGTCGATTCCGTATATGTGCGCAACGGTGTCGCAGATGTTTTTATGATCTCGCAACCGCTGGCTGGAAAGCGGGAAACGGTTGTAACGGAGACTCGAACCGCATTGGATTTCGCACATGTCCTTCGTTATATATCGGATGTTTTGTATCCCCATGCAGAAAAGATCGTTCTTGTTACTGATAACCTCAATACACATTCTCCCGCATCGTTTTATAAGGCGTTTCCGCCAGAAGAAGCCCGCAGATTGACGGAACGGTTGGAGTGGCATTTTACCCCAAAGCACGGCAGCTGGCTTAATATGGCCGAAATTGAAATCGGCGTGATGAGTCGGCAAGCTTTAGCGAGACCTCTCCCTGATATGGAAAGTTTCAAAAAACAGGTTCGCGCATGGACAATTCGACGTAATGCAGATGCCGCCAAAATCAATTGGCAGTTCACCACCAAAGATGCCAGAATTAAGCTGGCCAGGCTATATCCCTCTATTCTTTGATTCCTGATCGGATAAAGTACTAGGAATGGAAATTGACTGTATCAATCGTAGTGATTAAGAAACAAGCCGAAAAAGGGGCTGCCTCAAAATGATTTCTGTAAATCATAAGGGGCAGCCCCTTTTCGGCAGGCCTGTCAGATGATGTAAAATTGACAAAATTAGACAAATAAAAAATTTTTTGACTTGTGCAGTTTCAATACTTTCAATTTATTAGCAGCGGTGTTATAATATTATCATCCCATTTGGAAAATCTGGCACGTATGCGTGGCTGTGAAGAGGTATGCTGTCCAACGGCCTGCGGCGGTTTGAATGTGGACTACCGCTTTTTATGATAGGAGGGATTGCCCTATGAGACGATTTATACAGCTTTGTATAACCGCACTGTTTGTGTTGTTGGGGTTGCAGCTGGTGAAGATATCACTTGCCGCGGAGCCGGATTTCAGCACTGCATTGAACGGAGGGTACACACTTGCGTTTTCTTTGCAGGGCGATGATAGCCGGGTGACTGCGCAGGAAGAATTGCGGGAAGAATATGGGCTTGTAACGCGCATAGTGCACCGTTTTGTAATTCATCAGGGGAACCGTCACAGCGGAGAGTTGGCGCTGACGCTGTACACCGATCCGATGGCGGGGACACTATACTTTCTTGAAAATACGTCTGCTGTACCAGTCGAGCTGCAAATCATCAAACAGGGCTGCTCAGATGCTGTCACGCTGCGCGAGTTTACCTATGGTACAGCGGAGAGGGCAGAGGCTAGGACCGTGTCTACAGGCAGCGGATTTGGTTCAGAAACCTCGCTGTATCTGGAGGGGGACGGCCTTTTCGTACAAAGCGGGCGTACTGTGCGGCTGGAGCCAAAGGGGAGTACGGTCCACCGGATAGAAACGGCGGAGACAGGGACAGCCTTCTCGGTCGAGGATGGCGTGTTTACGCTGCGCACCCGCATTGCGGCAGACGGCGCCCCCAAGGTGTCCTATCATGGTTCGGTATGCACATCGCCGCTGGTCGATTGGGACACGCCGCACCGTACACAGAAGATCGTTAACTTTGATACGACAAACGAATATTTATTTCTCGCAGACGGCCATTATTATGAGAAACCGCCTGATTATATGCCCTGCGCGGAGGAAGAGGGACGGTTTGTCTATAAAACGGTAGCATCCTTTGTTCACAAGTCTGCAATGGAACCGGACAGCGGGGCATATTTGCGGCTGCTGGGGCTGTACCTGCTGTACACCCGTATGGAGAGCTTCAATTCGAGCGGCTACATTCCGACCCCGTGCGAATCACGGTGGCTGAAAACCGATTACAATATCGGTGCGGGATTCTACGATACACGTTTTAATACTGATGCAGTCCGCGCACTGATTTTTTCCGAACGGATAGGGGAGGAGCCGCGCATTCGGGAAACAGTGGAGTGTGCGCTCGACTTCTATATTGACTTTCGTGCGAAGCATTGTTTTCCTGCAAACGGATCGTTTTTTGTACCTGATTATCTTGATAAAGATGGCGTCACAGCCGCAGGCCACACATCGTTAAATCATTCGCTCGCGGAAGGAATGGCGCTGATTGAAGCAGGGCAGCAGTATGGCCGTGAAGATTATCTCGCAGAAGGGTTGCAGGTATTTGATGAGCTGGAAAAAAGCTGGTCGAAATGGATCCGCCCGAACGGGGACCTGTGGTACGCGGTAAACCGTGCGGCAGAGATGATTCGCGATGATTATGTATCGGTGACTTATAACGACCTTGTTGAGATGGTAAAAATGCTTGATAGCATGGGATGCCTGGAACGTTATCCCGGATTGTACGCGCTGTTGCTGTCCAAGGAAGCATGGCTTGCTGGAAGCGAAGAAGGGGCGGCATGTATTGTGAAGCATCCGTAGCATAATTTCATCAAAATAAATCCCGGAAGGAAATCCGTCACATTCGGTTTTCCTCCGGGATTTGCTCAATATGCGGCGCTGCAAAAACAAAATGATAGACTGTTTCTATTCATCGACATTTCCTATTCTTTCTTCTTAACCCACAGATCAAAAATTTATGTAAGAAAATGCTATCCATCGATATTTATATATTGGGATAGGATATTCCGAAATCAAAACTTGACTAGCACTTTGCACATGGAAAATGGTGTAGATTTAGTAAAAATGGATAAATAAAATTTTTTTGAAAATTTATGTGAGAAATGGTCTCCTTCAGCATTTATATATTAGACCTGAATCCGTGAAACTCAAAAGAAAACTATTTTCGATTTCATCCTTCCTTTGTTCGTAAATTCCCCTTGAAATTGCTGAATTATGCGGTATCGTCCAGTCAGAGTTCGGATTTTCGAGCGAGATTACTCTTGAATTTCTTCACCCAATGGGTGAAGAAATTCTGTAGCCCTCTCAATGTGAAATTAGAATTTTCAGAGTGTGATAAACTATTATCCGGCGGTTGTAAGTGAGATCTCAGAACAAAACAGTGCAAAATGAGCATGTGATTTTACAACGAGTTTCACGGATTCAGGGGGAAAGCAATGTCGTCAGTATTTACGTCAGGAGTTTGTCCTTAAGAGGTAGGGGCAAAATATTTATCAAGTCAGGAGTGATATGTGTTTTAAGGTTTAATTTGATTGAATGGTGGAAATAAATGTTATTTTCCATTGTAACTGATTATACTTTATGGGCAATAAATTTTGCTAAGATTTTCAGTTAAGCTATATTCTATTTGACAGACTGGGCTAGGATGCAAATAGTAATTATTTTGTTGATATTCGCATCGGGCTACTTGCTGCATGAGTGAATAAAACAATAATTTTCAGTGCTCACAAGTATAATAACTTGATGAAGTATAATAAACAAGAATATAGGTGAAATTATGTTAAAAAGAACAAGAATCATATTTTTAAGTACTATTCTGGTTATGACATTGCTGGTTTATGCAAGTGCAGGATCGCTAGGTATTACAAGAAGTGAACAGCAGAAATCAAACTGGTGTTGGGCAGCTTGTGCAAAAATGATAGGAAATTATTATGGTAAGACCATAACACAGTCTAATGTTGTTGAATATGTTAAGGGCGATTACAATAACAATGATGTAGCAAATATGTACGAGGCAAATAGCGCATTGATATATGCCTCTGATATGTCAACTGAATTTGATGGAGTGCTTTCGTTAAGTGAGGTAAAGCGCGAAATTGATGATGGTGATCCAATCGAAATTCGCATCGGCTGGGATGGCGGTACTTTAATGAGAGGCCATTTCCTTGTCGTTGGTGGATATCGGAGTTCATCAATTCGCATAATAGATCCTGCTACAAGTTCTAGCGGATCAAAATATTTTACATATTCCGCACTTATAAATGGAGCAGATCTTGATAGTGGTTCAAATGCTTGCTGGACACATTCGATTGTAATTTTGTAAAGGAGAAAAACATGAAATTTCTTAAATATTTAAGTGTACTTCTTGCTTTAGTACAGACTCTAGTATTTACGGCTGGCGCAATCAATTATAGTGTTTCTGATTTGCCGAGTATGGAGGAGTATAATGAAATAAAGGAACTTTTGCCTGAGATAATTCCAGAGCTAAATGAAGTATTATCGGAGGAGGGATATAATAAAAGAATTGAAATAGTAGATATTTTGCTTGATGAGGGATATCCGATTTATATCAATGAAAACTACTTTTCGCCAGATATCAAAACGCCAGAGGATTTACTTTCGTTAATTGATAAACAGGACCATTATGTTTGGAAGATTCCTGTAGAGTTGACAGTCAAATCATGTTAATCGGCCTGGGAAAGGGATATGCTGTTCGGGATGAAGTTAGAAAGTTCGCATCAGAAGAGTTAATTGCTGAATTAGATGAAAATGAAGGAAAATGGAATCTTACTACGATTGAGTTTGTGTCTAAAGAAGATTTATATACACATAAATTACAAGATGCAAAAATAAATGCGGAGCAGGTTGTTTTTGTAAATGGATTAACAGGTATCAACTTACAAATGGCTATCTGTATAGATAATGGGGAATTTAAGAATGTCCTTTCATTATCTGATGCAGAGATCAGCTATCATACAAATGAAAGAAATTCTAATCATGTTCTTTCATTTGATGATGGAGCCATTTACTCATACAAAGCACTTCAAGAGTCGCTTGGAATGATAAAAGATGATGCTAATAATGAAGTACTTAA
>CASTST010000146.1 GCA_949451655.1 uncultured Eubacteriales bacterium | reverse complement strand
CGCCGCTTCCCCGGTTGCCACGGAAACACATCGGCGAATTTGCTTTTCATCCTCTGTAAGGGTATCCAGTGCGCACAGAAATTCGTACATGAATGAAGAAAGCATTCCAACGCCGTTTTCAATTTGCGTATATTCACCCCAAAATTCATATCCCGGGAGCGGTGTTTTACTTTTTACGTAAAATTCATCTGCCGGATAAAAGATACGTTCTCCAAGCTTCTGAATGCACTGCTTCCCAAAGGCGGTGACCTGCTCAATGACCGCAGCGCATTCCTCCGGTGTAAACGGCTCCAGTGGATACAGATTCTGCCGATGTCCTGTTAGTCCTGCCGGAACCACAGACACACTGTCAAGGCTTGGGTAATAAGCTGTAAGATCGTTCATGGTCCGTTCCAGCTCCGCACCGTCATTCAGCCCTTTACACAGCACGATCTGTCCCCGGATCGAAATACCTGCATCAGACAGCATTTTCAGATATGCAAGAACTTCCCCCGCGTGCTTATTTTTCATCATTTGAACACGCAGCTGCGGATTGGTCGTATGGACAGATACATTCACAGGAGAAATATGCATATCAATAATCCGCTGAATATCAGGTGGCTTTAAATTTGTCATGGTAATATAATTTCCATGCAAAAAAGACAGGCGCGAATCGTCATCCTTAAAATAGATGCTCTCCCGCATCCCTTTTGGATTCTGATCTATAAAACAGAACACACATTTGTTTTCGCAGGTGTGCTTTTTATCCATCAGAGGCGTTGCAAAAGAAAGACCGATATCGTCATATTCCTGCTTGCGGATAGACACCGTGTATGGCTCCCCGCCCCGCGTAAGAGAAAGTGTTACCTTCTGTTCTGCCAAAAAAAAACGATAATCCAGCACATCCTGAATCTCATGTCCGTTAATACTATGTAAAACATCACCCGGCTGAACGCCATGTTTTGCAGCGCGGGAATGTGCCGCAACTTCTGTGATTTGAACCATAAACGCACCTCCCCTTTCTACTGCTTATTCTATTATACTGTTCTTTCGGGTGGCGGTCAAGGGATTTGGCACATTTTCCTTCACGGATGCCCACGTTTCAAGTATTCGTTGATTTGCTGGAGCGCTCCTTTTTCAATTCTGGACACATAAGAGCGGGAGATTCCAAGATGCTGTGCCGTTTCCCGCTGGGTGAGCGGTTTGGCGCCGCCAAGTCCGTACCTCAGAATCATAATCTGCCGTTCTCGGGGATCCAGCGTATGCTTTATAAAATAAACTGCATTTTTGACCTGCATACGCAAGTCTATATCGTCTGCAATCGTGTCCTCGCAGCGGATGATATCCATATATGTAAGCGGATTTCCATCCCGGTCTGTATCAATGGTTTCATTGATAGAAACTTCCATAGACGTTTTCTTTTTGGAGCGGAAATGCATCAGGATTTCGTTTTGTATACATTTGGACCCATATGTGGCAAAGCGTGCACCGTTGGTTATATTAAACGTATCTACTGCCTTAATCAGCCCAAGGGTGCCTACAGAGATCAGATCATCCTGACAGTCCCAGCTTGCATAATATTTGCGTACGATATGTGCAACAAGCCGCAGGTTGTGCTCAATTAAAAGACTGCGCGCCTCCTCGTCTCCTTCTAATTTTTTCAAAAACAGTTCTGCTTCCTTCTCTTTTGGCAAGGGCGGCGGGAAGTTTTGCCCCGGCTGTGCGCTGAGAAGCGCAAAAGACAGGGCCGCAGCAATCATAAAAAGGAGCTCCATAATAACCTCCATTCCGCCGGGGAAGCGGCGGTACAAATAATATCATTATCGGAAGAAAAATCTCCCGGCAAAAGGCTTTATCCATATTATATGCACGGGATGCTTGACTGTCGCTTGTCTTTTATTTAAAATATAGATAAATTATAAAATCACAAGGAGAATACTTTGAAATATTCATGTATTATATGGGATTTTAACGGAACCATTGCCAATGATGTTACGCTCAGTATAGATGCAATCAACGGTGTGCTTGTAAAGCGGAACCTGCCGCAAATAAAAAATATACAGGCATATCAGAAGGTATTTGGATTTCCTGTGCGGGAATACTATGCACGTCTTGGTTTTGATTTTCATATGGAACCTTATGAAATTCCTGCAAAAGAATGGGTAGATGCATACGCTGCAGGTGTGGAGACAATAACGGCAGTACCGGGGGTGCAGCAGGTTTTGGAAGCGTGCAGGAACGCTGGGATGCCGCAGATTATTCTATCCGCCTGTGAAACAAATATGCTGTATAATATACTGGGGTATTTAAAGCTGGAACATTATTTTATGAAAATTCTGACAGCAGAGGATATCTATGGTATCGGAAAAATTTCTGTTGCCAAAAAGTTTGCGGCGGAAACGGATATGGATTTATCCACTGCACTTCTGATCGGTGATACGGATCATGATGCACAGACTGCGCGGGAACTTGGCTGCGATTGTATTTTATACAGCGGCGGACACATGGCAAAGGAAAAACTGCTGCGCTGCGGATTTCCAGTAATGGATCAAATGAGTGAAGTATTACATATGATATTTTCATAATTTCTTAATAATTTTATTGAATGCGGGAATCATAATAGCGAGTACGCTTAGGCGTTATCAAATAATTCCGAAAGGTATGGTGATATTCATGGTGCTTGACAGAATTGCTTTGATTCTTGTTATTATTGGCGCTCTGAACTGGGGCAGCATCGGTCTTTTTGAGTTTGACATCGTAGCATGGATTTGCGGCGGTCCCGCAGCAGTAGTCAGCAGAATTGTATATACACTGGTTGCTCTTGGCGGCCTTTGGTGCATATCTCTTCTTTTCAGAAGCAGAGAGCCCGAATACAACGCTCGCTAAATGTAGTTGAAAATAAACTATATTGAACAAAAACCGCTTGTTTTACAAAACAAGCGGTTTTTGTGTGGATTTATGCTTTACTGATATTTTTCGTTGCAGCTTTCCATACTTTGTTTACGATCCAAACGCCAAGACATCCGAAAAGTATACCCAGCAGTGCTCCGGCTATTACGTCTGATGGAAAATGCACATACAGATACAGGCGGGAAAATGCAATCAGAACAGCAAGTATGAGAGCAGGAATGCCGAATCGTTTATCCCGGATCATTAGCACTGTGGCAGCCTCAAAGGAAGCTAACGTATGACCCGATGGAAAAGACCAGTCTCCCGGTTTCGCTATAATGGGAACCTGTACAAGTGCGTTTTCTAAATCAAAGGGGCGCACTCTTTGAAAAAGGTTTTTCAATATGCCGTTTCCGAATATCACGCCAAGTACCAGTGCAGCGCCCATCATAAGCCCTGTTTTTCTGGTTTTTTTGAAAAACAGCATGATGACTGCAATGAGTATCCAAAAGATTCCGCTGTCTCCCAAATGCGTGACCAACTTGAAGAATCCGTCGCAAAAAGGCGAAACAAGATGTGTTTGAATCCATGCTAAAATAGAAAGGTCTGCAGATTGTATAAAATCGGGAAAATAAGGTACCATAAATTCTCCTTATATTTAATTACTGTCCATGTCGTAAATCAAAACTTTTCCGTCAGCCTCGTGGGCATAGAATGTGATGTCTATAGGATCCACATAGTTATCCATACCGCGGCGGTATAAAATATGGGTAAGTGTAACGCGGCAGGAAAAAGTATTGTCGTTATACCGGACGAAATCAAAAGCTTTTTCGTCCCGGATCTCATACCGCTCATATTCAATCACAAATCCATTTTCTACTGTGCGGATATCTTCATAGAGCTTGGAGCTTGGATCAAAATAAGGTGCAACGCTGCTGAACCGCATTGCAGCAACCTTAGAATCATACTGCATATAAACAGCATATTTCGTTGCTGCCTCGATAAACCATTTGCTGTACTGTTCAGCGAGCCCCTGATCCGGGATGACAGACGCCTTATAAGAACCGGATTTGATTTCTTCCAGCGGAGCAAGTTCACCGTTTGGACTATACACCTCAATTGCAGGTGGCTGAATAAAGCCACTGACCTTGTATTTTTCCATGATGATTCCGTTGACGCCTTCCGGCATATGTGCGCAGGAAGGCGTTTGTATGCCCTCTTCAATCACATATTGCCGCTCTGCTTCTATACCGTTCAAATATAAAGTATACCCGGCGGGAATTTCTACATCCACTTTTGATTTTGCATCGGTGTACAATGCAAAGTTTCCCTGCTTATATCGGGTGAATCCGCCTTTGCTGCCGGCGTCTTTCACCAGAGAGAAGGATGCAAATTTTGTTTCCCCAGCGCGGACAACATACTGCAATGTATCATCCATACCTGTAGATACACTATGATATGTGATTTCGGCATCCTTTACAAGTGTGTCCAGATATGCGATTAAATTTTCCCTTGTTTCATATTTTGTGGTACTGCTATCACATAAATCTAAAAAGGTTTCCGGAGAAAAATTTGCAAAGTAGGTGTCAAAAACGCCTTGCGCTACATGCTTGGGCTGAGCGAACTCATAATCCCTTAAAAATCCGTTTACCCAAAACAGGGCGCCATGGATCAGGATCAACAATCCTGCCACTGCACTGATATAAATTTTCCAAAACAGCGGGATTCTCCGCCGCTCCTCAAAGATAAATTCGTTTTCTGTCATATCTGCTCCCGTTCGGTCAAGATGCATCGGACACCATGAAGAAGGTAGGCATCCGTCTTGGAGTAGTAAAAGCCTTATATTTATTTACAAGTCCTTGCAGCTGATATTTATCCAACAGGCTTGTATCTGTTTCGTATTTATTATAATAATCCCGATAATACATCATAGAGGAAGATCCGCCGTCCAGCATACCGGCAGACACCGCGCCATAGGAAACCATCAGATCAATCATATCATTGTGGGTTGCGCCCAGACTGCTGGCAGTGCGCCCATCTGTACAAATTAGAATAACAGCGCCATCGGCGCGCTGACCGATTGCAGTTCGCTGTGCAGTACCT
>CASTST010000145.1 GCA_949451655.1 uncultured Eubacteriales bacterium | reverse complement strand
ATTCTTTTGAGCGTTTCAAGCCGGCATACTCTGCCTCTGGAAATGTCATGATAGAAACCTCTGTACGGAAAATCCGGAGCATCATCTATCCGGCAGCAGGGAACAGAAAGACCGTTTTCTTTTATAAGCTGCCGCAGAGTCTGGATGCCGTAAAATGCGCCCGCAGGTCCCTGCGCTGTAATGCTGATTTTGTTTTCGCTCACATTGAGTGTGTAGCCCTCACCGCTGCTGCCATGCGTTATTGCGATGGCGTTGTTCTCCTGCTTGGATGAGGTAACGGGAACATAGGAACGGGCAAGCGCTTCAATCTCTTTGCAAAGCGTTCGGGCAGCGGTTATAATTCTCTTGTCAGTATCGGAATCCACATATACCGAGAGCTTTTTTTCCTGAAAGCAGCCGCTGTTTTCTTTTATGCTTTTGGGTGTTGGAATAATATTGATCATACTGCATTATCCTTTGTACCGGCTATTTGCCGCATTATTTTTTCTATAATATCATACTTGCACACAAAAATATAGATATTTGTAAAAAAATAATTATTTTACATCCCTCAGTCATGGCTTTGCCATGACAGCTCCCTTTGCTGGGGGACCTTATTGGTTCCTTTAAAATTATTGCTCAAAATTTTCACCAAAGTACTTCATAGTAACTAAAGTATACATACGGTTATGAACATCGCGATTTATGTATTTCATTGTAGTATCATCTAATTCTCGATGCAGTTCACAGCATTCTTTGAAGTGCCCAGACAGAATATACTCAGCCGCGTCTTTTGGTCTTTTTGATTCTAATGCTTCGGCAGGATCCCACTGACTTCCCATTTTAAGCTGAATCGTACCAAACACATCCAAAGCAAACTTCTGCAACTCTTTTGCTCTGGGATAATACATTTGCTGCAGAATAGTTTTGTATTCATCTAAACTATTTATCTGTATTAATATTTTTTGATTCCGTTTAATTCTTCTAATTTGCTTCGATACAATTTCATAAATAATATGATAGAAATCATCATTCATAATAACATTTTGTGAATGGTAGTCTTCTAAATCAGTGTTTCTATACGCAATATGTGCATAGCAAAGTGCTAATTCTCTATTGGATGCATCGAAAATTCCCATTTTTTATTTCTCCTTAATCATTCGAATGTTTATCGTCTGATTGTGTAGTCTTCCATAGTTTTACCAAGATCTAATGATGAATACAATGTTGGAGTATATTCGTGCAAAATCAAAGCAGCATTTAAACTTGCTAAATCTATTATCGACTCAACTGTATTGATTTGTATATTTTCAGAAAGCAAATCTTTAACAAACATCTCAGGGACAAGTTTTCTCATTGCATGGTGCCACATAAAATACCGCTCTGACAGGAAATCATTAGAGACTTTCCAAAGTTGATCTGCTATACGAAAGATATTTCCAGTATGGTTTTCCATCACTTCTTTTGCAAATGCGCACATCCAAACTGCAGCGCGTTCTTCTTCATCTTTTGCATCTACTAACATTCTCAATGTATGGATTGTTCCTTTATTTGTTGGCTCAGTAAAGTACAAAAACTGTGTCGGATTGGTGGAGATTATTTCTTTTCGCCGCTCATATTCATCATTTGAAATCCAATCATAACCGTAAAATATTTCGTCAGGACGATTATATTCGACATGGATTTCACGGGGAATGATCGGTTTATGTAAAATAGACGGACCAAAATAGTAGTTATGCTGCCAGTGCGAATATACTTGCTCCCAGGTAAAAGAATGCATTTTTTTCATGTCACTTTTTCCTCCTTTTATATTGCTAATTGATATTATTCAGCACCAAAATTGTTGATTTGTCCAGTTCTTAAAATGATATGGATTGTCTTCCATCAAATAACATTCAGAATACAAAAAGGTGACTATGTCCATATCATCAAAAATATCAAAAACCCAGTCATCCCATGTTTCGTTGTATTCGATCCCGCTTGCTACAATAGCAGACAATTCGCTTTCAATAAACATTTGTGATTCATCCATGATTAAGTACAACGTCAGTTCTTCCAATACGCTGCGAGCAATGAAGACATCTCCTGTTTGCGCGATATTTCGAAAGTGCATGACAGTGGAGCGAAGGCAATACAAAAAATCGTAATTATATTGCATTAAAAATTGTTGAGGTAAGGATGATTTTAACCAAGAAAAATTCAATTGACCAATATGTGAGTCTTTCGGGTATGTAGAAAGTTCTCCAATATCTTCTTCGAGATGATCGAGTAAAATATCGCTGCCAACGGCAAAAGATAACGCAGGGAGTATGCCATACTCTGTTTCGAGGTATCGCGACCATGCTTCATGGTGTTGATATTCCTCCAAATTAAATACAGTATTATCTTCCGGATTATCTTCCGGGAAGGCATGCCAATTCAATGCCTTGCAGATGCCGCGATATTTGTCACATCGAATGGAACCGCCTGCCTCATAACGGCACCATGTTTTTGTTCCTACGCCAGCTTTTAGAGCAGCTTCTTCTATCGTTAAGTTTAATTCGTGGCGTCTGAATTTTATTTGGTCTGCAATTTGCTTGCTTCCCTTTATTGCTTTTTGACTCATGTTATATCAACCTTTCTTTATAATGACCAGTCACTATATTGTCATTATATCTCCAAATGGGGATTTTGTCAAGTTTAGATGAAAAACATTTTTAATTTTCAAATTTTTGTTTGAAGTCCAAATAAAGATAACAAAAAACGACTATTATAAGTCGCTTAAATCCTAAGTTTATATAATAAAACACCACCTTAACTAACCCTTATGGGTTCCGATGCAGGTGGTGTATCAATTGGCTTAAATTTTTTAAATCAGAAAAATAAAGCCGACAATTTTTTACAAAAATTGTCGGCTTTGATTGGTGCCGGAAGCGGGGGTCGAACCCGCACGGTATCGCTACCACTGGATTTTGAGTCCAGCACGTCTGCCAATTCCATCATTCCGGCGTTGCTTATGTATTTTACCACAGTCATGGCAATTTTGCAATACCTTTTTGCAAAATCTATATTTTCTTTTTCTTATTTTTGTTTTTTGCCCATTGTTCCAATGCAGCGGCAATCTGTACCTGCTGCTCCGGATGCGCCTGCAGCCATTCGCACGCTGCGTTTTCAGCAGCCTTTACTAAAAAATCCAAATGTTCTGTGTTTTCAGAATCTAAAATATGCAAATTCTCCATATAGATATAATTCTCCCCGTTATTATCCGAGTCACGTCAATTTTATCATATGCATAAACTGCTATTGATGTGATTTTGTATAGGGGAGGGTGTTTATGTATACCGGAGCCGCATATATTCGTGTTTCAACGGACGAGCAGTTAGAATTTTCGCCGGACAGTCAATTGAAAAAAATTCAGGAATACGCCAAAAACCAGGGAATTCATCTTCCAAATGCAAACATTTATAGGGAAGAGGGAATCAGTGGAAGGGAAGCAGAAAAACGCCCCGCATTTCAAAAAATGATCGGGGCGGCAAAGAGTACGCCACGACCGTTTGATGTGATTCTTGTGTGGAAGTTTTCCCGGTTTGCCCGCAGCCGCAGCGACAGTATCTTTTACAAAACGCTGCTGCGCAATAAATTGGGGATTGATATTTTATCTGTTTCTGAACCAATCGGAAAAGATAAAACATCTAAAATTTATGAATCTATTATTGAAGTGATGGACGAATACTATTGCGACAATTTATCGGAAGAAGTGCGGCGGGGAATGGATGAACGGTTTTCAAGAGGGATGATTATTGCACCGCCGCCATATGGATATGCTGTCTCGAATGGAAAATATATTCCGGATGAGGAGCGGGCGCAGATTGTACGATATATGTTTCAGGCGTATGCGACCGGAGTGCCCTTGCGCGCAATTGCGGCAGATCTGAATGAGAGGGGTGTGCGGACAAGGGGTGGAAACCCTTTTGAGGTGCGGACGGTTCGGTACATATTAAATAATCCGGTTTACTTAGGCTTTGTGCGGAAGAAAAATACAGATGGCAGTTTTCGTACAGTAGAGGGGGAACATATGCCTTTAATTGATGCCGACCTTTATAAAGTGTGTACGAATAAACTGAAAAACAATTCTTTTCAGCCGCAGCCATATGTACGATCAGGCGGACAGTTTGCCCTCTCGGGATTGATCCGTTGTTCTGCATGCGGCAGTACATTGACAATGTCTTCACGAGGCGGGCGGCTGCAATGCTGCGGATATGCAAAAGGGAAGTGCAATGTGTCCCATTCAGTGGCTACAGAGCAGATACATACTGCGGTAGCCAGGCAATTATCAGCGGATTTATCAGGCAGGCAGATACGAATCCGCGTCAATCCACTGCCTTCAAAAGGAGAGACGGATGAAAGTATGCTGCGACGGGAAAAAATGCGTTTGCGGCGCATTGAGCAGGCGTATGAAGCAGGTGTGTACACATTGGAATATCTGCTGCAGGCGAAACAAACCTATGATGAAAAAGAAAAAATATGCAAAGAAAAAGGGTGTGATACTGTGTCCAGAACGATAGATATCACATTGGATATGAGTTCTTTTATTCAGTATATTATGACATATTCCGATGAAGCGTTTGCCAATGGGGTTATGAAAAGTCTTTTATCAAAAATTGTTTTTTTTAGACCGGAATCATCGCTAAAGTTATATTATAGGTCTGATTTATAGTATAACATTTTACAATTAGGAGGTCCTGATGGAGAACTCGCAGCTTCCACAAGATATTTGAGTCAAAGATATGAAATGCCTTATGATGAGGTAAAAGGAATACTGACCGATATTGGTACGGAAGAATTGGCGCATGTGGAAATGATCTCTGCTATTTTGTATCAATTGACGCGGAATCTGACGCCCGAGGAAATCAAACGCACCGGATTTGACACATATTTTGTGGATCATACTACAGGTATATACCCGATTGCTGCCAGCGGCGTCCCGTTCCGTGCAGATTATATCGGTGTAAAAGGAGATGTTT
>CASTST010000144.1 GCA_949451655.1 uncultured Eubacteriales bacterium | reverse complement strand
CAACATTCCATTCACCTTGCTGCCCATAAGCTCCGTCCCCGGTTCCCAGTCCATTGTCTCACTGATATCCGGAGAAAGCACAATGTACCCATTGTGCTCCACAACGGCGAGCCGTTTTTCTTTCATGCTGTTTTCTAAATCGAGTTCCATAAAATATGACGGGAACCTATTTAAGATGTATATTATCTATATCAGAAGCCGTTCCATCATAATTATCCAAAGCATATTTACAGCATTGAATAACCAGTGAGTTAAATGATATATTGTTTTGTGCTGCAAGATGATTTAATTGTTCAAATAGTTTTTCTGTAAATCGGACAGTTCGTGCTGTATTAGCTCCTTTAGAGTCATTTTCTATTCTAAACATATAACCACTTCCAATTATGTTGTTGTGTATATTATAGTAACTATATGAATTTGTTTATATACCCGATTCAGAGTTGAATTTGATTTAAAAGAAGGTTTGTTTTATGCATTATAACATGAATTTTTCGATATCTTACCTTAATATTAACTAAATAAAAAATAAATTTAGAAGCAGACACAATGAAGCAAAACAAACGAAAAGCCTCCTTTGTGCAAAAGGAGGTGGCACGGCGTTAGCCGTGACGGAGGAATTGTCTTTCTATCATTTTGAAGAATCTGCAAATCGACAATTTTACTCGTACAATCCCTCAGTCGCTACGCGACAGCTCCCTTTGCACAAAGGAGCCTTTGGTTTGGCGGGGAAATGTAATAATGCTCCTAAAGATGCCCAAGATCTCGATTACAGCTACTATAAAAAAGCAAGGCACCAATTACGAATCATTTTCGGTTGTAGGAATTGGTATTTATAATTTATAAAATAATGTCAATAATAGTTTTGGAAGTGATTATATGTTTGATAATACATTTAAAGTAGAAAACGAATTTAAGGGAGCAAACATTCCCCGAACAATACGTTTTACAGAGAAGATGTTCGAGGAATTAAATCAAATAGCTGTAGATAATGATGTTTCTTTTAATTTATTAGTCTTACAGTGCTGTAAATTCGCGTTGGAACACTATGAAAATAACCCGGCAAAGTAAAATCTGCACGTAAAGACTCCTTTGCACAAGGGAGTCTTTTAGTATGTACAATTTTGGAGAGAATTATTATGGATCGAAAGCACAATAAAGCTATTGTATCTTTCGCGAAAGACTTGCGTAAAAACATGACCAAGGAAGAAAATCACTTATGGTATGATTTTTTGAAAACGCATCCTGCACGGTTCTTACGGCAAAAGGTTTTAGGAAAATACATAGCAGATTTTTATTGTGCACAGGCAAAACTTGTGATTGAGCTTGACGGGTCGCAACATTATAAAGAAGAAGGACGGGAATACGATTCCGAACGGACATCCTATTTGGGTGGGTACGATATTATGGTGCTGCGCATATCCAATCATGATATAAACACCAATTTTCCCGGCGTTTGCACGTATATTGATTCTGCAGTGAAAAGTCGGATTATAATATAAGGCATCTCCTCAGGTACACGATACATACCGCCCCCCTCCTATTAAAAGGAAGTGGCACATACCCAAGCCCCAGCAAAGGGAGTTGTCGCAGCTTGCCGTGACGAAGCCCACCGACCTTAACCTTAAGCCTCCCTTGTGCAAAGGGAGGTGTCACGGTCAAGCGTAGCGATCGTGACGGAGGGATTGTCTTTCTATCATTTTGAAGAATCTGCAAATCGACAGTCTCGCCTAAACAATCCCTCAGTCTCCGCTACGCGGAGCCAGCTCCCTTTGCACAAGGGAGCCTTTTTAAAGTTTTAGTTGTGCGACAGCTCCCTAGAATCCGCTACGCGGCTCCAGCACAAGGAAGCCTTTTTATTTTTTTTGCTGCGCGGAAGTTTCTTTTGCTGGAGGGAGCCTTTTAGCATGCATCTCACACGGAAGCCTTTTTCATCCGGTGAAAAGCAAAGGAATTCCCCACAAATAAAAAAAGAGGGCATGCCCTCTTTTTTACGTTGCAGTATTTTCTCTTTCCGCTAAAAACTGAACCATCAGCTTGGCTGTTGCCGCGTCCGCCACGTCCGACAGATCCGCGCCATAGCGCAAGCGTTCCCTTGCATACGTTGACGAAACATGTGCCAGCGAAGGATTCGCCGGCAGGAAAAAGGTTTCCAGTCTGGGAGAAAACCGACGCATAATTTCCGCCAAAGTATATTCGTAATCAAAGTCTGTTCCGTTGCGGATTCCTTTTACAATATAAGACACACCAAGCTTGTCCGCGAATTCAGCGGCAAGCTCATCGCACACAAGACACTGCACATTGGATATGTCCCTGCACGCGCTTTCCAAAATCAGACGACGCTGGGTAGGCGTAAACATCCCAGAATTCCGTTTTTCGGCATTCACCAAAACAACGGCATATACCTCGTCAAACGCCTTTGCCGCCCGCCGTATGATATCCACATGACCAAGTGTTGCCGGGTCAAAGCTGCCGGTTACCATTGCTACACGCTTCATTGCCCATCCTCCGGTCCGTCTGCACATTCCAAAAGCGTAATCCGGGTTCTGCCGTACAAAGCGCTGCGCAAAACTGTAAACCGCGCCTGCAACGCATCATCTCCACCGAATACCTGCTGACGAACCTGCTGTGCATGGTATGCTTCATCCTTTAACAATCGCTTGGACGCAGGCAATGCGCCGTTATCCGTTTCACAGACGATTTTTCCTCCGTTTGCCAGCAGTCCGCCCTCCGCAATGCCGGTCAGCGCCGCCGCAAGATACTCCGAATCATAGGGAGGATCCAGGAATATAATATCAAACTGCTCCTTTTCTGCCGCACTGCGCAAAAAAGATGCATAATCTCCCGTTGATATTCTGCATTTGTCAAATAATTTGCATTTTTTGGCATTTGCAGTAATGATATCACACGCCGCTCTCGCCGCATCAATAAATACACAGTGCTGCGCACCGCGGCTAAGGGCTTCCAGTCCAAGCTGACCGCTGCCGCCGAACAAATCCAGCACCCGCCTGCCCTCGATTTCAAACTGTATCATAGAAAAAAGTGCTTCTTTTACCCGATCTGTCGTAGGTCTTGTATTCTCGCCTGACAGAGATTCCAACTGAATCCCTCTGGCGCTGCCCGTTATAATTCTCATTCCAAGATCACACCTCACTTTTACAATTGTCTATTTATCCCGTAAAAATTCCAGAATTGCAGCTGCGTTTTCTCTGGTAACGCCCGGAACAGCAGATATTTCATCCACCGATGCCGCACGCAGTGCCGCAAGGGTTTTAAATTGCAGCAGCAGCTTCTTTGCTTTTGCTGGACCGATACCCGGTATTTTTTCCAATGAAGAATGCTTCATACCCTTTCCTTTTGCTGCGCTCATCCGGGAAATTGTATATCGGTGCACTTCTTCCTGAATCCGATATACAAACCGAAACACCTCCGGCTCTCTTGCAATGCTCACTTCGCCGTCCTCAGAAACAATGGTTCTGGTTTTATGATGCTCGTCCTTTACCATGCCGAACACCGGCACAGCAATTCCCAGAGATCGGAGCAGCTGCCGGATCACGGACACATGACCCGCGCCGCCGTCCAGCAAAATCAGATCCGGCAGTACGCCGAAAGATGCATCGTCGGATTCCCCCACATGAGACAGTCTGCGGCGGAGCGCTTCCTCCATTGCCTGATAATCGTCCGGACCGTCATTCCCTTTTATTTTAAAATGGCGGTAATGCTTTTTACAGAATTTTGCATTTTCCACCACAATCATACCTGCGGTGATATTTTCGCTGCCCATATTGGAAATATCATATGCTTCAATTTTCTGGGGAAGCACCTCCAAATGCAGCAGTGACGCAAGACTGGCAAGGAGCTTTTCATCTGTATCGTCTTTTCTCCGTCGGGTCACACTATGACGCACTGCGTCCCGCTGCGCCATTTTGCACAGATCCCGTGGGATGCCGCGTACCGGCGTGCGAATTTGAATTTTCCGTCCGGCACGCTGGGATAAATACGTTTCCGTAATTTCCCGGTCGCTTTCTGTCAGGGAAAACGAAAGATATATTTCCTTTGGGATGTATTCTCTGTAGCGGTACAAGTTAACGATAAACGCCGCAAAAGGAGAGTCCTCCTGAGCGTTTTCCGGAATTGTTTCCTCTTCACTGTATGTCTGGGCACCAGTGATTTCATCTGCACCAAACATAAAATATTCGCTGTCGCAAATGGCGCCGCCGCGGATATATAAAGCAGCCGCGCAGTCGCATCCCTCATGAGAGGACAGAGCAAGCACGTCGCAGTCCGTATCGGGGGACAGTTGGGTTTTCTGTCTGTCGCCCAGCCTGCCAAGCGCCGCGATCGCGTCTCTGCACCGTGCGGCTTCTTCAAACCGCTCCTGCTCTGCCGCACGTTCCATACGGGCGCTGAGCGCCGTTTCCACTTCCTTGGTATTTCCCCGCAGCAGCTGCACTGCGCATTTAATCAGCTCGCCGTATTCCTGAGCGCTGACCTGTCCCGTGCAAACGCCGCAGCATCTGCCAATCTGCCGATATACACACGGCCTGCCCTTTCCGATATCATCGGGAAATTTCTTTTTGCAGGAAGGAATGCCCAGCGTTTTTTCAATTGTGGAAATTATATTGCCAATCACCTTGGTGTTGGAATAGGGACCGAAATACAATCCTTTTTCGCCCCGCTTACGGGTCATAACAATCCGCGGATATTCCTCCTCCGTAGTTACCTTAATATATGGATAGGATTTGGCGTCTTTCAGTAAAATATTATACTTTGGCGTATACTGTTTGATGAGATTATTTTCCAGCACCAGAGATTCCATCTCCGTGTCGCAGGTAATATACCGGAAATCCCGGACGTGGGACACCATACGGGAGGTTTTAATATCGTGGGCACCATGGAAATACTGGCTGACTCTGTTTTTCAACGCCGGGGACTTACCCACATAGATTACCTTACCGTCTTTATCTTCCATTATATATACGCCGGGAGATTTCGGCAGCAGCGCTGCATTTTTCT
>CASTST010000143.1 GCA_949451655.1 uncultured Eubacteriales bacterium | reverse complement strand
TTCTCTTTCCACTGTAAAGCAACCGATCCCTTTGATTTCTACTATTGCTTTATCTGCTGCCGCCTTGCTGCAATAGGCAGTAAGATCTTTTTCCCAGCTGCTTTCATCGGTATGGAGAGATATATTTTCCGCGGTGTCCGAAAAAGACACTGCCGCCCGTCCGTCGGGGGCATAGATCATACGCAGCGCAGGTGCAATTTTGGCTGCTGAATTCATATTTTCTGTTGGATTCATCGGTTGAATTCCTTTCCTTGTTATGGTAGTTTATATTTGCCGTCCAAATGCGGCGAACTTACGAATTCGCTGCTGCAGATCCGGTGTTTCCTGTAATACAGAAGAAGAAAACATTCCCTGCCCGGGATAGGCAGTTGCATGCCGTTCATGCCCGATCAATGCATAGGTAGATTCAATAAGGTGAGGATATGCGCGCATCGCTTCACACAAGAAGGATTGACGTGGTGAGTTGATATCCTCGCCGCTGATCTGGAAAAATCCGTACCGTGTACATAATTCCATCACACGTTCCAACTGAACATGGGTATTTCTGGATGGCATATAGGTGACAGCATGAAATCCGATTTCACGCAGCTGATCAAAGAGCAATTCCAAATAGCTGTCTTCAAATTTCTGGGCTTTTTTATCCCCTGTAGGACTTTCAGAAACATCTCCCAGATAAGCATATGCCGCGATTCCGCCGACTTCATTTGCCAACCGTACAAAATCGCGTATATGCATCAGCTCATCATTGGCGTCCACATAAATTTTAGATACCAGATGGCTTTTGAGTATTCCCAATATATCATACAAATAATATTCTTCGGGCGCGCTGCGGAGCTTTTCCAGAGATTTTTCAGCAGGATCCATTTGGCACAGTGCGCTGATTTTTTCGATTACAGTTTCTCTGTCCCCGCTGTCGGCAATTTTTACAGCCAATGCATACAGCAAATGACGTTCTGTTACGCTTCCGCCTGCCGAAGCGGAAGACAAAGGCAGAACATCCTCTGCAAAGTCAATATGTATATTATAGGGCGATACAATTTTATTGATCGTATCGCACATTTTACGGTTACGCAGGTTTCGCTTTTCCCGCAGCGGCTGTAGGACTGATTCACAGCGTGCAAGATTTTGATGGGGAATTCCGTGGAGCGTTACATATGCTACCGATTTCTGATCCGGATTATTAAGACGCAGCCCTTCCAGCGGCGTGCCAGCAACTGAGGTGCGGCATTCAAATCCCACCGTCACAGGCATGGACAAAATTTCTCCGGCTTCCAAAAATTCCTCACAGCCGCCTACGCTGTCATGATCCATAATTCCTGCTGTAGAAAGTCCGGCTTCTTTCGCTGCATATACAGCTGCTGTCGGCGTATAAGGGGAAAAGGAATAGGTAGTATGAATATGATTGTTTACATATTCGCCGCGGGGGCAGAATTCTTTTGTCTCGCTTTGCAGTTCCTTTAAAGCTTCCAGCCGGTTTGAAGGCGTTGTTTTCGCATCATAAATGCATGTAAGTGGATGATTCATATCAGTATGATTCCTTATTTTCAATCTTCTGTTTTCATTCCGGTGAGGTATCGCAGCGCTTCCTGATAACGTGCCTGCGCGTCATTGCCGACTGCCTTTTTATAATCCACCCCACCGCGTCGGACAGCACGGATCAGCACATTTTTCGGCGTATCCTCCGGAGCGGTAAATTCTAACGCATCGCAGGTGTATCCGCAGGCTTCCAGACGCAGAATGCGCAAGGCGTCGGTCGCCGCATCACAGAATTTATATTTTAAAACAGGATGCCGGGAGATAAAGGACAGGGACGGGCAATTTAGTTCCCTGCTCAACTGTCTGTGACAGCAGGGCGTTGCCAAAATCGCTTTTGCTCCAAGTGCAATTCCTCGATCTAACACAAGGTCGGTGGCTGTATCGCAGGCATGAAGACTGATCAACAAATGAACAGGCTTGTCCGTTGTATACTTTGAAACGTCACCTGCCTGAAAGTGCATTTCCGCAAAGCCGCACAGAGATGCGATACGTATACAGTCAAGCATAACGCTCTCTTTTAAGTCCATACAGTCCATCACGACATCCCGTTTTAAAACATTTACAAGATAATGATATACTGCAAAGCTCAGATAACTTTTTCCGCAGCACAAATCTGCAATATGTAAAGTTCCTGCCGCAGGCAATTCCTTCAAAATAATTTGCACCTGTTCCAAAAAGCGGTTGATCTGGCGGAATTTCGCCTGCTTTTTGTCGTGTACTCTGCCCTTTTCGTTTGAGATGCCCAAATGATATAAAAACGGTTCAGATCCGTCCAGGAAATATTGCTTTTTTCTGTCGTTTCCTGTCAAAGACTGCTTTTTCCCGCTTCCGATCGTTCCGTGTGTTATAAGGGTCAGCTTCCCCTTCTTAGAACGCATCAAGGACGCACTGCCGCCGCTGTCATGCAAGTCGGCACGCGCAAAGACAGCAAGCTCTGTCCGAACCGCATCCACAAATCCATCCAAAGGCAGATTTTTTTGACGCACTCTGCCTTCTGAAAACTTATATTCCATTTGGATACATAAATTTTCAGATATATTTCGCATTGTGCAGCGGATTTTTTCTGCGTCTGTCCCTTTGGGTGCAGATAACACAAGATTTTGCAGGGTCTGCATTTGCGCAGACTGCAAAGTCAACTCTAAAAATCGTTCTTCTGCATGATCAGTCATTTTTGCTGCCCTGATCCTTTTGGGAGTTTTCTGATTTTTCGCTGTCTTTTTTCTTTTTTCCAAGTTTTATCTTGCTTTCTTTTCCCTGGTAAAGCCGTTTAATATTTTCTCTGTGCATAAATACTACCAGTATCGCAACAAGGATAGCAATTACTTCTACAGAGCGGACAGGGTTTCCAGTTCCTGTATTGATCCGGTTCAGTACAATGGGATACAGCATAGCGCCGATTACAGAGCCAAGAGAAACATATTTGGTTCCAAGCACAATAACAAGAAAAATTAAAAACAAAATCAGAAAAACGCGCCAGTCTGTCATCAGAATCATGACGGCAAGACAAACAATGCCCTTGCCGCCTTTAAATTTAAAGTAGGCGGGAAACATATGACCAAGCATACAGAATAGACCCGCAAGGTATGCGCCGTAAACACCGTATACAAGAATCCCAAAGGAACAGGAAACCACTGTTTTCAAAGCGTCTCCAAGCAGGGTCAGCCCGGCAGCTTTTTTACCGTAATTGCGCAGCATATTGGTGGATCCGGCATTGCCGCTTCCTTTGGAACGGACGTCTTCTTTATACAGCTTTCCCGAAAGGATGACGCTGAAATTGAGACTTCCCAGAAAATATGGGATGACAATGCATACAATCACACTGAGAACTGTAAGTACATACACGTTGATAACATTTTGCCGTGAGAGATATTCAAACAGCATATGCGTCTCCCTTCTGCCGCGGAGCGACAATAAATTTAATGAAGTGGACGGTAAGTTAATCCTCTTTATCGCCGCGCTGGCGCACAACAATACGGATAGGCGTTCCTTTAAATCCAAAGGTTTGCCGCAGATGATTTTCAATGTAGCGCTGATAGGAAAAATGGAACAATTCTGCATTGTTACAGAACAAAATAAAAGTCGGCGGTGCTACAGAAGGCTGGGTCATATAATAAATTTTCAGGCGCTTGCCTCTGTCTGTAGGCGGCTGCACACGGTTTACGGCTTCAGCCAGCACATCATTGAGCATACCGGTAGAAATGCGCATTTTACTTTGGTTATTTACATAATTTATATGCTCAAACAGCTTCGGTATGCGCTGCCCTGTTTTGGCGGATATGAAAAGAAGAGGGGCATAGGTCATATAAGAAAGCGCGTCATATACTTTTTTTGTATATGCATTTACAGTCTTATTGTCTTTTTCAACCAAATCCCACTTGTTGACGCAAATTATGGTGGCTTTGCCCGCTTCATGGGCAATTCCGGCAATTTTTTCGTCTTGCTCAGTAACACCCTCCTGCGCATCAATCACAAGAAGGCAAACATCTGCACGTTCCACAGCCATTTTTGCGCGCAGAACACTGAATTTTTCAATTCTGTCCTCTACTCTGCTTTGTCTGCGGATTCCGGCGGTATCAATCAGCACATATTTTCCAAGGTCATTTTCAAAAGGCGTGTCAATCGCATCTCTGGTAGTACCGGCAATATCGGATACAATCAAGCGGTCATCTCCAAGAATCCGGTTAATCAGGGAGGATTTGCCTGCATTCGGCTTACCGATTACAGCCACGCGGATCACATCGTCCTCTGTTTCCTCTTCCTCATAAGGAGGCAAAACCTCCAGAACTGCATCCAAAAGATCGCCGCTGCCGCTGCCGTGCAGGGAGGAAAGCGCCACCGGATCCATAGAAAAACCCAACTCGTAAAATTCGTAAAAAGTGGGGTCTACCGTACCGATTCGGTCCGCTTTATTGATTGCAGGAATAACCGGCTTTCCGCTTTTTTTGAGCATGACTGCGATATCCATGTCGTCTGCCAGAAGCCCGGTTCGAATATCGCACATAAAGATGATTGCATCGGCAGTATCGATTGCGATTTGTGCCTGCTGGCGCATTTTTTGCAAAATTGTATCGTCCGCTTTCGGCTCAATTCCGCCGGTATCAATTACAATCATTTTTTTGCCGCGCCATTCTGTTTCACCATAGATACGGTCCCGGGTGATGCCGGGCGTATCCTCAACAATTGCGCGGCGTTCGCCGATTAACTTATTAAATAAGGTGGACTTTCCGACATTCGGGCGTCCTACGATAGCTATGATCGGTTTTGCCATTTTATTCATTATGCCTTTCTTTACATTTATGAGACAGTTATATACCTAAAAGACTGTATAAAAAATCTCCGCCGTCATCCTGATTAAATATAAGAGGGGTGTGGAGCAAGTCGGACAGTGTTTTTGGTGTCATGCCGCACAAAAACAGATCTCCTTCGCTGCGCAGCACATTTCTTGAAAGGAGCAATGCCTGCCCGAGAGGCTTGTCCTGCAGTTGCTCTACAATATCCTTTCCGGTAAGCAGCCCTGTAACAGTCACTTCCCCACCGAAA
>CASTST010000142.1 GCA_949451655.1 uncultured Eubacteriales bacterium | reverse complement strand
CGAATGAGGCGCTTTGTGCAGGAGTTTTCCGCCGTTCTGCACTTTCTCCTGTAATTGCAGCCTGATTGCAGCTGATTTCACCATTGATCAGAACGCCGTCCGCAGGAATTGTCATCCCCGCACGCAGGAGGACGATATCTCCCACCGCAATATCAGAGATGCGAATTTCCTGGATTTCGCCCACTCTGCGAATCATACAGAGTGTGTTGTCTTCCTTTCCGGACAGACGCTCAAATGCCAGAGACGAACCGTATTCGGATATAGTGGAAACCAATGTGGCAATCAATATTGCCGCAACGATGCCGAGGGTTTCCGGAATATTCATTCTGCCCATGCTGACAATCGCGTTTATAAGCAGTGCACCGATTAGTATTTTTATAATGGGGTCATTGAAGTTAGACAGCAGTTGACGGAAAAATCCGGCTTTTTTCTTTTTTGTAAGCGTGTTGCAGCCGAAAATTTGAATGCTTTCTTTCGCCTCTTTTTCTGTTTGACCATAGCGGTTTACATATACGGTCTGTCGGCTGTCTGCCCCATCGCTCTTAGGTTTTCTCTGTTTTTGCTGTTCTGCGGGAGTCACTACTGAAATGTTGCTGTTCGGCTCCCGTCTCCTTCCAAATGTTGGTCCTGAAAGACTGTTTATGATTTCCACCTCCGACTCATGGCTTACCTATGATAAACAGGGCAGATGCTAAGACTTGCCGCTGCTTTGTGTCATTTATATATATGAGTACCGCAGCGCAAATATTATTCCGGGCTGCTCACAAAAAAATAAACCTTGAAATTATTTACTAAACATAGTATAATATTCCATAAGATATGGCGGGGAATTGTCAACGCGCGCTTTTATTATAAAAGGATTGCGGTTGGTTTACCTGATGTGTCTGAAAAAAGGAGGGGATCTGTCTGTGGGAGAGGAAAGCGGCAGCAAGCTGAATAATAAGCCGCGTTCATATGCGGCAGGCAGATTTTTTCGATTTGCAGGTATCGGCGCAAAAATTCGAAACTTCACTTCCAGAAGATTTGATGAAAGCATTTTTATCAATGCAGTGGGATGGATGCGGCAGATCTTTTTCAGATTGCGCTTGCGGGTAATTGGCACTTTCTTTTTAACTTTTGGAGTTTATGCGTCTGTTGTTGCTGTTCTGGTCAGTATTTTTCGCGAAAAGTGGATTGTCGGTGGAAACCTGTACAGTGGTTTGATTTTTGCACTGCTTTCCGTTCCGCTGCTTGCTTCGCGCGGCAATATATCGACTGTTTTACTTTATTCCCGTTTGGGCAGCACCCTTTGCGACTTTCTTGGCATACGTCGGGAGTCTTTGCATGATAATGCATTTTCCGGTCGGGTAAATATTGCGTTTGTGTTGGGAGTGCTGGCAGGAACGCTGACTTTGTGGTTTTCTCCTGTTTCTATAGCCGCATGGTTTGCAGCAGCAGTGGGGATTGGTATAATTTTTGCTTTGCCGGAAAACGGGATCATGGCGCTGGCGGTGCTATTTCTTTTCGCAGGGTATAAAAGTCAGTTGTGGACACTTGCCATTACACTTGTTTCCTATTTTTTAAAACTGCTTCGCGGAAAACGCAGTCTCTGTTTTTATCGCAGGGATATATTTGCAGCGCTTGTGTTGCTAACTGTAGTTGGCGGCGGAATACTGAATTTCTCCGGTGTGCTGGTTTCGCAAATCGGCGTTTATGCGTTGTTTATATGCACCTATTTTTTGGCTACGCTGATACTGTATGATTTTCGAAAAATCAATCGCATTATTACTGCCCTTTACATTGGCGGAGGTGTTCTTGCTGCAATGTATCTTGCAGGAGAAGCTTTGCAGCGGTATCTCGTGGGGGGCGTTGTGCGTGATGCCGGCTTTTTAAGTCGGTTTGTATCGAATCTGCCGGTTTTTCGAGAGGGACTTGCTTCCATTTTATTTATGGCGTTGATTCCGCTTGCAGTCAGCGGTTGTTTGCGCAATAATCTTAGCGTTTCAAGGCATACATCCATATTTTGTGTGATCACAATGACAGCGGCGCTTGTTTTTTGCAGTACCGGTCCGGAAGTGCTGTGTGCCTGTATTGCCGTATTGCTGCTTTTGGTTTTATATCGTAGGCGTGTCGGATTCTTTATCCTGGATATTATGTTGGCAATCTTTGTATCGTTGATCCATTTAACCGGAAGTTTCGGAAATCTTATTTACACATATTTTGCTGGACAGGCTGCTGCGTTGATACAAGGTTTTCAGAAAATTTTTGCCGCGGCAATGAAACTGGACATTTCTCAGTTTTTTGTCGGCAGCGGACTGACGCCTGCTTGGATTGATTCTGTTTCAGCGCAGGAGGCACCATCAGGTTTTTACGTTTTATATATTCAGACCTTTGGATTGGTTGGGCTGTTGATTTTTATTGTCTTTGTGATTGTACTGATCGGTACAGGTTTGCAGTTTTTGAAAAAAACTTTTAAAGAAGAACCTGTAATGGATGCATTTTTGCGTTTCGGCGTGGTGCGTAGCCCTGCAGATATGCGGTTGGGCGGCAGTGCACCGCTATGTTCAGTAGCTGCGCTGCTGCTGTGCGGTATTGCTTTGCCGGTGTGGCAAAATGGCGCGACCGTAGGACTTTTTTGGATGATGTGCGGAATCAGCGTGGCTTATGTTAAAAGTGCATCCCAAGAAATTAACAAGGCGGATCAAGCAGCGGTCTTTGCATTTGGACCGGAAAACGCGTCTGTTTCGCTGAAACGGAGAAAAGAAGATCAAGGGGGAATTTCATGACGCAGGAGCGAAAGCGAAAACCCAATATTATTGATTTTGTGATTTTACTTGCAATTTTGGCTGTATTGGCTGCTGTCCTATACCGTGTTATATTGCATCCCGGACATCAGGAAGCGGTGCGGATTCGGTATGTGCTGGAGGTACCGCAAATTCAAACGGAATTTTGCAGCAAGGTGGCAGCACGGGATTTTGTGTATCCTTTTCAGGGTGTGGATGATATCGGGATTGTTACTGCCACTTCAACAGCGCCAGCGCATTTTAAAGGCGCTGACAAAGAAGGAAACCCGGTTTATACCGAAATGGAAGGCTTCAGTACATTGTATATTACCATTGAGGCGGATGCTGTGCAGAGCGATACGGGATTTGAAATTAACGGACAGATGATCCGTGCAGGTGAAGTACGGGCGGTGCAGTTTCCACAACTGTATTGCGAAGCGGAGTGCATCCGTGTGGATGTGGTCGAATAACGCAGCGAAGCCGGACAGGCTTCATAAATACGGATGGAAAGGTTGGTTTTTATGAATAATTTAACGGCAATTATTTTTTCGATTGTAGCCGTGGTCTGTGCGGCATTGATTTCTTATGCAGTAACGCCTCCAGTGCGTTTGCTGGCATTTCGGATCGGCGCGGTTGATATTCCAACCGATGCCCGCAGAATGCATAAAAAACCTACGCCGCGCATTGGCGGGTTGGGAATTTTCGTTGGATTTACCGTATCCACCGTTGTTTTCTGTGACTTTTCGGCAGAATTGTTTGCAATATGGACGGGCGGAGCAATTTTGGTGATCTTGGGAATTTTAGATGATATTCTCCGGCTGTCGGCTTGGCTGAAGCTTCTTGTACAGCTTTGTGCGGCAGGTGTGGCAGTGTGTTTTGGTGTTGTGATTGATCAGATTACAGTATTTGGGGCAGTAATAGAGTTTGGCATTTTTGCAATTCCGATCACACTTTTATGGATTGTTGGACTTTCCAATGCGATCAATCTAATAGATGGATTGGACGGGCTTGCCTGCGGCGTCAGTGCGATTACCTCTCTTTCCATTTTGGTGGTGGTTCTGATTACCGGAGACATGACCTCGGCGCTTATTACAGCAATCCTCGTAGGCGCCTGCGGGGGATTCTTGCCGTATAACCGGAATCCTGCCAGCATATTTATGGGTGATACCGGTGCATTGTTTTTAGGATACACTTTAGCGATCATTTCTGTACAGGGATTATTTAAACTGCACACGGTGCTGTCTTTTCTGGTTCCGTTTTCCATTTTTGCATTGCCGTTGTTTGATACGCTGGTTGCAATTGTGCGGCGGCTGCTTCACGGTCAAAGCCCCTTTCATCCGGACCGCGGGCACTTGCATCATAGACTTGTAGATATGGGCTTTACTCATAAAGAAGCTGTTCGGCTTCTATATGCGATCAGCGGAATCATGGGCCTTGTGGCTGTCACGTATACCGACGCAATGTTCCACGAATCGCGCGGGTGGAAGAGTATGATTATAGCAGTGGTTGCTGTAATCATTCTGATTTTGAATTTCCTGTGCCTGCGCAAACCCAGCACAAGAATTCTGTCCGGCTTGGCGGAGCATATCAGTGAAAAAAAACTGGCGGAAGCAAAACCGGCTGACAACAGTTCTGCATCAGAGCAAGAGCGTAATACCGATGCACAGGAACCGCATGGGGATAAGGAACAGTAAATGAAGAAGAAAACAGAAAACGGTAAACTGGTCCAGTTTGCTGCTGCCGATTTGTTTTTGTGGCTGCTTTTGCTGCTTTGTATAGCCGGGATCATAATACGCATTATTGCCGGTTCTGACGGCGCCTTTATGAGGGGGGAATCGGGAGAGTACTTGATATCCTATGTAGTAACGGACGTGCGCAGCGAATACAGCGACCATTTCAGTGAAGGAAGCCGTTATTATCTGGAAGATGGGACATTGTTTGGAGTGTTGAGCAAAGACGCTGTGTTTACGCCTACCCGTGAATATCTGGAAAATGAAAACGGCGAATATGTTGCAAGCTACAACTCCAGCGGGCGGGTGGATGTGAAAGGAACAGCAAAGGCACAGGGCATAATGACAGACAAGGGGTTCATGTTGGAAGACAAGGTTTATGTGGCTGCCAATATGAAACTTACAATCCACAGTGATGAGATGTCGGCAGAGATTTTGATTATGGATATTTCAAAGGTGAGTGTGCAAAATTGAACGATAAACAGATAATAAAAAAAGAGAATACTGCAGATGGAACGCCGGAGCGTTCCCGGAAAGGCAGCAGAACACAAATTCGCAATTTAAGAAATTTTGGAATTACGCTTGCGGTTTCTTTTGTAATTCTTGGAATAGTTGCAATTTTTGCGTCCCGTTTTGTTG
>CASTST010000141.1 GCA_949451655.1 uncultured Eubacteriales bacterium | reverse complement strand
GGCATGACAACCGCTTGTCTATAAAAAATACCAGTGCGCACAGCGCACTTGCAATTCCAATCCAAAGCCAGTAAATTTTCAAAAGCATAAGCCACCTGCTATCTATAATACTATAATTATACTATCATTCCCGGCGGCTTTTGTCAATCGCAGACGCAAAACCGCAATTTCATAAAAAGCTCTTGCAAAAAAACGAAAAAATGGTATACTATTAAGGTATTTTATCTGTACATATGCCGCCTTTCGGTTGGCAGGATTGGAGAGTTTTATGCAGCTGACCAAAAATCGGGAAAGCGGTTATCAGATTATTTATCCCGCATCCCCTTCGCAGTCGGAAATGTATGCCGCAAAGGAATTGAAAAAATATCTGTTCCAGATAACCGGCGCTATGCTGCCTGAATTTCAGGATAACCGACATGAAGAAGCGAAAGAAATTGTCGTCGGATATACAAATCGGGGCGGATACACGGAAAAGGATCAAAAGGCGCTGGGTAAAGAGGGATTTATCATCAAAACCCAGGATGAGAAAATTTTCATTATCGGAAGCGGCGTGCGCGGCGCCCTTTACGGTGTATATACTTTTCTGGAAAAATACTGCGGCTGCCGTTTTTACACAAACGATTTTGAACGTATTCCCCGTAATACGGATTTATCTGTCCCTTCCATCGAGGAAGATCGGCAAATTCCCGTTTTCCTGCTGCGCAATTCCTACTGGCACAGCGTATCCGACACGGGAATCAGTGCAAAACTGAAAATCAACGGCGACTACGGCAGAGAGCGCTTCCCTGCAAAGATCGGTGGAGACGTGCATTATGACGGCGGATTTGAACACACAATCGGCTGGCTGTCCGGACAGTGCCCCTATGGACACAGCCCTGTCTGACCAGCGAAGAAACCTACCAGACAGTGCTTGGCAATGTGCGCGGACTTCTTAAGAAAAACCCCGATGCGGATTTTATATCTATTACGCAGAATGACGGTGACGGCGGCGCTTGTAAATGCGACAACTGCCGCGCGATCAACGAGGCAGAAGAAAGCGAAATGGGCACTATGCTTCACTTTGTAAACCGCATTGCAGAGGAACTGGGCGATGAGTATCCAAACGTATTGTTTGACACCTTTGCATACCGCTTCACCCGCAAGCCTCCCAAAAACATCCGCCCAGCTAAAAATGTGGTTGTGCGCCTGTGCTCCATTGAATGCTGCTTCCGTCACCCGCTGGACGACTGCGATGTAACCCCCGCCCATGACAATGTGGAGAGCTTTGCAAAAAATCTGCGTGAATGGACTGCCATCGCACCGAATCTTTTTATTTGGAACTACACCACAAACTTTACCAACTTCCCCGTTCTGTTTTTAAACATAGAAGCACTGCGCAAAGACGTAGAATTCTTTGCAAGAAATGATGTGAATGGCGTATTCGAGCAAGGAAACATTGCATCCCTTAACGGAGAATTCGGCGAGTTAAAAGGATACATTTTGGCACGCCTTCTGTGGGATCCCTATATGTCCAAGGAAACATATGCCCAGTATATACGGGAATTTATCCAGGACTTTTACGGAGCCGGTGCCAAATATATTGAAGAATATTTGAAAATGGTGCTGGATAATTCCAAAGACGCCCATTTCGGCATTTATTTTGACGATCCTACACAATATGTATATATTCGGGAATGCCAGACAGAACTTGTCGGCAAGCAGGAATTTGTCCGCCGTGGAAACAAGCTGTTTGACGCTGCCGAATCTGCTGCCGAGGATGACATTACTCTTGCAAACGTGCGGCGTTCACGCATCCAATTGATGGATTACATGGATTTTACCATTCGTGCGAAAATAGAAGCAGCACAAAGCGAGGAAGAAAAACAGGCGCTCAAAGAAACGCTGGTGGAAAACAACGAGAAACGGTTTATGTATATGCGCTGTTACAATGTAACGCACAATCACGAATTTCATAATTTTGAATCCCTCAGCGATCCGGACTATGAAACCCACTGTCTCCTCTGGAAATGCCCCGGTGAATAATCTTTGTTATAAGTAAAAAGTCCGCCGACAAAGTCGGCGGACTTTCAGATTGTTATTTACAGCAAAAAAGTCTCTGCATCGCAGAGACTTTTATACACTCAGATCTGTTCTTTAACCTTGGCAGCTTTACCAACTCTGTCACGCAGGTAGTACAGCTTTGCACGTCTGACTTTACCGAGACGAACAACTTCTACCTTCTGTACGTGAGGTGAGTGCAGCGGGAAGGTCTTTTCCACACCGCAGCCATAAGCAACTCTGCGCACTGTAAATGTTTCGGAAATACCGCCACCCTGCTTGGAGATAACGGTTCCTTCAAAAATCTGAATTCTTTCTCTTGTTCCCTCTTTGATGAGGTTATGCACCTTAATGGTGTCACCGATCTTAAACTGAGGAACGCTTTCCTTCAGCTGCTCACTTGCAAAAGCTTCAAGCTTTGTCATTTTGACTTCTCCTTTTTGATTCTTTTGGTTCGAGAACGTTCGTACAGAGCTGCATTGGACCGTTCCGGCGCGGACAAATCACACGCAGGAATAATTATAGCATGTTACAAAAGAAAAAGCAATACTTTCCAACAAAAAAAGTGAAATTCTTTCCAAAAAATCCGGGAAACCGATTGACAGCCGCAGAGTCATATGCTATCTTATAAGAAATGAAAACAGCGGGAATCTATGCCGCTACAGAAAAGGAAACAAAGATATGATACCAGTACCGGAAAAACGCATTGCTGAATTTGAAAATATGGGCTTTGGCATGTTTATTCATTATGGACTTTATTCCCAGCTTGGTCAGGGCGAATGGATTATGAACAGCGCGAGAATGTCCAGAGAAGAATATGCAAAGCTTGCAGATACTTTCACCGCAGCAGATTTTGACGCAAAAAGAATCGCCCGCACCGCCAAGGAATCGGGCATGAAGTATATAACCCTCACAACCCGTCATCATGACGGCTTTTCCCTGTACGACACAAAAGGTCTGAGCGACTTTGACGCACCCCATACCTGCGGACGGGACTTGGTTCGGGAATTTGTTGACGCATGCAATGAGGCAGGACAGCTTCCGATTTTCTATCACACCACCATCGACTGGCATGAACTCTCCTACGAGAATGATTTCAAAAGCTATTTGAAATATTTGCAGGACAGCGTGGAAATCCTCTGCACCCAGTATGGCAAAATCGGCGGACTTTGGTTTGACGGCAACTGGGCGCGCCCCGCAAGCGACTGGGATGAGGACGGTCTCTATAAAACCATCCGCAAACATCAGCCGGACGCGCTGATTGTAAACAATACCGGACTGGACGCCCGCGGCGCTACTGGGCATCCGGAAATTGACAGCGTAACCTTTGAGCAAGGCAGACCGGATCCTATGTACCGGGACGGCATGCCAAAATATATTGCGGCGGAAATGTGCCACACAATGAACGATCACTGGGGATTTGGCAAGGGAGATCTGCATTATAAGAGCCTTACTGAAATGATTGAAACTCTGTGTGACTGCCGCAAGGTTGGGGCAAATTATCTTTTAAATGTAGGTCCTGACGGAGCCGGCAATATCATTCCCATTCAGGAAGACATTCTCCGTGGTATGGGCGACTGGATCCGTCTGTGCGGAAACTGCATTTACACCGGACGTCCCAGTGAAATCAAAGGTGAATGGAGAAACTTTGCCTTAGAGGATGCACAGAACGCATATTTGTTTGTATATGATCTCGGCGTCATCGGCAGTGCCAACGTGGTTGTAGACGGCGGCGGCAGAGGATATAAATATTTTAAGAATGTACAAAAGAAAGTAAAACGCGTATCTTGGACAGACAACGGAGACAATCTGGATTTTGTACAGCACGGAGACAACTTGTGGTTCGACGCTACCGGATTCCCTTACGGATGTAACTATGTCGTACGGGTCGCTCAGGTAGAATTTGAAGCGTAAACAGGCGCTAAAGACGGGATCTATGATCCCGTCTTTTTCTTATGCCAAAGAACTTATCCTGTCATATAATGTAATGAGAAATGATCGCGGCAGAAAAACAGGATGGATGAATATGGAATCTAAAATGAAAATAGCATTATGCGGCGGGGACGCGCGACTTTTATCAGCCGCTTCCCTGTTTGCAAAAAACGGATATAGCTGCGCTGTATGGAAATGTGCTCCCGGCGACTGCGGAGGAGCTGTGCGCTGTCATGAACTGCGCCATGCCGTAGACGGAATCGGTGCAGTGATACTGCCCGTTCCCGCCTTTACCAGCGCCGGACGGCTCACATGTACCAGCGATGAGCGAACAGGCATTGACGCACAAACTCTTTTTGCGGCGTTTCCGCCGGAAACAAAAATATACGCCGGTAAGGTGTCGGATTTGATTCGCCGAATCGCCGGCGAATATCATCTCCCCCTCTTCGATTATGCAGAACAGGAAGAATTCAGTATACTTAACGCTGTCCCTACAGCGGAAGCAGCCATTCAAATTGTAATGAATCGGCTTCCAGTAACGATTTCTGGAAGCAAATTTGTTATCATCGGATATGGCAGAGTAGGAAAAGCGCTGGCACAGCGCCTTATTGCGCTGCAGGGTACAGTTGTTGTGGCGGCACGCAGTCCAGCCGCCCGTGCTGCAGCGGAAAGTGATGGATGCACAACCATTTCAGTGGCAGAATATCTGAACAGTCCGCTGCCCTGTGCAGCATGCTTCAACACGGTACCTGCGCCGATTATCCACGATGAATGCGTCACCAGCGCAGATTGTCGGTTGTTTATTGATCTGGCATCTTCCCCCGGCGGATTCCGTGAGGAAGCGCGCTCCATTCTTGGAGATCAGCTAATAACTGCACTGTCGCTGCCCGGAAAGTATTCTCACGAAACAGCCGGCAAAATCATATATAAAACGGTGGAAGGGATGCTTACCGGGAAGGGGGGCACCGTATCATGATCGGATATGCATTTTGTGGATCTTTCTGCACCCATGAGGCGTCTCTTAAAGTTTTATCAGAACTACTTGGCAAAGGATATCCTATCACACCGATTTTCAGCGAAACAGCGTATCAGACTGATACAAAATTCGGCAAAGCAGCAGATATAATAGAAAAAGTGGAAACTATGTGCGGCAGAAAAATCACGCATACAATCCCGGCGGCAGAACGGTTCGGTCCCACAACGCCACTGGATACACTGATTATCTCCCCCTGCACAGGGAACACTCTTGCCAAGCTGGCACACGGCATAACAGATACGGCAGTATGTATGAGTGCCAA
>CASTST010000140.1 GCA_949451655.1 uncultured Eubacteriales bacterium | reverse complement strand
GCGACTACTACTATTCCTACTGGGGCGGCGTGCTCAGAACAGACGGCAGATATTATGTGGATACAACCTTCTGCGATCTGCCAATTGGAAACTATACATTCGGAGCGGACGGCAAGATGCTGAATGGTGTAGTTGATAAGGATGGAGCAAAATATCTGTACATCAACGGAACAACGGCAACGTACGGACTGTATAAAATCGACGGCGAATATTATTACTCCAATTGGGGTGGTGTGCTTAGAACAGACGGCAGATATTATGTAGATACAACCTTCTGCGATCTGCCGATTGGAAATTACACGTTCGGAGCGGACGGCAAGATGCTGAACGGCTTTGAGACAATAGACGGTACAATCTATTACTATGTGAACGGCAATACCCCCCGCCCGGGAATTATTGAAGTGAATGGCGATTATTATTTTGTAAACTGGGGCGGTGTTATTGTAACGAACCAGAGATTCTATGTGTTTGAAGGCAACGGATATACCATAGAAATGAACTATACGTTTGATGCTACGGGAAAGATTGTAGGATAATTAGAAAATGTTTCTCCCAACCGATATGCATATCGGTTGGGAGAACTTTGATGTGTTATGAAACAAAAACAAGTTTTTAATAATGCAAAATGGATTATAATTTGCAAAATAGTACAATCCGTCATGCAGCTTATAATCGGAATGGTTTCTGCAAGATATCTGGGACCGTCCAATTACGGGCTGATCAATTATGCAGCTTCTATTGTTGCATTTGCGCTGCCGCTGATGAAATTAGGGCTGGACGCTATTCTTGTGTATGAATTGGTGGAATCACCGGAAAAAGAAGGGGAAATCATCGGATCCTCGTTATTTCTCAATGTGTTTTCCGGGCTTTTGTGCATTGTTGGCGTTTCCATTTTTGCGGCAACGATCAATTACGGAGAAACAGATACAATACTGGTATGTATGCTTTACAGTATATCCATTTTGTTTGCCGCTTTTGAAATGCTGCAATACTGGTATCAGTATCGGCTGCTGTCTAAATATTCATCGGTAATCATGCTGGCTGCTTATCTTTTCGTATCGGTATATAAAATTTTTTTGTTGGCGTCGGCAAAAAGTGTTTATTGGTTTGCAGTTTCTCACTCTGTTGAGTATGGATTTATCTCTCTTTTTCTTTTCATGTTTTATTATAAAAACGGCGGTGCAAAGCTGTGCGTTTCTATTAGCAGAATGAAAAAGATGCTTGTGAAAAGTAAATATTATATACTGGCTGCTTTAATAGTAGTAATCATACAGAATACGGATCATATTATGCTGCGGTTCATATCCGGCGATGCGGCGAACGGATATTATGCAGCGGCAATTACATCTGCCAGCACCCTGCAATTTGTTTTTACTGCCATTATAGATTCGTTCAGACCGTTGATTTTGTCCTCCAAAAAGGATAATGCTGCCCAGTATGAAAAATATTTCCAGACTATACGGCATCATTATTTATTTGTCCGTTGCACAAAGTCTGGCGTTTACCATATTTGCTCCCTGGATCATCCGCATACTATATGGTGCTGCATATCGTTCAGCCGTTCCGGTACTTCGTATATTGACGTGGTATTTTGCCTTTTCATTTATGGGGGCGATACGCAATATATGGCTGCTGGCTGAAGAAAAGCAAAAGTATTTACCCGGCATCAATCTGGCGGGGTGCGTATTGAATATTCTGCTGAACGCTTTTATGATCCCTTTATATGGAGCGTGCGGCGCAGCTTTTGCTTCATTTCTAACACAGTTTTTTATGAATTTCGTGTTGGGATTTTTGATTGGATCAGTGCGGGAGAATAATAAGCTTATGCTCAAGGGAATGAATCCCTGGTTTTTTGACCGGGAACTGAAAAACAGTATATCTGAAATACTGAAAAAAGAGTAGGTGCAGCGACCGGAACAGATGGTGTGGAAAAATGAAAAGCTTGTCTTATTGACAGGCTTTTTTAGTATAACAGAAAAATTATTTTTGAGAGATTCCGGTTACGAAATGGGCGTACAAAGTGAAACGCTGCTTTGGCTGCATGTTTTTTGAAAATGCGGCGGATATGCGGATGGATCCGCGCCGCACCTCTGTATAGTTTGTCTCATATATTACGTTGAGGTGATTCAATGAATAATGTTGTAATTTTAGCGCTCATTGCAACACTGGGTACATGGTTTGTCACTGCATTGGGCGCTGCTACAGTTATATTTTTTAAAAAAACCAATCAAAAAGCGCTCAATTTAATGCTTGGATTTGCCGCAGGGGTTATGATTGCAGCCAGTTTCTGGTCTCTGTTGCAGCCGGCAATTGAACGTGCTGAAATATATTTGTCTGTACCTGCCTGGCTGGTTGTAACTTTGGGCTTTTTATCCGGCGCCGTATTTATGTGGATTTCCGATAAGGTTGTGAGCAGAGCACGGCGCAGGGCAGATTCTGCACAACTGAAGTCCAATGAACGAACAAACCGCATTATTATGCTGGTTTTATCTATTACTCTGCATAATATTCCTGAGGGTCTTGCTGTTGGTGTGGCGTTTGGTGCGTTACATAGCGGGAACGTTTCCCCGGAAGCGATTATGGGAGCGGTAACGATATTCCAGGGGCAAGAGTTTTCTTCTGGGGCAGGCGTCCGGAATGGTTGAACCGATTGCAGGTGTAATCGGTGCGCTGCTTGTGGTTTATATTCAAACGATATTGCCGTTTGCACTTGCTTTTGCAGCCGGAGCAATGATTTTGGTTGCGGTGCATGAGTTGATTCCGGAATGTCAGCAGAATCAAAAGGTGCATCCTTATTTTGCAACCATGGGGATTGTGCTGGGATTTGCAGTGATGATGCTTTTGGATGTAATGCTTGGATAAATACCGGTAAACATAAACTTGCGGTGCTGCAAAGAGAAAAACAGCGTGAAATGCTTTTTCTGCCTTTCACGCTGTTTTTGTTGTGCGCTTGCTGGGAAAATTTTGCAAACGTATAGATATTTTTATAAGGAGGAGATATAATAAAATTATTAAGCAAGATGAATTCAAATATTGGTGAGGGGTGATATATTTGAAAAAGGTATATATTGTAACAGGGGCAAACGGATTTTTAGGGAATAATATAGTGAGAAAGTTAGTGTAGGACAAAGAAAATGAAGTGAGAGCGTTCGTTTTACCAAATGACACAATTGAATCATTGAAAGGGTTAGACTGTAAAATATACTATGGTGATGTTACGAGAGAAGAAACGCTGAACGAAATTTTCAGTATGGAAGGGGATGCGGAAATTTTTGTGATACATTGCGCGGCAATCGTATATATAAAATCCAAGCCCAACCCCAAGGTATACGATGTGAATGTAAATGGGACCAAAAACATAGTCAAAAAAGTATTGGAAAAAGATGCCAAGCTCATTTATGTCAGCAGTGTCCATGCTATTCCTGAAAAACCAGACAATGAAGCAATACGGGAAATTACCGATTTCGATCCTGATAAGGTGGAGGGGCAATACGCTAAATCAAAGGCAGAAACAGCCAAGTATGTTTTAGAAATGGTAAAATACAATCATTTGAATGCCTGCATTGTTCATCCGTCCGGAATTATAGGTCCATATGATTTTGGCAGCAGTCATTTAACCCAGTTGATTGTTGACTTTGCAAACGGAAGATTAAGGGCGTGTGTGAAAGGCGGGTATGATTTTGCGGACGTCCGGGATATAGCGGACGGAATTATAAATGCATGCAATAAAGGAAAATGCGGAGAGTGCTATATTCTTTCTAACCGCCATGTCACTGTAAAGGAATTGTTGGATACAATAAGCGAAGTCAGAAATACAAAAAAGATCAAATCAGTGCTTCCGATGTGGTTAGCCAAGCTGACGGCTCCTTTATCAGAAATATATTATACATTATTGAAGCAGCCTCCTTTATATACAAAATATTCATTATTTACTTTAATTTCAAATTCAAATTTTTCAAATGAAAAAGCAAAGAGAGAATTAAATTATACAAATCGACCGCTTAAAGAAACGATTAAAGATACTGTGAACTGGTTAAAAGAAAATAATAGAATCCATTAAATTTTGGAAAGATAAAAGCCCCTTTATGGGGCTTTTATGCTTCTTTGACAGCGATCTGGTATTTCTCTGCCTGCAGATGAAACATCTGTGCGTATTTTCCATTTTGAGCAATCAATGTATCATGGGATCCGCTTTCAATAATGCGACCTTTTTCAAGCATGTATATCTTGTCAACCATACGTGTAGTGGAAAGACGGTGAGAAATAATGATTACGGATTTTTGATTGGATTGAGACAGTATCAATTCGTTCAGCTTGTATTCAGACAGAGGATCCAGCGCCGAAGAAGGCTCGTCCAGAATCAGAATATTTGTGTCAGCGTGGAGTACGTGTGTAATTGCGATTTTTTGCGATTCACCACCGGAAAAATCTGCGCCGGTTTCGTCAAATTCCTTGGTAAGTTGGGTGGAAAAACCGTAAGGCAGTTTGTGAAAAGCGTCTGCAAAACCGATTCGCTCAAAAATATCCAATGCTTTTTTCTCATCCGGTTTCTCACGGCTCATGGTGATATTTTCGCCAAGCGTTGCTGCGATCAATTCATAATTCTGAAAAACTGCACTGCATTTTTTACGAAACATCTCTAATGGATAGTCAGGCAGAGGAATGCTATTATAGGTAATGCGGCCATCGGTAGGATCATATAGCCGCAAGAGCAGTTTAATCAGTGTGGATTTGCCGGCACCGTTGTATCCGACCAGGGCAATTTTCTCTCCCGGTTTTATATCCAGCATAATATTGTGAAGGGCATCCGCAGCAGCACCCGGATAACGGAATGATACATTTTCCACAGAGAGGGCGCCTGTTTCCGGGAGTGAAGTCTTGCCGTTGTCGATCAATGTATTTTCTTTCTGGAGAAAGCTGCGCATTTTTTCCAGATATAAGCAATGCTTTTGAAACATTGGCAAGATGGATGAAAATTCGCTCAAATTGCGTCTGAGCCTGCCTGCGGCATTATACAGGGCAACGAGTTGACCATAACCGATATTATGCAGCGCCAGCGCTTGATACAGAAGATAGGAAAGATAAGCGCCGTCAAATGCAAGGACGTTTTTTACGGCGGTATCCAGAAAAAAGCAGACAGTGATTTTCTTGGCATGCTTATTTTCCGTATCGGTCAAGTGTTTTGCAGCATCTGCAAAATCTTCATACAGCTTTTCAGCCATATTGCTCATTTTCAGATCTTTTGTATACTGTTCAAGATAGAAAACCCGGTTGATATAGTCTCTCCTGCGTTCGTACAGCTTCCGTTCTTCTTCTCTGCGCAGATTGTGCTTGTTCAGCCGCATTTGCATGAGGGTAGAGAACAGCAAAGTGGCAAAAACAAATAGAATGCCCCAGGCATCTGCCGCAATCATGTAAATTCCGGTGATCAGCAGTGTGCATGTAGTAGTGATGAAGTAAGCCATG
>CASTST010000139.1 GCA_949451655.1 uncultured Eubacteriales bacterium | reverse complement strand
TTCATCGGCTCTCCTTTCTTCCTGTCCACCGCCCTGCTCTGTGGGGCATTTTTATCTACTATCTTGTGTACTCCTCCGCCCATGCTACAATTCAAATACAGGCTCTGCCAAGCCGAGTATCTCAGAAGTAGTTGAGTTCGCTCTTGGCTTCAGTTTTCGGCTTGAGACAATCGGGATTGAATACGTGCGATCCCACAGGGAACCGTAACACCATTCGCGTCCCGGGCATCATCAGGTCAAACACGCATTCTTCCAGGCACTTTTCCAAATCCCGGCCGCGCAGGGTTTTCAATTCTTCCAGAAACAGATCACAGAATTTAACCCTGCGCGCCTTTTCGGGCAAATTCGGATCAATGGATTTTGCTAAAGTTACTAAGTCTGTCACGATCTCACCTCCTTGCGAGCCCCTCCTTCCTCTGGTATACTGATATCAGAGGAAGGAGGTAAGCATTATGTCTGATGAATTGATAGAAAAGTTAGCAATCGCCTATGCCCAAGCCTATCTAACCCAAACATTGCAGGAAGACCCCCAAAAAGCGTGGGACAATAGTACAATCCGTTCCTTTTTGAAGTGTTACGACTATGTAACCCATCAAATGCCAATTGAGTACGAAAGCTTCGACGAACATTTCTAGTCACCCCGTGTGTGCGTGGATGGAAATCTAAAGCCGGTTCTTCAAGGACGCGCGTTCTACATAGGACTGCGCGTCTTTGAGCGTTATAAGGGCTTGTCCGTAGTTAAGCTTCCGTTCCCGCAGGAACTCAATGAGTTCCTTGCACAGTTGATCCCGCTGGACACGATAGGCCTCGCCATTCATTTTGCTACACCTCCTTGCCTTGTTATTGCACTCCGAATAATCAACAATCCGTTGCCCCATTTTGCGGGGCGCTTGTTTGTAAATAATTTGTTAATAGTCCCGTTTATGGGATATGCTTTGTGATAGAATAGGATTAGGTCGCAATTGCTAGGTAACCGGTGGAATAGGCGTTTCAGAAAAAAGGTAACTGTAATTACAGTGATACATGTCGCACAAGGTATTGATTTCATCTAATGAAAATCGCCCGGTTTTCTTTTTGCCCTCATAAGTGCACCTGTTTAAATTCAGCGCATCAGCAACGTTCTGATTTGAATGCCCGTATCGTGCTTGTTCAGCGTTTAGATTCGGAAACATTGCGCGTCACCTCCTGTGATTAGCTTTTTGCTGACTACAAAAGAATCTTATCAGCAAAAAGCTAATTTGTCAATACCCTTTTCTGATTTTTATTAGCAAATTGATAATTTTTATTGTTGACATATTCCTTTACGTCCTATATAATGGGCTTATGAAGGAAGGTGACTGACCTATGACGTTGGGTGAAAAAATTGTGAAAGCGCGAAAGAATATGGGGATTTCGCAGAAAGAGCTTTCTGAAAAATTAGGAATCTCTCCAACTAGATTGAACTACTGGGAAAAAGATAAACGCTTTCCTCCGGTTCCTATGCTGAATCGTTTAAGTGAGGTTCTTCAGATAGACGGTGGCGCTTTAATCGGAAGAAATCCAAAAGAAAGCGCTGTTGCCGAGGGTATGCCGCTTTCTGAGCAAGAGCTCACTCTTCTAAAGAGATTCCGTATCCTTGATGACCACGGGAAAGAGGCAGTCAGCGGGATATTGAACATAGAATACCAACGCATAGAGCAAGCCGCCCAGGCCGCTCAACTCTCCCCCGTTTCCGAATCTCCCCCTGAGGAAGACAACATTATTCCGATTCCTCTATCATGGTCTAAGGCTTCTGCCGGTGAGGGCTTCTATCTCTTTGAAGGCCCAGATGAAGAGCTTAAAGTGATTTACAATAACTATACTCGGAAAGCTGACTTCTGTGTCAGAGTAACCGGCCACAGCATGGAGCCAAAAATTTATGACGGCGATATCATACTCATCCGAAAACAACCGGCAGTTGATGTACACGAAATCGGTCTGTATATTGTCAATGACTGTGGGTATGTGAAAAAGCAGGGAGCGGATCGTTTAATATCGATCAATCCTGAATATGATGATGTTTTTCCCAATGAATTTGACTACTTCCGTTGCTGCGGGAAATTTGTCGGAGTTTTAGATCCAGATTGGATCGTTGAAGAATAAAAAGTGTCCGAATCGGACACGTAATAAGCCGCCCTCACGGGCGGCACAAATGGAAGGAGTTACATATGAACAACGAAGAAAAGATTCTGGCAATGCTTGAAAAACATGATGCAATGTTCGAAAAACAGGCGGCGCTGCTGGAAAAGCTGACTAATGATATGACCGATGTGAAAGCGGCACAGACTGAGCAAGGCAAACAGCTGGCTGAGCAAGGCAAACAGCTGGCTGAGCAAGGCAAACAGCTGGCCGAGCTGGCCAACAGGGTCGACAGCATCGACACCAGGCTGGGAAAAGTAGAAGATATGCAGGAAGAACTGCGCAGTTCGGTAAACACTCTTGCGAAGAAAATCGACCACGATGTGATCCCCTATGTGAAGCTGCTTGATGAAGATTACAGACAGGCAAGAGAACAGCCCGTACTGGTTCGGCGTGTCGATTCGCTCGAAGAAGACGTCCATCTGCTGAAAAACACTGTGAAAAAACATGTGCAGCAGCTTTCCATGCTGGAAAAAGCAAATTGAAATAAAAATCCCGTCCACTGCGCCAACAGTGAACGGGATTCGGGTACTGAAAATTGTAACTTCTCAGTACCCTTATTTTATCATATTTTATATGGAAAAGAAAGGGGTAATCTTAATGTCCTATGCTATTTATTTGCGAAAATCCCGCGCCGACATGGATGCAGAGGCACATGGTGAGGGGGAAACTCTTGCCCGACATCGCGCAGCTCTGCTGGAGCTCGCACAGAAACGCACACTGCCCATTGGTACAATCTATGAGGAAATCGTTTCGGGGGACACCATTGCCGCCCGCCCGCAGATGCAGCGCTTACTAACCGAGGTCGAAGCGGGTATCTGGGAGGGCGTTCTCGTGATGGAGGTTGAACGCCTTGCCCGCGGAGAAACTATCGATCAGGGTATCGTTGCGCAGGCATTCAAGTATTCCGGTACGTTGATTATCACCCCTGCAAAAACTTATGACCCCTCCAATGAATTTGATGAGGAATATTTCGAGTTCGGCCTATTTATGAGCCGCCGCGAATACAAAACCATCAACCGGCGCTTACAGGCCGGCAGGCAGGCTTCCGCGCGGGAAGGCAAATGGCTAGGCGGCCCTGCGCCTTATGGATATGATTCCCGTAAACTCCCGCAGGAAAAAGGCTATTCTCTCGTACCAAATCAAGATGCTGATACAATCCGCACGCTCTTCCGGCTGTATGTTTCTGATGCAGGTATGGGTACTATTCGTCTGGCAAACCGGCTGAATGAATTAGGCTACCGCTCTGCAACTGGCAAACCATTCAATGTCGGCATTGTCAAAGAAATCCTGAAAAACCCATTGTATGCCGGGTATATTACCTTCGGACGCAGGCCAGTCAAAAAACAAGTCCGCGATGGTAAGGTTGTACAGCATTACCCACGTTCTAAAGAGTATCCTTTATATAAGGGCCGTCATGAAGCCCTCATTTCGGAAGAGGTCTGGCAGGCAGCCCAAACAAAGCTTGCAGCCCGCAGCTTCCACCCGGTCAGACACGATAAGCAGCTCCAGAACCCTTTCGCTGGAATCCTCATCTGTGAAAAATGCGGCCATAAGATTCAAGCACGGCCTGGCAAGGACGGATCGCGCGTCCTGTTCTGCCACCATTACTGCGGCATGGTTTCCGCCCGCCTGGATGAAACAGAACGAGTTCTGTCCCAAACATTGGCACTCTGGCTGTCTGATTATACAGTGCAAAGCCAAGGACAGCAAACTATAGAAAACGCTCAAAAAGAGGAGGCTCTTACCGCACTTGCCCATACAAAGGCGGAGTTGGATGCCGTCAATGAACAGCTTGACCGCGCATTCGAACTGGTTGAACGAGGAATATACACACCCGAAGTCTTCGCGTCACGACAAAACATCCTTCTAACCAGGCAGGCAAAGCTTACACAAGCGGTCCGTGACTGCCAAAAGGTCGTACGGCAATGCGAACAGCAAGCCGAAACACGAATAAAGCTGATTCCAGCAATCGCTCATGTTGCAGAAGTCTACCAAACCCTCTCTGATCCGGAGGAAAAAAACAATCTCTTAAAATCTGTATTGCATCATATTACTTACCACAAAACCAGCTCTTCTGTCCAGCCAGGCGGCAGCGATTTGTCTCTTACCATTTACCCTAATTTCCCCGATACAAACGAGTGACAACATCTTGGAAGTGCTCAGTCATAGCCATAATTAGGAATTCCCATAAAAATGTGGTCGGACGGAATGACAGAGGTTGCAAACCGGAGTACCTGCTCAACTTTGTCGACCGGTGCAACAGCCATCGGTTCACTTCTTGAATAACCCCATTCATAGGTCATCAGGAGAACATTACGAGAGGCACGGCCGAGTGAGCCGTAATCATGTGCTTCATAAAGCAGGCCCGGCTGATCAGCGGAAGTTTTAGGTGCAAGTGCCGTCATAACAGAAAGCCCAGAGGGAGCCAAATTTTTCGTGAGATTTGCAATAAACTCGCTGTATGCTGCGGCATCACCCTGTGGGATATACTCAAAATCGACATCCAGTCCGGAATATCCCCGGCTGAGCATCTCACGACGCAGGCTTTCGGTCAAGAGTTTCTGTTCACTGGGGTTATGGAGCAGCTCATGAGCCTGCTGGCTGGAAAACTGCCCCTGTGCATTGATTGTTGTCAGTACCATCATCGGTTTAACGCCAAACTCACGGGCAGTTGCAATAATTTCTCGGTCATTCTGTGAAAGCAGTCCGCCGCCGGGCTGGAATCCATAAGAGAACACGGAAAGATAGGTCAGATATGGCAATGTCTGGCGCAGTACCTGCCGGTTAATATTGGGATACGCATAACCATTAACGGCGAGCTTCCCGATTTTTTCCTGTGTATAAGAAATGATAAGCCCTTGACCGGGATAGATACGATCATTGCCGCCCAGCTGCGGATTATTCTGCCAAAGGGTATTGACCGTTGTATTAAATTTCACTGCGATATCACCCAATGTATCGCCTCGCTGTACGGTATAGAGCTGCTTAGGGTATTGGATTACCAACGCTTGCCCGGGAGTCAATTTTGCCGGATTGCTCAGGCCATTCTGTGTAATAATGCGTTCAGGCGGCACCCGGTGTCCGCGTGCTATGGAGTAGACGGAATCACCTGGCTGCACAACATATATAGTCATAGAAAATCCACCTTTCTCGTTTTACTCCATCATATGCGGTTTTTCTTTAGTCGGTGCGCATTGGACGGTTCTGCGCTGATACTGTCCGTGCAAACGGAGATTCTGCTGTTGGGAGACAAAGAATTTGAGAATGCTGTGCAACCAGGAGCAAAGCGTCATTACAACATTTCTATTTAGAGCAATCGGCGAAAAACTATTCGCAAAC
>CASTST010000138.1 GCA_949451655.1 uncultured Eubacteriales bacterium | reverse complement strand
GCAGCTTGTAAATGCAATTGCTTTTCCCTATGGCGTATATTGTGATGATACGCTTTCCATTATTAAGGATATGGGATTTGAAGCTGCTTTTACATGCACTGAACGGATCAATTATTTAACTGCGGATCATCCGGAGCAGTTATACGAACTGCGCCGATTTAATCGCCCCCATGGTATATCCAGCGAGCAATTTTTCAAAAAATGGGAGGACTGACTTACAGCAAATTTTTACGCTGCCAGGAAGGATCCTCTACCGTCAGATAAGACAGAGGAACATCCAAAACGGTCATTGCGCCTTTGCGGCCTTCCCGGTTCAGACGTACGGCTGCCCGCGCATATGCGGTGAGAACGCTGGCTGTAAATTCCGGGTTGGAATCCAGCTTCAGGGAAAATTCCATCACGTGGTTGTTGTCACCGGTGCTGCCACTGCGGATTACCAGACCGCCGTGGGGCATTTTGCTGTGATTCTTCTTTAATTCTTCTTCTGTTACAAAGGTAACGGTTGTATCATAGTCGGCAAAGTAGTTGGGCATCGTTTTGATTTCCTGCTCAATACGGGCTTTGTCCGCGCCTTCTTTTGCCACAACGTAGCATTCGCGCAGGTGCTTTTGCCGGGTAGTCAGTTCGGGATTTTTGCCGTCGCGCACTGCCTGCACTGCTTCTTCCACAGGAACGGTATACTGTATTGCGTTTGCAACGCCTTCGATCCGGCGGATTGCATCGGAGTGTCCCTGTGACACGCCCCGTCCCCAGAAGGTGTAGTCGCTGCCGCAGGGCAGTGCGGCAAGAGAAAGCTGACGCATAATGGAAAACAGACCCGGATCCCAGCCTACGGAAAGTACAGATACTTTATCTCCCGCGGCGTTGTCCATTGCTGCAAAATAATCGGGAATTTTTGCATGGGTGTCAAAGCTGTCGATTGTATTGAAAATACCGGCGAAAGCAGGTCCCTGCTTAGGCAGGTCGGTTGCGGAACCGCCGCAGAGGATAACGACATCCAATTCGTCCCGCATGCTCGCGGCATCCTCGGTACGCAGGATTTTTGCGTCCGGCGTATTTGTTTGCAGTGCGGCAGGGTCACGCCGGGTGAAGAATGCTTTCAGTTCCATATCCGGAGCTGCGTTTACTGCTTTTTCCACGCCGCGGCCGATATTGCCGTAGCCTGCGATTCCAACTTTGATTTTTTCCATATATAAATTCTCCTTAAATAATAATATACCCAAGTTTAGCAAGTTAAAAAGCCACGCACTAAAACAGTGCGTGGCTTTTCAGGCAGCGTACTGCCATTGGCCTGTCTGGCAGGATTTGAACCCGCGACACCTGGAATCGGAATCCAGTGCTCTATCCAGCTGAGCTACAGACAGATGTTCAGAGATCTCACAACCATGCAGTGCTTTTTCTGAACTGCCCGATTATTATAGCACAAAAAAATGGATTTGTAAACCCATATTTTTATGAAAAGAAAAATATTTGCTATTATGTGCAAATTGTGATATACTGATAGCAGTAAATCAGGTGAAGCGGGAGGAAAATATGCTGACAGATATTGAAATCGCAAGAGGCGCTTCCATGCGGCCGATCACGGAAATCGCAGAGAGGCTTGGAATCTTGCCTGAGGAGTTGGAACCGTATGGACGGTATAAGGCGAAAATCGGTGACGAATTTATACAGCGCACTGCTGATAAGCCAAACGGAAAGCTGATTTTGGTGACGGCAATCAACCCTACTCCGGCGGGAGAGGGCAAGACTACTACCAGCGTGGGACTTGGTATGGCTATGGAGAAAATCGGCAAAAACGCAGTGATTGCACTGCGGGAGCCGTCACTGGGCCCTGTTTTCGGCATTAAAGGCGGGGCAGCCGGCGGCGGATATGCGCAGGTGCTTCCTATGGAGGATATCAACCTGCATTTCACAGGAGACTTTCACGCAATTACGGCGGCAAACAATTTGCTGTGCGCAATGATTGACAATCACATTCAGCAGGGAAACGCATTAAATATTGATCAGCGGCGTATTGTGTTCGGACGGGTAACTGATACCAATGACCGTGCGCTGCGCAATGTAGTTGTGGGACTGGGCAAGCCTGCGGACGGTGTTCCCAGAGAGGATCATTTCATGATTACTGTTGCCAGTGAAGTGATGGCAATTCTGTGTCTGGCAGACGACTTGGCAGATTTGAAACGCCGCCTGGGCAGTATCCTTGTTGCGTATACAAGAGAGGGCGCGCCTGTGTATGCCCGTGATTTACAGGCGGACGGCGCTATGGCAGTTCTTTTAAAGGACGCGATCAAACCCAATTTGGTGCAGACTATCGAAAATACACCTGCTATTATCCACGGTGGACCTTTTGCCAATATCGCCCACGGATGTAATTCCGTGCGAGCGACAAAACTTGCTTTGAAGCTGGCGGATTACGCAATCACAGAAGCGGGCTTCGGCGCAGATCTCGGTGCGGAAAAATTCTTTGATATCAAATGCCGTATGGCGGGGCTTGCTCCGTCTGCTGTGGTTCTGGTAGCTACGGTGCGGGCTTTGAAATATAACGGCGGCATTCCCAAGGAGGCGCTTGCCGGAGAAAATGTAGAAGCAGTAAAGCGTGGCGGCGTCAATTTGGAAGCCCATATTGAAAATCTGAAAAAATTCGGCGTTCCTGTTGTGGTCGCAGTGAACCGGTTCCATACAGATACGGATGAGGAACTGGATGCGGTGCGTCAGATTTGTGATCGCTGCGGCGCCCGGTGCGCGATGTCTGAGGTGTTTGCCAAGGGCGGTGCCGGCGGCACAGAGCTTGCGCAGGCAGTAGTGGAAGCGTGTGAGGAGCCGTCCGATTTTGCTCCGATTTACGGGGATGATCTGACCATTCAGGAGAAAATTGAGAAGATTGCCACAACGATTTACGGAGCACGGAGCGTGCAGTTTGACGCTGCGGCGTTGAAATCTATTGAACAGATTATCCGCTTGGATCCTGCATACGGAAAGTTTCCTGTGTGCATGGCGAAGACGCAGTATTCTTTGTCCGATGATCCGGCAAAATTGGGCAGACCACAGGATTTTGACATAACGGTGCGTGAGGTTCGCCTCAGTGCCGGCGCTGGCTTTATTGTAGCGCTGACAGGTGCGATCATGACTATGCCGGGACTGCCGAAGGTACCGGCTGCCTGCAAAATGGATGTGGACGATAAAGGAAACATTACAGGATTGTTCTAATGAAGGAATATATAGAAACCGGTTCGCCGGATGAAACGGAGCAGGCTGGGGCGTATCTGGCAAAGCAGCTTGCCGCATGCCGGAGCGGGCAGATGTGGTTTATTTGCTTATACGGAGATCTTGGCGCGGGGAAAACCGCTTTTGTGCGTGGCTTTGCGGGGGCATTGTCGCCGGGCAGCCGGGTGAAAAGTCCTACATACACCATTGTGCATGAATATCGGGCAGGGAAGGTTCCTGTGTTTCACTTTGATTTGTACCGGTTGGAGGACTGCGAGGATGGGCTGGAGGAAATCGGGTTTGACGAGTATGTGTCCGGCGGACACTGCATCATAGAATGGAGTGAGTATCTTCCCGTGCTCCCGCCGGATGTGATTTCTGTGCGCATCCGGAAAACGGGCGAGGGCAGCAGACAGATTGAAATGGAGTATTAAAAGAATGTTGACGCTTGGACTGGATACTACGGCGGGGACAGCTTCTGCCGCTATACTGGCGGATGAAAAACTGCTTTGTGAATATACGCTGAATTCCGGGAATACGCACAGTCAGACCCTGCTCCCAATGATTGAAAATATGCTTGGACTTCTGGGAAAGAAACCGTCTGATATAGATTTGTATGTTTGCGCTGCGGGACCGGGCTCCTTTACCGGCGTGCGCATCGGCGCGGCTACTGTAAAGGGATTGGCAGAGCCTTTTGGTACGCCGTGCGTGCCGGTTTCTGCATTGGAGGCACTGGCGCAGAACCTTGTCGGCTATGAGGGGATTTTGTGTCCTGCAATGAATGCGCGCCGACAGCAGGTGTATACGGCAATGTTTGAATCCAACGGAATCGGAATCAGCCGCATATGCGAGGATCAGGCAATGGCGGTGGAGGAATTAGCGGTTCATTTGCAGGATATGAAGAAGCCTGTGTATTTTACGGGAGACGGATACGATCTGGTATCGGGGCTGACGGAGCGGGTTACACCTGAACGTTTGCGGTATCAAAGCGCCGCTTCTGTAGCGTTATGCGGGTACCAAACTTATATGAATGCCGATGACAAGACAAGTTATACGGCACAGGCGCTGCTGCCAACGTACCTGCGTAAGCCCCAGGCACAGCGGGAGCGAGAAGCGCGGATGCAGTGTGAAAATTAAAAGTATTGAAATGGAAAGAAAGGTATGGTTAATATATGAAAAAAATTGCAATCGCCTGTGATCACGGCGGATATCAGTTGAAGCTTGCTGTGATGCAGTATCTGGAAAAAGAGGGATATGCATACAAGGATTTCGGATGTGACAGCGAGGATGCTGTAGACTATCCGGACTACGGTGTGCCTGCATGCGAAGCGGTAGTTTCAGGTGAGTGTGAACGGGCAATTTTGATTTGCGGCACTGGGATTGGCATGAGCATGTGTGCAAATAAGGTGCGCGGGATTCGGGCTGCATGTTGTTCTGACACATTCAGTGCACGGATGACACGTCTGCACAATGATGCGAATGCCCTTTGCATAGGCGGCCGCGTTGTCGGAGAGGGTTTGGCACTGGATTTGGTGGATCTGTTTTTAAAAACGGAATTTATGGGTTCACATCACAGCGCACGTATCGCAAAAGTAATGCAGATTGAGAATAAGTAAGATTATATAGGAGCGAAAGCGTCTTTTCCGATAGGGAAAGGCGCTTTTTATTGATGGATGGAAAAAAGATAAAGGCTTTCACCAGTAAAAGAAAACTTTTAAAGAGCAAAAAAGTTCGAATGTGCAAATTAACGGGGGCGGACAATCCCTCCGTCGCACCTGTGGTGCGCCACCTCCCTTTGCTGGGGGGAGGCTTGTTTTTTGATGAGACAATCCCTCACCCGTTCTGTGGGAGCTTCCTTTACTGGGGGATACTTTTATGTTCGTACTCTATTGCACCTCCCTTTGCTGGCGGAGATTTTCGCGGCTCTTTTTTTACCCTGCAAAGATTCATTTTTCCCTTTTTTCTGCATATATTATTAAGGTACCAAATTATATATACAGATCGCCGAAATAACACGGCGGCTGTTTGAAATATCAAAGAAAGCAAGGTGGATGGCAATGCAGGAAATCAGAAGCGGCAGGGCACAGAGAAAAAACGAACTGCCCAACATACATGAAAAGAAGATAAAAAAATCAGAAAATAAAAGCCGTGCCGCAGATGCAGCGGCAATTGTTTGCGCAGTGCTTTGCGCGGCGTCTCTGTGTATTTTTGGCGCCGGCGGAGACACTTCTTCAAAAGATGGAATTTACCAGACGGCGGGAAGCAAAACCCTGGGAGCAATTACATACACGTCGCCGGAGCGGTCGGAGGAATGGAGTTTTTGGGATTATTTTGCAGACGTAATGGCTGGCGTGTTCGGATATAACGGTTGACGGGTGGAATA
>CASTST010000137.1 GCA_949451655.1 uncultured Eubacteriales bacterium | reverse complement strand
GATCATATTTTATATCTTGACGGCGGTATGGGAACACTTTTGCAGGACATGGGGCTGGAACCCGGCGAACTTCCTGAAAGATGGAATTTGACGCATCCGGACCGGGTGACCTCCATTCACAAGGGGTATTATAATGCCGGCAGTAATGTGGTTAGCGCCAACACATTCGGTGCCAACATATTAAAGTTTTCTGCTGAGGAATTGGAGCAGATTGTGCAGGCTGCCATCGAAAATGTAAAAAAAGCCCAGGCTGCAAGCGGCGGAACGCAGCCAAAATGGGTCGCATTGGATATTGGACCCACAGGCAAAATGTTGGCTCCTTACGGTGATTTTGATTTTGAAGAGGCAGTTGATGTTTTCGCCCAGACAGTCAGACTGGGTGCAAAATACGGAGCGGATTTGATTTTTATTGAAACCATGAACGACAGCTACGAAACAAAAGCCGCCCTGCTTGCTGCAAAAGAAAATTGTGATTTGCCAGTGTTTGTTTCCAATGCCTATGGCGAGGACGGCAAACTGATGACCGGCGCAAATCCTGCCGCTATGGTTGCAATGCTGGAGGGAATGGGAGCGGATGCAATTGGTGTGAACTGCTCTCTCGGTCCGAAGGCGTTGGCAGGCGTGGTAAAGGAATATTTGCAGTATGCTTCCGTTCCGGTTTTGCTGAAGCCCAATGCGGGACTTCCGAAGGTCGTATCCGGAAAAACAGTTTATGATGTTTTGCCGGAGGCTTTTGCCGCGGATGTAGCTGAACTGATTGAAAAAGGGGTTCGTATTGCCGGCGGATGCTGCGGCACTACGCCTGCATATATTTCCGCTTTGGTAAATAGTTGCACGAATATAACGCCGGTTCCTGTAACAGAGAAAAACATTACCTGCGTTTCATCTTATACCCATGCTGTTTTCTTTGATGATAAACCGGTGCTGATCGGTGAACGAATCAATCCTACCGGGAAAAAGCGTTTTAAAGAAGCTTTACAGGCAAAAGATGTGGACTACATCTTAAAAGAGGGAATTGCACAGCAGGATAAAGGGGTTCACATTCTGGATGTGAACGTAGGATTGCCTGAAATTGATGAAGTGCAGATGCTGAAAACTGCCGTTTGCGAACTGCAGGCAATCATTGATCTGCCCCTGCAGATTGATACTTCCGATATAACTGCCATGGAAACTGCGCTGCGCCGTTATAACGGTAAGGCGATGATCAATTCTGTAAACGGGAAGCAGGAAAGCATGGATGCTGTTTTCCCGCTTGCAAAGAAATATGGCGGTTTGATTGTGGCGCTTACGCTGGACGAGAGCGGTATTCCTGCTGCTGCGGAAGATCGGCTTGCAATCGCGGAAAATATTCTTGCGCAGGCAGAGAAGTACGGCATTGATAAAAAGAACATCATTTTTGATCCCTTAGCCCTTACGATCAGTGCGGACACTGCAGCCGGACGGGAAACGCTGCGCGCCGTCGGGCTTATCAAAAACAAACTTGGATGCCATACTTCTCTGGGTGTTTCCAATGTATCTTTCGGCTTGCCCCAGAGGGATATCATAAACAGCAGTTTTTTTGCCCTTGCCATGTGGCAGGGACTTTCCGCGGCGATTATGAATCCGTATTCGGATGAAATGATGAAAGCCTATCATGCGTTTTGTGCAATCGGCGGATTGGATGACAACTGTACGGAGTATATCGCATTTGCGCAGACGCTGCCTCAAACGGTGGCGGTTGCGCCGGCAGAAAAGACTGCGGCGGGATCCGGGTCTGCTGAATATAAATCTGAATTACAAAGAGCTGTCATAAAGGGACTGAAGGAGCAGGCGGCACAATTGACAGCAACGCTGCTGCAGTCTGCGGAGCCTCTCTCTATTGTGCAGGAAGAAATTATTCCTGCCTTGGATATTGTAGGGATAGGTTTTGAAAAGAAAACGGTTTATCTGCCCCAGCTTTTAATAAGTGCTGAGGCTGCAAAGTCAGCTTTTGAACAGATTAAAATGCATATGCCGGCAGAAAAAGCGTCTGACAAATGCGCATTTGTAATTGCAACTGTGAAGGGCGATATTCACGATATCGGCAAAAATATTGTGAAACTGCTGCTTGAAAATTATGGTTTTGCCGTCACAGATCTTGGGCGGGATGTTCCCCCGGAAGCTGTTGTTGATAGCGTAGTGGCGCTGCATGCCCCTCTTGCGGGACTCAGCGCTTTGATGACGACTACAGTGCCTTCTATGGAAGAAACCATCCGCCAGCTTCGCGAGAAGGCGCCATGGTGTAAGATTGTAGTGGGCGGTGCAGTGCTCAATCAGGAATATGCTGACGCAATCGGTGCGGACAAATATGCAAAGGATGCTATGGAAACGGTGCGGTATGCAGAAGAGATATATCAAAGTGGAGAAAACATATGATTATCTCAACAAGAGGAAGATATGCGCTGCGGGTTATGATAGATCTTGCAGAAAATAGTGACGGCGGGTATATCGCTATGAAAACGATAGCGGAAAGACAGGGTATTTCTCTGAAATATCTGGAACGAATCCTACCGGTGCTTACAAAAAATCAACTGATAGAAGGGCTGCAGGGAAAGGGCGGGGGATACCGTTTGTGCCGCAGTCCGAAAGAATATAAAGTCGGTGAAATTTTGCGCCTGACGGAAGGAGATTTTGCGCCGGTTGCTTGTCTTGAATGCGGTGCGAAGCCTTGTGGCCGGGCGGACGAATGCCGCACACTTCCAATGTGGCGGGGACTGCATCATATGATACAGACCTATTTTGATAAAATTACCATTGCAGATTTGCTGCAAAGCGGTACGGAAAAATAAAAAAAGCTCTGCACGATTCGTGCAGAGCTTTTTTTATTTGGGCTATAGGTAATGTATTTGGTATTATAACATGTTTAATTTTAGAGCAAAAATACCGCAGGATCATATGTTAATATGATCCTGCGGTATTTTTTGTGAATTACTGAAACCGTTTGGAGATACTGCTGCAAAGTGAAGCAGAAAATTGATCCAGACCGGAGAAATCCATGGTAGCTTTATAAATATCTTCCAGGCGGAAATGCAGTTTTTTTGCTTCCGCAAGGCTTTCTGTCGCGCCGCCCATTAGAGAAGCAAAACACTTTTCGGCAAAACGCCGTTTTTGCCGATTCGCTGATAGAATATCTTTGTCAACAAACCGCTGCATGTTTACGATCTTTGTATAAATACGCTGGCGGTCCGGATTTTCTTCATAGGGCACAAAGGCCGTATCCTGACCGGGCAAGTACAGTTCTGCAATTCCTCCCAAGGGAGAAATGGACCGCAGAACAGTTATTCCTTTTGCAAGGAGCGCTTTCTCCAGTAAATCGAAAAACATGCTGGAGGCAGCGGCACATTCTTTTACAGCGACAACGGTTTTTGCTCCGTTAAAGGTAGAGACACGGACGGTGCCGTTCATAGATACTGCTAAAGTTCGGCGGTTTATGATCTTACCGGTTTCTCCGGTATCTTTAAAAGTGGAAGCCAGACGATGCACACACTTTTCCAGCTTTTCCTGTAAAATTAAATTTCCGGAAAACTGCCGGGATGCAGATATGACGGAAGAAGCGCCGGAAAGATAACGGTACGCACGGGTATAACAGCCGTTCTTTTTCTGTACAGTGGCAATAATCTCATCCCGGGCATTTTCCAATGCCTTGGTATCCCAAAAGTCCCCGCAGTTTACAATTTCGCCGCAGCTTCCGGCATAAACCGGATCAACTGTGTGCGGTGCGGTGCCGTCGATGATAGCGATATGTGTATTGCCTTGCCGCAGCAGTACGCCGTCCAGACTTTCCGGGTCGGAACTGCATAAGATGTATGTACATTCAGCGCCGCACTTTGCAGCTCCATCCGCGCAGCGCCGGATCAGGGTGCTTTTACCTGTTCCGCTGCCGCCTTTTACTATATATACCTTTGTAAATGTTTCTTCATTAAAAAAATTACTGTAATCTGATATGAAACCGTCCGGTGTATTGGCACCGGCGAAATATGCATTTTTAGGTGGAATACTCTGAAAGAAATCGATATGTGAAACCATAACTCTATTTAGCCCTTTCTTTTTTAGCAGTATATGCGTAAAAGAAAAAAGGTGATAATTGTTTAATAATATGGCATCAGAATTTGGTTTCAAATAAAAAATCAAGGAGCCTGCAAAGCAGACTCCCCAAAGCAAAGCAATGATTATTTAAGCAGCTCCAGAATTTTCTTTTCGCCGTATACCATTTCCCAGTCGGCTGTGAAAGCGTCTACTGCGTACAGTGTAAGCGGGTGGTAGATCAACTGATCGAAAAGTTCGGGGTTGATCGTTACAGCAGGACATCCTACCATGGAAACCTTATGAACCTGTTCTACGTTCTTGAAGCTTGCTGCCAGCACTTTTGTAGAAATGTTGTGCATTTTGAAAAGCGTAACGATTTCTTCTACAACATGGGCACCGTCGGAAACGATATTATCCAAGCGGTTGATGTAAGGCGCAACATAATCGGCGCCGGCAAGTGCTGCAAGCAGTGCCTGCTGCTGGGTGAAAATAGCAGTGGCAGTAACTTTAATGCCCTGACCCTTCAAAATTCTGATAGCTTTCAATCCTTCTGCGGATACAGGAATTTTAACATAAAAATCTCCGCCGGCGATTGCCTTCAGCGCCTGTGCTTCTGCAACAATTTCATCTGCGGTGTCGCTGGTGCACTGAACATGAAGCATTTTATCGGGACCGATGATGCTGCGGATTTCAGCGATAAGCTGTTTGAAATCACTTTTTTCTTTAGAAATAATTGTGGGGTTTGTAGTAACGCCCGCCACTGGGAAGAATTCCATACAGTGCCGGATGGCTTTGGTATCCGCACTATCAATGATAAACTGCATAATTTTCATTCCTTTCATTATTAACAATTGATATCATAGCACTACTTTCATAAAAAATCAATTCTATCAATAAACAAAGATTATAGAGTATTTTGCAAATATTTAGCGAAAAGTTCATAAAACTGCCTCACACTTGCATTTTTGCTTTCCGTGTGGTATACTGTAACTACTGCAGAAAGGAGGGATTCAGGTGGCTCAGAAAACAGGCGGGAGAAAAATAATTGTGCTGAACAGAAAAGCACGGCATGATTATTTTGTTGACGATACTTACGAGGCTGGTATTGAATTGTTTGGTACTGAAGTCAAGAGCCTGCGTGCGGGGAGCGTGAATCTGAAAGATTCCTACTGTAGAGTGATCAACGGGGAACTTATTGCAGTGGGGATTCATGTAAGTCCATACGAGCAGGGAAACATATATAATAAGGATCCGCTGCGTCCCAAGCGGCTTTTGATGCATAAAAAGGAGATTGCTAAGCTTGTCGGACTGACTTCCAGAGACAGTTATACGCTGATTCCGTTGTCACTGTATTTCAGCAGGGGTAAAAAACTATATGATAAGCGGGAGACAGAGGCGAAAAATCAGGCAAACAGAGAGATTGCGCGTTATGCCAAGCAAAGCCGCAGAGGAGAGTAGGACAAAATAAAAAATATGGGGCCGCAATGGTTTCGACGGGGATTTTGCGGTATGATAAGCGGGTAGTGTTGGGGAAACACTGAAATAATCCTCACAAAAAATTAAACGCTGATAATAGCGAACTTGTAGCAGCGTAAGCTGCAC
>CASTST010000136.1 GCA_949451655.1 uncultured Eubacteriales bacterium | reverse complement strand
GAGTTTTGCTGCGCAAAACCCACCTCCCTTTGCACAAGGGAGGCTTTTAAGTAGGTTGCCCCGTCGCACAAAGGAGGCTTAGGCGGTGCGGGGACGATCCCTCGTTACGCCTATGGCGTGCCACTTTCTTCTACACAAAGGAACCTTTTTATGTTTGGTGTTTTGAAAAGTCCACGGGACAAATCTCCGGCAAAAGAAAGCGACTTCTATGGTTTTATAACACAGCCTTTTGCGACAACCTTTTCTTGACAGAAAGTAGCCAATGCGGTATAATAAAAATAGTTTTTATTGATGACTAAAAAGCTGCTGTTTACACATCTGCTGCGGCTGCGCCGCTGTCAAACGCTGACACGTTTGTTTCTATAATATAATAAAATTATCTTTGTAAAGCAGGCAGTTTTCTGCATATACTGAAAAGAGGAGGTGGCGAAATGCGCAAAATCATTGACGGAATAGAAACGGCATATACAGACTGCGGAGAAGGTACTTTTGTTTTTATGCTCCATGGGTGGGGCTCTAAAAAAGAACTGTTTGCACCAATTGTAGATCTCCTGTCTGCAAAATACCGCGTGATTGCACCCGATCTTCCCGGATTTGGCGAAACGCAGGAGCCGCCGGACAACTGGGATGTGGGCAGCTATACAGATTTCATTATCCGCTTTATTGAAAGCTTTGACGCAAAGCATGTCATCCTACTGGGGCATTCCTTCGGAGGGCGTATCATCATCAAAATGGCTTCCCGCTCTTCCCTGCCTTTCTCTATCAACAAAATCATTTTGACCGGCAGTGCAGGAATTCTCCCGAAACGCAGCATGGGATATTATATACGCACAAGAACTTATAAAATGGCAAAAGCATTTTTGAAATGCCCGCCTGTCAAAAAGCTGTTTCCAAATGCCCTGTCAAATCTGCAAAGGAATGCAGGATCCTCCGACTATGCAGCCGCTTCGCCTGTGATGCGCTCCGTCTTTGTCCGGGTCGTTAATGAGGATCTGGCGCCGCTTCTCCCCAAAATACAAGCGGAAACCCTGCTTATATGGGGGGAGAATGATGATGCAACACCACTTGCATACGGTATGCAAATGGAGCGGGATATCCCGGATGCAGGACTTGCCAAAATTGCAGCCGCCGGACATTATGCGTGGCTGGATCAACCCTATGTCTTTGCCAATATTCTGCGCTCTTATCTGAAACTCAACTAACGGATCGTTTCTTATTTTCTGTCCAAGGAAGGCATGGTTATAGAATGGAAATATATCTTTTTATTTTGTGTGCAGTCACTTACTTGCTGGCTGCATTCATGAACGCACTCACCCACGCACATATCTTTCAGCTGAATTCCTATCATGGAGCAAAGCATCTGAAATGGATCGGTAAAAACTTTGGAAGTGTTGCCTCCAATCTGTATGCAGTAGCATTTGCTGCCGTAGCAATTTATGTGGGACGCATTACCAGATCCGGATTTACTGTAGGAAATATCATTCAAATTATATTTGCCGGCGCATTTGTTATGTTTGCACTTTCCGACATACCAAAGAAAAAGGCAAAAAAGCCGCTGGTATTTACAGCGCGCGTCAAGCGCCTTTTCGTTACATATATGATCCTGCATCTGCTTATTGTAGCGGCTGCAATCGTTTTATATATTTTGAAAACAAACGGCTGGTATTTCACCGTATTGTTCCTCGGCTATATGATCGCTCCCCTTCTGCTTCTTCTGTCCAATGCGATCAATGCCCCGGCGGAAGCCGCAGTGCGCCGTCATTATGTGAAAGATGCAAAGCAGATTCTGAAAACCTGCCCGGATCTGCAAATCATCGGAATCACCGGCAGCTACGGAAAAACCAGTATGAAGTATTTTCTGACCACACTCCTGCGGCAAAAATACAACGTACTCATGACACCGGAAAGCTACAACACACCTATGGGCGTTGTGAAAACAATCCGCGGCAGTCTGCGCGGGTATCATGAAATTTTTGTATGTGAAATGGGTGCAAAAAAGGTAGGGGAAATTCAGGAGCTTTGCAACATCGTTTCCCCGCAGATCGGCATGATTACCTCTATCGGTCCGCAGCATCTGGAATCCTTTAAAAGCATTGAAAATATCGTAAACACCAAATATGAGTTGGCAGACGCTGTAAATGGAAAAGTATTTTTAAATACAGATAATGAATACATCGCCGGTCGTCTGCCTGACGGATGCGTACGCTACGGTACAGGCGAAAATACAGATTACCGCGCACAGGTTATTTCCGTATCCAGAAAAGGAACCGCTTTTTCCGTTACATATCCAAACGGAAGCTGCCACGAATTCAAAACTGCACTAATTGGAGAGCACAATGTTGTCAATCTGTGCGGTGCAGTAGCAATGGCAGATTCCCTTGGCGTTTCCGTAGAAAACATCCAGCACGGAATGATGCGGATTCAGCCTGTTCCCCACAGACTCCAGCTACTGGAAAAAGGTGCAGTTACTGTAATTGACGATGCGTTCAATTCCAATCCCAGCGGATGCAAAGCTGCGCTGGAAACCCTGCGGCTGTTCAGCGAATATAAAATATTGGTTACCCCCGGTATGATCGAACTGGGCGACCAAGAAGAAGCTTTAAATAAAACCTTCGGCATGCAGGCTGCCGAAGTATGTGACTTTGTAATCGCAGTCGGGCAGCGGCGTGCCGGTCCCATTATGGCGGGACTTGAGAAAGCCGGATACCCGAAGGAACAGTCCTATGTTGCGAACGACTTAGCAGATGCAATGCAGAAAGCATATTCTATTGAAACTGAGCGCAAAAAAGTGATCCTTCTGGAAAACGATTTGCCGGATAACTACTAAGGAGGAAAGCCGTATGAAAATAGAATTGGCAGTGTTGTTCGGCGGACGCAGTGTGGAACATGAGGTTTCTGTAATCTCTGCATTGCAGGCAATGGAAAATTTGGATAAGGAAAAATATTCCGTACATCCTGTTTATATAGCAAAAACCGGCGAGATGTACACTGGCAACGCACTGCGCACCATGTCCTCCTATCTGAACATTTCCGAAATGCTCGCAGAGTGCCGACAAGTGACATTTGTTCCGGAAGGCGGGAACGTATACCTGCGCACCCTATCTGAAAGTCGGCGGGAAAAGCCCATTCGAATTGATGTAGCCTTTCCGATCACCCATGGCACAAACGTGGAAGACGGTGCATTGCAAGGGTATCTGAAAACAGTTGGCGTTCCCTTTGTAGGTCCCGATGTGTTGGCTTCTGCCGTTGGCATGGATAAATATGTCATGAAAACCATGCTGCGGGACGGCGGTTTTCCAGTGCTAGACTGTGTTCGATTGATGCGCGGAGAAAAAACAGACGATATGACGCATCGTGTAGAAGAAAAAATGGCGTATCCGGTTATTGTAAAGCCAGTGAATTTGGGCTCCAGTGTGGGCATATCCAAAGCATCCGACAAAGAAAGTTTAGAAAATGCACTGGAAAATGCGTTTACCTATGCTGATATAATTCTGGTCGAACCGGCTATTACAAAATTACGGGAAATCAACTGCTCTGTAGTAGGAGATGCCTATGAAGCCTCTGCATCAGAGTGTGAAGAACCGTTTATGGAAGATGAAATTCTCAGCTACGAGAACAAATATATGGATGGTGGGAAAGGTGGAAAACAGGGCGGATCCAAAGGCATGGCAAGTCTGAAACGGAAGATCCCCGCAGATATTTCACCGGAAATGCGCAACCAAATCCGTACAATGGCTGTAGAAGCCTTTCGTTATCTTGGCATGTCCGGTGTTTCCAGAATCGACTTTATGATTGACTGCGAAACAGATACACTGTATATCAATGAATTTAATACCATTCCTGGATCCCTTGCCTTTTATTTATGGGAACCTCTAGGAACCCCCTATACAAAACTTTTGGATACGGTAATATCTTTAGCAATCAAGAGAAGCAGACAAGAGGAAGATATACTGTTCTCTTTCGATACGAACTTGTTGGCGATGAGCGCCCATTCTGGCACAAAAGGTGCAAAGTCCGTCAAAAAGGTGTAATAAATACAAATAGAAAAAGAGAGCCTTCTAATAGAAAATAGAAGGCTCTCTTTTTTGTATAATTTTCATCAGACTCCCCGCAAGGTTTGCATCATAAAACCCAACATATAAAAGGCTGGGAAAGTTTGTACGGTACTGACGGCAATTCTAAAACGAAAAAGGTTCCCTTGTGGGGATCCACTGCGTGGCTCCATAGGGAACTGTCGCGATAGCATTACTTCAATAGGCTCCCCCCAGCAAAGTGAACTGTCGCATAGCGCCAAACGTAGAAAGGCGCCCTTGTGCAAAGGGAGCTCCCGCGTTAGCGGGTGAGGGATTGTATAGCGAAACTGCCGATTTGCAGATCATTCAAAATGATAGCATAACATCCCTCCGTCACAATCGCTACGCTTGGGTGTGCCACCTCCCTTTGCTGGGGGGAAGGCTTTTCGTTACAGCATAGAAAAAGACTGCGCCGTGCAGGATGCATGACACAGCCGTATTGCTGATAAAATGAAGCGGTTATTTGAAGACTGAAGAAAAACGCTCTCCCCGGTTTGGGGAGGGCGTTTTGACTTTCATTTATGCCCAGGAAATAGAAGTAGGCAGCGGCTCAAAAATCAGTGTATCCTTCAAAAAGTCAACTGCTTTTTTGAGTCCTTCATCCAAGCTCATCAAGCTGTCCTCGTGCTCGATAGAGATTGCCTTATCATATCCCACAAGACGCAGGTTGCTGATTACATCACGCCACCACTGTGCGTCATGACCGTAACCAACCGCACGGAATGACCAGGAACGGTCAATTACATTGATATAGTGCTTAGTATCCAGAACACCGTTGACACCTGTATTGATAGGATCTACTTTCGTATCTTTTGCATGGAAATGATAAATCGCATCTCCCAGATACCGAATGGCAGCTACCGGATCAATTCCCTGCCAAATCAAGTGGGAAGGATCAAAGTTCGCACCGATTACCGGACCAACAGCATTGCGAAGCTTCATGAGCGTTTCCGGATTGTAAACGCAGAACCCGGGATGCATCTCAAACGCAATTTTTGTTACGCCATGGCTTTCTGCAAAAGCAGCAGTCTTCTTCCAGTAAGGAATCAGCACATCATTCCACTGATATTCCAGAACATCCAGAAAATCGCCGGGCCAGGGGCAGGTCACCCAGTTGGGACGTTTATCCTCCGCACTGCCGCCGGGGCAGCCGGAGAACGTTACAACAGTATCACATCCAACCTTTTCAGCAAGAAGTACTGCGTCATGGAAATCCTGATCGAATTTCGCAGCAGTCTCTTTATCCGGATGAACCGGGTTTCCATGGCATGCCAGAGCAGCCAGTTCAATATCATATTTTTTAAACGTATCCATCCAATCCTGCAGCTTTTTCTCGTCCGCTAAAAGCTCTGCCGGATTGCACTGCGCCTTGCCGGGGAAGCCGCCGGCACCGATTTCTACAGCCTGCACGCCCAAGGGCTTGAGCTTTGCAAGTGTTTCATCCAGTGTAAGATTTCCATACAGATTTGCTAAAACACATAATTTCATATGATATACCCTCTTACATTATTTATTCAGGAATACAATATCGCCGGTCTTTGCAGACTCATAAATACCTTCCAGAATCTGTGTTACGCAATATGCCTGCTCGGGCAGAACGCAGGGATCCTTATCGTCAAGGATCGCGTGAATCCACTGATATGCCTCACGCTCTGCATCTGTACC
>CASTST010000135.1 GCA_949451655.1 uncultured Eubacteriales bacterium | reverse complement strand
TATCGTTAGTTATACAATCCCTCAGTCTCCGCTACGCGGATCCAGCCCCCTTTGCTGGGGGAGGCTTTTTGAATTGGTGCTTTGCGATTCCCCTATGGAACCATGAAGCGGATTCTCACAAGGGAGTCTTTTTATATTACTGTATCGGAGAAAATTCTTTGCATGCTTCCAAAACAACTTCCCGTTCCACAAACGGCTGCTTGGTTCCACACACAAGCTGATAGGTTTCATGTCCCTTTCCGGCAAACAGAATAATATCCCCATCCTGCGCCATCTGCACCGCACGGAATATCGCTGCCCTGCGATCTATGATACATTCGTAATTGCTGTCCGCCTCCATATAGGAAGCAATATCGCCCACTACATCCTCCGGCGCTTCAAAATCCGGATTATCGCTTGTTATAATACAATAATCTGCCAGCGCAGACGCTGCCTGCGCCAGTTCCTTCCGTCTGCCCTTGGTACGTCCGCCTACCGAACCGAACACGCAAATCAACCGCCCGGGATCATATTCCCGCAAGGTTTTCAACGCGTTTGTCAGACTCAAACCATTATGTGCGTAGTCAATAATAAACGTACGCCCGGGGATTCCCGGCACAACTTCAAAACGCCCCTGTACAGGTGTATCCTGCAAAACCCGGGCAGAAAAATCCCGGCTGATTCCAAAAAGCTCACACACGGCAATTGCCGCCAGTCCGTTATACACACTGAACATACCGGGCGACATTAACTGCACATGCTCTGCCCGGCTCCCCTTGCGGCAATAAAACTCCACGCCCAGCGTTGTTGCAGTACGATAGCGGGACAAATCATACGCATTATAATCCGCCTGACAACGGATCCCATAGGAAACCTGCTGCCCGGGAAAGCCCTCCAGCATAAATTCTGCCGCCGGGTCGTCCGCGTTATATACAGCCGTTTTCGCATTGTGCGAGGAAAATAATCGCCGCTTGCTGCTGCGGTAATCCTCAAAATCCGGATGTTCTCCCTGTCCGATATGATCCTCCGACAGATTTGTAAACACCACCGTTTCAAATCGAATTCCATCAACCCGATGATGCGCAAGCGCCTGGGAGGACACCTCCAAGACTGCATACCGGACGCTGGCATTGGTCATCAAATTGAAATAATGATGCAGGTCTCTGCTTTCCGGTGTAGTGTTCACCGTTTCCGTCCGTTTTCCGTTGATAATTACACCATTAGAGCCGATGTAAGCGCAATTCTTTCCCGCCGCGTTTAAAATCGCCGCAATCAGGAGCGCCGTAGTCGTTTTCCCTTTGGTTCCCGTAATACCGATCAGATGCAGCCGATCTGCAGGTCTGCCGTAAAAATCAGCGGAAATCACAGCCAGAGCCGCCCGGGTGTCCGGCGTTATCGCCTGTACTGCGTCTGAGGGAAGATCCAAATGGCGTTCACACAAAAACAGTCTGCACCCGTTTTCATACGCCTGCTCGGCATAATCATGCCCGTCCCGCTTTCCGCCGGTCAAACAGACAAACAGATCTCCGGGGCATGCCTTGCGGGAATTATATTCAATTCGCCGCACCCGGTCATCGGATCCGCCTATGTAATCAATATTTTGTAAAACCTCATGTAATCTCATCGTATACCTTCTCCGGGAATAACCCCACAGATTTTGCACCGCATAATGTAATGGCTTTATGGGCAAGGATTTTGAGGGAATCTGCAAATGGTATTTCCATTTTTTCCGTCTGCCGGATGAGCGATAGCTCCGTACAGCCCAAAATCATGATATCGCAGCCTTTGCCAGTCAGATTTTCTATCACTGCTGAAAATTTCTCCATATCCGGTTCTCTGCCGCTTTTAATATCATCGTAAATAATTTCATGAAGATATTCCTGCTCCCTCTCTCCTGGAATCTCCCATCCCAGATTCAACTCCTCCAGCTTCTGCTGATAGGATCCGGAGGTCACCGTCCCCAAAGTTGCCATAATGCCTGCTTTTTTATACCCACACTGTTTTATATACTGCGCAGTCTCCTCAATTATGCTTGGAACAGGTACATGCACGCTGCGGCGCACCTCGTCCAGAAAATAATGCGCTGTATTGCAGGGAATCACAATAGCACTTGCCCCGTATGCCTCCATGCGCAGCGCATCTTCAATCATATACGGCAGGGGACTTTCCGTGCTTTTTCCGATAATATAATCTGTCCGATCCGGTGTGGAAGCGCGGGAAGAAAGAATTATATCAATATGCTCCTGATCCCGCTGCGCCTTTGTATGTGCAGTAATCAGCTCATAAAAATATACGCTGGACATGGGTCCCAGCCCTCCCAAAATACCAAGCAGCGGCTTTTTTTCCATGCCTGTCCTCCTTCCGGTCTGCTGTATTTATGCCTTTATGTACTGTCAGTACATAAAGGCATAAAATAATTTCTAATTTTTTTCCTGCTTCGGGTAGTATTTACGAAACTTCCCTCTCTGCCGCCGTAGCTGCTCCATGACACACAGTCGGCGCAAAATATTGCCCCGCAGGTCATACGCATACTGCAAAGAGCATGTGGATTTCCCGCTGTGCTTCAATTTTTTTGCTGTGTCCGCCAGAGTCTTGTCCTCTGTATAAAGGTACGCTACCCCCGCCGGTACATGATGCCAAAAAGCGGTATTATCCTGCATCACGCAGTCCGTACCGCCGTCCTGCCACTTTTCCACTGCAAGGCGGGCAATATTCATTCCACTTCCGGTAACATAGTAATTGCTTCTGCCCTGCCGCAGATTGATTTCAAATACCCGATAGTCGCCGCCCCCGGCATGCTTGATATCAAAATTGGAAAATCCGGTATACCCGATTGCCTCCAGCATATTTTTTATGTTTGCGGCAACGGCAAGGTCTGACACAGGCTCTGTCACAATTGCAGCATGATTTCCAAGTCCCTTGGGCGTATGTTCCTCTATCATGGTGTGTCCCAGACACATGGCACGCACTTTTCCATTTTCATCGGAAAACGCTGTGAGCACACGCATCTCACTGTCCCCGCCGGGGATCAGCTTTTGCAGGATCATTTTGTCTGGATAGCCGGAAGCATAAATCTCGCTGATAATTTTCACTGCATCGGCAGGATCCGCCGCAATGTATACTTTTTTCATTCCGTCAAAGGGATATTTCCAGTAGTCCACGCTGGAAGAAGGCTTCACAATAATGGGATAGGCAAAGCCCAGCGCCTCCGCTGTAATCTGCGCCTCGCCAGGTATCTCATCCAGCACAACCGTATCCGGATAAGGGATTCCATACTGATTGCAAACCTGATAAAACGCCGCTTTTTTCTGCAGGGACTCGTACAGCGCCGCGTCCGGACACGGTGCAATATACCGGGGCAGTTCTGCACGCCGACGAATAATCATGGCTGCATAATCGTCTGTACAGCCAAACAAATACAGCTGTGCATCCGGATGTGCGGCGGCAAAGTCTGTCAGGACGCGCATCATCACCGTTTCGTCGTCTATATCCGGCACGGTAGTAAACCGAACGATTTTCGAATATTTGGTTGCAGAAATTTCGTACCGTCCAAAAGCATAGGACACAACGCCGTATGCTTCATGGAACGCTCTCGCCAGATTATAACAGTTCAGGTCCGCACCAAGAAGGACCGGAATGATTTCTTTCTTATTCAAAATAAATTCTCCCTTTTATTTGGCATACCGCGGACTTTCAAAAAACTGATCGTGCCACACAAGGAACGTATATGCTGTCCAGATTTTGCGCCGGTTGTGTGCCGGATCGTCCAATAGTGCACACAGCTTGTCCTGCTGGAAATACTGGGCTGCTGCATCGGAGGAAAAGCTTTTCCGCACAACCGCAGAAAACTGTTTATCCTCCAGCCATTTTGCGATGGGCACGGGGAATCCTTTCTTTTTCCGGTTCGCCCATTCGTCCGGCAGGGTTTTATTGGCTGCCGCACGGAGCACCGCTTTTGTATCGTCGGCAATTTTATAGGCAGCCGGATATGCCGCCGCTTCTTCCATAACAAGCCGATCCAGATACGGTACCCGCAATTCTATAGAATGCGCCATACTCATTTTATCGGCTTTCAGCAGAATATCTCCGGGCAGCCACAAATTCAAATCCAGATACTGTTTTTTCTCCAACTCCGACAGCCCCCGTACCCGGTCGTAAATGGGCGCGGCAACCTCTCTGGCAGAAGGACCTGTGCGATATGCAGGACGGAGGATATCATACGCTTCATCCTCCGGAAACACCAGCGCCTGACCGATAAACCAGTCCTCGGGTCTGCCACTTCCTTTGATGATAAATTCGCGCCCACGGAAATAGGGCATATGCGCAGCAACGTTTGCAGCGCCGCGGCGCAGAAATCCGGGGAGCTTCTTATACTTCCGCATAGTGCCCACTTCGTCATACCACTCATAGCCGCCGTATATTTCGTCAGCCCCTTCACCGGACAGCACCACAGTTACATGCCGTCTGGCAAGCTGCGCCAAGAAATACAGCGGCACGGAGGAAGGATTCGACTGGGGTTCGTCCATGTGATATTGAATATCGGCAAATGCCGCAAGACACTGATCCCCCTCCAGCAGTTCCCGCCAGTTTTGAATGCCAAGACGCTGCGACAGTTCTCCTGCTTCACTGGTCTCATCAAATTTTGCCGCTGTCTCGCCGCCGGGATTAAAGCCCACAGAAAACGTATCATTCGGCATAAGGCAGGCGGTTATATAGCTGGAGTCCACGCCGCCGGACAAAAACGAACCGACTTTTACATCGCTGATCCGGTGTGCAGCCACAGATTCGCGCACCCGCGCGTCGATTTCCTGCGCACATGCAGCAAAGGATTTGTCCGTCTTTTTGGAAAAATCTACGTCCCAATACCGCTCCACATGCATCTTTCCATTCCTGAAAACATACCAGTGCGCAGCGGGAAGTTTATACGTTCCTTTGAAGAAAGTTTCCTCCATCGCGCTGTACTGAAAGGTCAGATACGGGCGCAGGGCATCCGGGTTAACCTCTTTGCGAAAGGCAGGATGCTCTAAAAGGCTTTTGATTTCTGACCCAAAAAGGAGTTCTCCTCCGGGCAGAAGCGAATAATAGTAGGGCTTGATTCCAAAGGGATCTCTTGCACCGTACAGGGTGTTTGTTTTCGTATCCCACACGGCAAAGGCAAACATACCCCGCAGGCGGGACGCTAAATTTTCGCCCCACTGCTCATATCCATGCAGAATGACCTCCGTATCACAGCGGGTTTTAAACACATGCCCCCGGGAAATCAGTTCCTGACGCAGTTCCATAAAATTATATATTTCTCCGTTGTAGACTACCACAACGGTACCGTCTTCATTATACATCGGCTGCGCGCCGTCCGCCAGATCAATGATACTGAGCCGCCGGAATCCCAGCGCAATGCTGTCCTGCGGGTCGCTTCCGCCGACATGATAGCCTTCCATATCCGGACCCCGGTGAACAATTCTGTCCGCCATATTCCGCAGCACCTGTTCTCTATTTACAATCTGACCTGTAAATCCAACAAATCCGCACATACAATTCCCCTTCCGGTGCAGGTTATTCTTATATATTGTATCACAAGCCCATGGAAAAATAAAGTGGTTCGCGGCGTTTTTATGATTAAAACGATATTTTCACAAATAAAAAGGCTTCCCAAGTAAAGGAAACTATCACGAAGCACCAATTTACCCCCAGCAAAGGGAACTCTGCAAAACGCAAAATATAAAAGGCTCCCTTGTGCAAAGGGAGCTCCCGCAAAGCGGGTGAGGGATTGTAT
>CASTST010000134.1 GCA_949451655.1 uncultured Eubacteriales bacterium | reverse complement strand
GCTCCGTCGGATAAGGGTGCGTCCGCCGCATATTTGCTGGAACGTGCAGCAGCAGCCTTGCATCAGCTTGGCGGCGTTATGGAGGGTGCGGAAGAGGCCGCCGGAAAGCTGATGGAATATCGGATTGAAGTGATTGATATTGCGGAACGCGCGCGGGATGTGATAGATTTGGATGAGCTGGACGGAGAAGATCCCGATCGGCAGTTGGATCGGATTGAAGGAAGGCTGAATCTCCTGTCCCGTTTGAAGAAAAAGTATGGCGGCACTTTGCCGGATGTGATTGCGTTCCGGGAAAACGCAGCAAAAAAACTCCACGATATTGAGTTTGGCGAAAGCCGCCTGGAGGAACTGGAACGAGAGTATAAGCAGCTTGCCAAAAAAGGCAGGGAAGCGGCGGATGCTTTGAGCGCACACCGGAGAGAATCGGCAGTGCGGCTGGGGGACGAGGTAATGGACACGCTCCGTTTTCTGGATATGCCAAAGGTTCGGTTTTATGTGGAAATTCGCCCCCTGCGGGAGGACGGCAAGGAAAAGTTTACTGCCCTTGGCACAGATGATGTGGACTTTACTGTGGTTACAAATCCGGGGGATGCACCGCAGTCGCTGTCTAAAACCGCGTCCGGCGGAGAAATGTCTCGAATCATGCTGGCGCTGAAAAGCGCCCAAGCGAAAAAGACAGGCGCGGGGACGGTCATTTTTGACGAGATTGACACCGGTGTATCCGGAGGGACTTCGGAGCGCATCGGCATCAAACTGCGCGAACTGTCTAAGGGCGCTCAGGTGATCTGTGTAACCCATTCGGCGCAGGTGGCAGCTCATGCCCATCAGCATTTGCTGATTGAGAAAAAGGAAGTAGACGGCAGAGCTGAAAGCAGTGTCCGCACCCTTGCTATGGAAGAACGGATTGGGGAGCTGGCACGGATCATCGGCGGTATCGAAGTGACGGAAAATCAATATACGGCGGCGAAAGAACTGCTGAAAAATATATGACACATGAAGAGAGGAGCAGGCAGGGCGATTTGCTGTGCCGCGTAAGAAAAAATGAGTTTGTATCAGGAATTTGTAGACAGAGGAATGCTCGCACAGGTAACAGATCCGGAGCGGGTACAGGATCTTTTGGATAATCAGAAGATCACATTTTATATTGGATTTGACCCCACCGCAGACAGTCTGCATATCGGTCACTTTATTCAGATGAAGGTAATGGCGCATATGCAGCGCGCAGGGCACCGTCCCATTGCGATTTTCGGCGGCGGTACTGCAATGATCGGCGATCCTTCAGGCAAAAATGATATGCGCCGCATGATGACAAAGGAAGAAATTGCTGCCAATATCGAAAATTTCAAAAAGCAAATGGGTAAATTTATTGACACAAGCGAGGGAAAGGCAATCTTTGTCAATAACGGGGACTGGCTGCTGGACTTGAATTATGTAAACTTCCTGCGGGAAGTCGGTCCGCATTTTACAGTAAACAGAATGCTTGGGGCAGAATGCTATAAATCCAGAATGGAGACTGGTCTGACATTCCTGGAATTTAACTACATGATTATGCAGGCGTATGATTTCTACCGCCTGAATCAGGATTATGGCTGCGTTCTGGAAACAGGCGGAGACGATCAGTGGTCTAATATTATTGCAGGCGTGGAGCTTATCCGGCGTAAAACGGGAAAAGAGGCGTTTGGTCTTACCTTTAAGTTGCTTTTGACCAGCGAAGGCAAAAAAATGGGTAAAACAGAAAAAGGCGCGCTGTGGCTGGATCCGGATAAAACGTCTCCATATGAATTTTTCCAGTACTGGAGAAATATTGACGACTCTGACGTGATCAACTGCATGAAAATGCTTACATTTATGGAACTTTCCGAGATTGCAGAGTATGAAAAATTAGAGGGCGCTCAATTGAATACAGCAAAAGAACGCCTCGCGTGGGAAGTTACCAATCTAATCCACGGAAAAGAAGAGGCCGACAAAGCTCTGGCAGCTGCAAAGGCGGTGTTTGCAGCAGGCGGAATGGCGGAAAATATGCCCACCACAACCCTTGCGGCGGAAGATTTTACAGACGGAACCATTCTTGTATCCGATATGCTTGTGAAGGCAAAGCTTGCACCTTCCAAAGCGGAAGCAAAGCGTCTGATTTCCGGCGGCGGTATTTTTGTAGGGGATGTGAAGGCGGAAGGCTTTACCGCTTCTGTCAGCGCGGCTGATATTCCGGAGGACGGACTTGTGGTCAAAAAAGGCAAAAAGACGTTCCATCGCTTCATGAAAGCGTAATTTTAAAACAAATCAAACGAAAGAAACGGTCATAAAATCAGCAATGTATCAATATCTTTTATTTGACGCGGATAATACGCTGCTGGATTTTGATCTGGCGGAAAAAGAGGCGCTGCGCGGTGTTTTAGAAAATTCACCTATGGGATACAGCGATGCGACTGCACAACTGTATCATGAAATCAACGATAGAGAATGGAAACGGCTGGAGCGGGGCGAAACTACCCGGGAACGCCTGCGCACCGAGCGGTTTGTCAAATTATATGAGGCACTGGGATATTCTCTGAATCCGGATTATGCTGAGAACGTAGCTGACACATTTTTGCATCGCATGTCAGAGCAAGCGGCACTGATTGACGGTGCGCTGGAAACGGTAGCGCAGCTTTCCCGTCGGTACGCATTGTATATTGTTACAAATGCGACTGCATGGGTGCAGAAAAAACGGATGTCCCGCACACCGATTGCGCCATATTTCAAAAAAGTTTATATCTCCCATGAAATGGGATGTGCTAAGCCGGAACGAATCTTTTTTGATCAGGTCTTATCCGATATCGGAGATTCGCACAGGGAATCTTACCTTGTAATCGGCGATTCTCTTTCTTCCGATATTGCAGGCGCCCGGGGCGCAGATCTGGACAGTTGTTATTTTGACCGCAGCGGTCGGGGAAGCGGAGCGGAAAAGCCCAAATGGACGGTTCATTCTCTCCCCGAGCTGCTGACTATATTATAAATGGAGGCATTATGCGTTCTGTTACAGCCGTAAAAAAGGAACTGGATAAAATCGGTGTTGCTTATTTGGAAGATGCGTTAATGTCCGCACATACCACTTTTCGGATCGGCGGACCGGCGGCATTGTATGTCCGTCCCGGGAATCGGGAAGAATTGGTTGCGGCTGCACGTGTGATACAAACGGCAGAAATTCCGATGACAACCATCGGAAAGGGAAGCAATTTGCTTGTTTCTGATGCAGGCTATCCCGGTGTGATCCTTTCTACAGAAAGCGTAACAGATATATCTGTTGTAGAAAATACTGTCACCTGTGCCTGCGGCGCAAGCGTTACAGGCGCGGCGATTGCTGCCCGGGACAGCGGTTTGTCCGGAATGGAGTTTTTATATGGCATTCCCGGATCGGCTGCCGGCGCGGTATATATGAATGCAGGTGCATACGGCGGGGAGATTGCTGATATTTTATCTTCCAGTACGTATTATGATATGGAAACAGGCGCGGTATCTGCGCTTGCGGCGACGGAGCATTCCTTTGACTACCGCAGCAGCGTGTATCGCTCCCATAGTAAGCGGATTATACTATCCGCCACATTTGTGCTGACACCTGGGCGGGATGCGGAAATCCGCAGTGTCATGGATGATTATATGCATCGCCGCAAAACGAAACAACCGCTGGAATTTCCCTCCGCAGGAAGTGTGTTCAAGCGTTATCCGGGCAGATATACGGGACAGATGATTGAGGAATGCGGACTGAAAGGCAGAAGTGTCGGCGGTGCGCAGGTTTCTGAAAAGCATGCCGGGTTTATCGTCAATCGCGGCGGCGCGACTGCGGCTGATGTGCTGCGGCTTATTGAGGTTATAAAAGAAGCTGTACTGCACAAATTTGGTGTAGAAATTGAATGTGAAATGATTTATTTGGCTTAATATGGCAGAAAGTTATAGTAGAATTACAAAAGAATCCATTCTTGAGAACATTCCGAAAAAGAAATGCTGTCAGCGTATCCGGCAGGATGCACTGGACTTGACTGCTCTTGCAGACGCAGACCTGCGGGCAGAGAAAATATCCTCCGCCCCGGAGCATTTCCGGTGCGGGACATGCCCTGCAAGCTTTGCAGCCGGGCTGTTTGTATCCTTTGGATCTGTAACCGATCCGGACAAGCAGTATCATTTGGAATTGTCTTTTGAAACGCGGGCAGAGCGGAACGCGGCTGAAGCAATTTTATCGGCAGCAGGCGTTTGTATGAAATCCGGACAGCGGGGCGGGCGATACTTGCTGTATATTAAAAGCAGCAGCGATATAGAAGATTTTCTTGCGTTTACCGGAGCAACTCATGCGGCGTTTGATTTGATGAATGCAAAAATTGTGCGGGAAGTACGCGGCAATGCAAACCGACAGATGAATTGTGATATGGCAAACATATCGAAATCCCTTGCGGCGGCGCAGCAGTACACCAATGCTATTTCAGATATTTTGCGCAATGGGTATGAAATTCGTCTGCCGGAAGAGCTTCGGCAAACGGCGCGGCTGCGGTGTGAAAATCCGCAGGCATCTATGGCAGAACTGGGGCAATTGCATAACCCGCCTATTACAAAATCCGGCGTGAAACATCGGTTGGATAAAATTCTTCGTTTTTATGAAAAATTAAAGGAACAGGAATCAAAGTAAAGGAGTATGCGGCGATGGCAGATTTCGTACACCTGCATTTACACAGTGAATACAGTCTCTTGGACGGCGCCTGCCGCATTGCGGATATACCGGGGGCTGCCCGCGCGGCAGGACATACGGCATGTGCGATCACAGATCACGGAGTAATGTACGGCGCTATAGATTTTTACAAAGCCTGCATCAAGGAAGGTGTCAAGCCGATTATCGGCTGCGAAGTATATGTTGCTCCCGAATCCCGTTTCAATAAGGAATACGGCAGGGATCATGCACCGGAACATCTGGTGCTGCTTTGTGAAAATGAAACCGGTTATAAAAATCTGATTTATATGGTATCGGAAGCCTTTCAAAGCGGATTTTATTCGAAGCCGCGGGTTGATATGGATCTGCTCCGCGCGCACAGCAGTGGTCTGATCGCTTTGTCGGCTTGCTTGGGCGGACGAATCCCGCGACTGATTTCCGCCGGAAATTACGAAGGTGCCAAGGAATACGCCAAAGAAATGCACCAAATATTCGGTCCGGACCGGTTTTATCTGGAAGTGCAGGACCACGGGCTGTCGGAGCAGAAAATTGTAAACGACGCATTGTATCAGATGAGCGAACAGCTTGGAATAGGTTTGGTTGCTACCAACGACGTGCATTATTTGCGCCGCGGCGACAGCGACGCGCAGGCGATTCTTATGTGCATCCAGACGAACAGTTGTATTGAGGACGGCAGACCGATCGGCTTTGAAACGGACGAGTTCTACTATAAGGAAACCTGGGAAATGGAGCGGCTGTTTGCGGATCATCCCGAGGCGCTTGCAAATACGGTAAAGATAGCCGATATGTGTCAGCTGGAATTTCAGTTTGATAAAACGTATTTCCCGTCCTATACTTGTCCAAATGGAGCAGAGCCGGGCAAATATCTGGAATCCCTTGCCTTGGCGGGACTGGAACGCAGAGCGGAAAAAGGTACCATTGATTTTGACAGGATTCCGCGAAAGTCTTATATGGAGCGGCTGCAATATGAGCTTCCCGTGATTGACGGAATGGGCTACAGTGAGTATTATCTCATTGTGTGGGATTTTGTAGATTGGGCAAAGTCTAAGGGAATTCCTGTAGGACCCGGACG
>CASTST010000133.1 GCA_949451655.1 uncultured Eubacteriales bacterium | reverse complement strand
ATACTGCGATTTCGGGAGATATCAAGAGATAATCGTAGATTACATGAGGAGGATACTATGCCAGCATCTAAAGCACAACAGAAAGCAGTAAATAAATATATGGCTGCTAATTACGACAGAATCAATCTAACAGTTCCCAAAGGTGAAAAAGAAATCGTGCAGGCCCACGCCGCCGCCATTGGCGAAAGCGTCAACGGCTTTATAGGCCGAGCCATTAAGGAAACAATCGCCCGTGACGGCGCAGAGAAGCCCGCAGATGCATCAGACAGTGCTACCGCCACCCCTGTATCCATTGGCGCAGAAAGCACCGTGCAAGCCATCTCTGCGCCCATATTGCCGTCCGAGCAAATGAAGCAGGTCAAGGCGCATATTGCAAAGACCGGGGAGGATACGGATGCATTCATTGAACGTGCAGTAAACGAACAAATCAACCGGGACAGTATGGCCTTTAAGCTGGGGGTAAATCCTGCAAAGAAGGGAGGCGTTACAAATGACTGATAAGCAATTTGACAAGATCATGAAAATGATTCGCATGGTTCTTGACGGATGCAAGGACTTGGAAGAGGCAAAGCAAAAAGTCGATGAGCTGATGGACGATAAGAAAGCCGAATAAAAAACACGGGTTCCCTGTTTTATTGGGAACCCGTGTTAATATGCATCTGTAGTTTTCCATAGCCCAAATAACTGAAACTTAGGTTTTTCCCTAGTTTTTCCTATACGGCTCTGACAAATCGTTACTTTTTGTTACGAAACAAAAGTGCAGCAGAAATTCAGGTTTTCTCAAGGCAACCCGGCATCATATTCCAAAAACCTGCTTTAGCCTGTTCAGTAGCTGCATTTCTGCGGTGGTGTCCTTGCCTGGATTCAAGTCTGGATGATATTTCTTCGAGAGTACCTTGTAAAATTGCTTTAACATAGCGGTTTCATCTGCACTGTAGTTACTGGACAATCCGGAGGAGTAACTACCGGAGGCATATTCCTGCCAGGCCTGACGGGCTCGGCGGCGTGCCTCCCGCTCGGCTTTTTGACGGTTTTTGTGATCCCTCTGTATCTGCTTCAAATAGGCCTCATTCCGCAGCATACCGAACACATCAAAGCAGCGGTCATATTCGTCACCATCCACACCATACTTTGCGCAAAAATCCAAGCGGGTCTTTATGTGATCGTTTATGATTTGCCGGTGTCTCTTCGCCGTTTGATATTCCTCGGATTGGTGAAAGTCAGCTTCTAAACGTTCACGCAGCGGGGTCAGCTTGGTTTCTACGAGGTTATAGATCGTGTCGCATTCTATACCAAGCTGTTTTGCTGCGGCATCTATAGCGCCGCCTGCGCAATCGATAAGGCTGTATTCTACGATGTCATAATAACTCATGGTTCGGATGGAATACTGTTTTTTTCGCACCCTGCCGCATTCACGATAACTTTGATGGATGCTGATTTTATAGGCTTCCAGATGAGGACGGTCAAAGCGTTCCCCAGCATACCGATACCGCCATAATGGCGGTTTGCCGTTTATGATCCAACTGTCCCGCTCGGCCACAAGCTCACGGTAAGCCCCGTACTGATTCGGCTTTTTTAATTGTACCTGCTGTATCACACAAAACATACTGATACTCCTTTTTGTAGTTACTGCGAGCGGGTGCGCGGTAACTACATTTTATCAATCGCTGCTTTATACAGCTGTATCCAGTCTGTAAGCCCCATAGAGACTACCCATCCCTCCCGGCTGCGCCGATGGAACACAGCAGGCAACCCGTCCCCAAAATACTGTGCATCCTCCGCAGCTTGGCGAAGGGCTGCGCACAGATTAAGATTTTCAACACGTTTGCATTCGATATGGACACCGGGGAGACCTGTCAAATCTGGCACTCCCCCAAAAGACAGAGAACCGCCGCGCTCCACGGGGTAACCGTGAGCCTGTAAAATGGTTACAAGCTCACGCTCGCCGTTTGCACCCTTGCGCTGGGACGATTTCCCCATAGCATTACCCAACAGAAACGCCAGTGTATCCCGTCTCATCTTCTGGGAAATCGACTTCACCGAAAGCGTCCATATACATCGGGCACACCTTGCGCTGTTTGTTTTCGTCCTCAACCAGTGCAAAACAGACAATAGGTAAGCCGGTTCCGGTGTCTCCTTTGTCATCCACAAAAAGTGCCTCCATATTTCCGGATGCGGGAATAATCTGTAAAATTTTAGTCATTTGAAAGCCCTCCATGTAAATTTTCCAGCACCTCCACAATCGAAAGCACTGCACATTGATTATTTTGATGGTCATAGAAGCCGCATTCATCCCGGCAAAAATCTTTAATCATCGGACAAATTTCTTTTCGCATATAGTTCCTCCAAATAAATTAAACTTAACGCTTTGATTTCCGGCTTGAACCGCTGCAAGTCTTCACGGCTCCACGAGCCAATAAACGAATCGATCAATTCCCGCCGGGAGAGTTTACCCATTTCTCCATAGTTCAGCACCAGACCTTTCAGGTAAGACGCATCCGCTTTGGACAGAGTACCCCGCCTGTGCAGTTCATAAAGCCGCTGCATCATGTAATACTGTGCCCGCCCGAGCGGGTCAGGGGGCGGCGGTTCGCCCTTAAACGCAGCTCGGGCAAGAGCATCCATAACAAATCATCTGCGGCATCACATTCTCCTTTCCTGTATGCGTTGACGCATCCTTATCCAAACCCCGCATGACAAAAATGACAATAATGACAAAAACCATAACACCGTTTTCACGCAACTTTCAAGGGCGTTTTCACACTGTATTTTCACTTTTCAAGGTTTTTTACAATTTCTTTTTGTCATCCCTGACTACATGACAGAAATGACAAAATTGCGCTGAATTTATTTTTGTCATTTTCGTCATTTATTGTCATGACCGCAACATCGTTTTATTCGGGTTTGGAAATTCACATTTTTGGATCGTTATACGCGTTTTAGCGCCGGGTTTAGTTCTATTTTTTCGGTCGGTCTGCCTTTTGTCATTTTTGTCATTTTTGTCAGCCTTATATATCCTCTGGAAACCAATACCTCAACGCCTGGGTTGAGTTCCTTTGCTGACCGGAACCGTTGGCAGACCCTTAGCAAGTCGCGCTTGCTGATTTCACCCTTCCCGGATTCTTCCAATCTCCGCAGGATGTATTTTGCATCCTTTTCTGCCTGCGTCTCCAACGCTCCGGCCCGTGAGAATGCTGCAAGCGCGTGAGCCTTGAAATATTGGCCGATGGCTACCGCTGCGGCCATTGTGCCGCCCTCTATCTTTGCCTCTGCCGCGCAATGCCCATACTTGCAGCAATGCAGGATCGCCGCGATCCGCATAGACGTACCATGCAGCTTGCCAGCCCAGCCCCCGATCCCTTCCAGTTCATCAATCAGCTGCGGCTCAAGTTCTTGATGGAATGCTTCTGCAATGCTGTCCGCTTCATGATCCACATGAATTATTTGCGCCTTTTCGGTGAGTGGCACGCTAAGAAGATCGTAAATCAAACGCCTGTATTCGTCTTTATGCTCTGCTGGCACGGGGCGTGTCCGATATGTGCGCTTTCCAACCTTTGACTGGGGGAGGCTGTACAGAAAGCGGGCAAGGAAGCCGCGCCCTGCAAATTCATCCTGCTGCATCAGCGCATACAACACAGAGGGCTGAAACGTCAGCAGGAGCGTGAGCGTTGGGCGCTGTATGTATTCCGACTGCCTGCCCTTCCTGTCTACCCTGTAAGGGTCACCTGTATAGGCTTTCAGAAAAAGGTCAAGGTTTACGGAACCACTGTAGCGCCCTGCAATCACATCAAAAATACCGCCCTCCGAGCTGATAACCGACATTCTGCCATCGTTCTGTGCCATCAGGGAAGCAAGCGCCTCCGGCGTTGAATCATCAGAAATCAGACGCAGAGGCTTTACAGGTTCCAGATCGTTCAGCTCCTGCTTTGCTGCGATTACATCATCAAAATTAACACTCCCCTTTTCCTTTGCTGCCTTTTCGGTTATACTATTGACACGGCGGGCAAGCAAGTCTTTCTTTGCGGTGTATTCTTCCAACGCTGGCTTTCTCGCTTGGTTTTCCTCCCGCTCAAAATCATATACCGGAAATGTCATTGCCGCCATCACCGGGCTTTTTCTTTCTGACGGAAGCGCTACAGTTGCAGTATACAGACCTAACGGCTCGAACCATCCCTGAATCGGGTTGATGACGAAACTGCCCTGCACACAAAGCGCAATAACAGAAAGGCCGACAACAGCGGGCATATCAACCGGGACTTGCAGGCTTTCCGCGACCGCTGAAACATAATTGCGCAGTTCTGACGGAAGTGCGTCAACTGGGAATGAGGGAAGCGGGGTGCGTTCCTCGCTCTCAAAAGGTACAAAAGGCTCAAACTCTGGGCCGTCTTCTTTCAAGCCGTCTTTGATTTCGTCTGCATATCGTTCAAAATCCTGCTGCAAAGATACTCAACCTCCTTTCTGTCACGGAAAATCGTAATGACATCTACTACTGTTCCGGATTGTAAAATATCGCTCCAATATTCCAACATTGCCGCAGACCGGATTGCAAGCGCCTCTGTTTCTGTCAGATCATCCCTGCACCGTGCAAGCGCCCGATTTGCAGCCCGGCAGCAGCGGTCAAGGTGATTTATCGATTTCTCCCGCCACGCATTGTATGACCGCTCAATTTCCCGCAGCTCCCGCCTGCGTGCGGCCTGCTTCTGCTCCGCTGGTGTTAATACCCTGTCGAGCGGGAGTAAAAGCCCAAAATCCGCATTCAGCTGCCGCACTGCATCCATAGCGCTTATCCCAAACAGACGTGCTGTGAAGTCGATGGAATCCCCGGATTCATTGCAGGCCCAACAGCGAAAGCGGCCATCCCGGAAGGACATGGACGGCACAGTATCTGGATGAAACGGGCATAGTGCCCATCCGCGCCGGTCAAAGGTCAGCCCGTAGAGGCGGGCGGCTTCCTGAGCGCTTACCCGCTCGCTGGCTTCTCTGAAAACATCATTCAAGGGTTATACCACCTTCAAGCCGCTGCAATTCGAGACGGGCGCTCTCAATGGAACGCTCTGTATTCTTCGCCCGTGAGGACAGTGTGCGGATAAACCGCTTGATTTCTTCTGTGTCTTCCGGTCTAAAATAACCTCCTCCATCGGTGCACGTAGATAATATTACCGCCCCGGAGTTCCGTTCCCGCTCGATTGCTTTTTGCAGATCTCGAACAGAACGGAAACCAAGCATTTCCACCAGATGACGACTTGGCACAGCGTTCTTCTCTCCCCGTGGAAGAAAATCAACTATTTTCAACAGCATCACCCAACACAATCTTTTCCAGTTCGTCTAGGTCAACGAGTGCGATCTTGCCCCCGTCAAAGCTCTTGATTTTCCCGGTTTTCACCCACCTCCGCAATGAAGTAACATTCAAGTAAGTATCGGGATCTTTCGCCTTAATCGCTTCAACTGCTTTGGGAATCGTTCTAATCCTTGCCATTACAAACATCTCCTTTACAAAATTAAAAGGGCCATTGCCAGGATATTTCCCAACAATGGCCCCATTTAGCCCCTTCCATCCAACTTTTAGGATGAAGGTCTGTGCAAGCCATTGTCAACATATCGGCTCAATGGCTCACAACTATCTTATTTTGTTTTTGTTGGTTTCATTATAGCACTGGTTATTCTGAAATGCAAGTGTTTATTCGTCTTTCTTTCTCAAAATCGCATCCGCTATACACTCGCTTGCCTTTGCTTTGTTTTCTTCAATAATGTGTGCATAGGTAGGGCTTGCTGAAAAACAGTTATCAGTCTAAAATTCGCGTGAAATATGAGTTT
>CASTST010000132.1 GCA_949451655.1 uncultured Eubacteriales bacterium | reverse complement strand
AAAGTAAAACGTGTAACCGCATCGCTTTCGTCCACCTGGATCAGCGCCTGCTTTTCAGGGCACAAACGGGCATATTCATCTACAACATCATATCCAAAGTTAAAATCCTTCGGAACATTTACTTTATAATTTTTCTTAAAATCCTCGTAGGAATCAAATTCGATGCGGGGCAAAAACTTGGACAAAAGATTCATTAAAGGTACCTCTCATAATATCTAAACAAAATGAAAACCAAAGCTATATGCAAAAAGCTTTTACTCGTTAATAACCGTCAGAAATTCCGCAGGTGCGTCTACGCAGTGCTGACCATGGGGAATCGCCGGATTAAAATAAATACTGTCCCCGGCGTGAAGCAGATGCTCCCGCTGCCCGATTGTGACAATGACGGAACCCTTCAGCACAAAGTTGAATTCCTGCCCTTCATGAGTAACCAGCTCCGGCTTCTCGTCAGAAGGCTGGAGAGATACGATCATCGGCTCCATTTCCCTGCCGATGAAGTTATATGCAAGGGAGGTAAACTGGTATCCGGCGAATCGTTCCACGCTGACACCGCGACCACCCCGGACAATCGTATAATCTGCCATTCGTGGGCTGTCGCCGCACAGAAGGACCGTAGGATCCACACCGAATTCGCCGGCGATCAGGTACAACTTACCCACAGGGATATCATCCTCTGCATTTTCATAAGCCAGATATTGCGCCTCGCTGGTCCCGATATTTTCGGCAATGACCTTCACGGGAATATCCAAAATCTCGCGCAGTTCCCGCACGCGCGCCGCAATCATTTTTAATTCGTCAAACATCATATTTCCTTCCTTTCCAAAACATTCCTTTACTGCATTGCTTGAAGCTTTATGCAATACTGCCGATTGAGCATCCTGAAAAGCGATTGAAAAACAGTTTCTCAGTCGCTATCGCTACGCATCACTGCGTTTGGGCGACAGCTCCCTTACTGGGGGGAGCCTTTTTAGGGTTAGAGCATGCTCCGCGACAACTCCCTTTGCCGGGGGGAGTTTGTACTTTGCCGACAGGCTTGAGGTGATTCGCCACTCCACGTACAAAAAGAACAATACTTTGCAGCGCTTTCACCCCCGATGTCAAGCCTCCCCTGTGCAAGGGGAGGTGACGCACCGTAGGTGCGGCGGAGGGGTTGTCCATACAAAGTTGTCGATTTACTATTTCTGCAAAAAAAGTTTCAAAACAATGGAATCAGTAAAATGATTCCAGATTATTATACCATGATTTCGATGAACTTGTTTCATCGTCCCGCCGGAAACGGCGGAGCAACGGCATCGCCGGTGCAAATCAGCCGTCAATAATCGCTCTGCGGTTATTATACCACATAAACTTTCAATTGACAATTCTTTTTTTACATCAATATTTATAATTTATACGACCGCTCAACGGAATTTTTATTTATGATTTTACATACCCCGCTCTTGCTTTTTATCTCAGGATACCGTATAATAAAAAATATGACATTTGTGAAAAGGCAGTAATTTACTTATGAAAACAGCTCTACAAAAATTTTTCAATGCGTTTCCGTATCCTGATGACGCCCAAACTGCGCTTTTACAGGATTTTGATCGAATTCTTTCCAATCCGGAGTCTTCCCGGCAGTTTTTAGCCCCTGTTAAAGCATACGCGCAAGGGGATTCTATTGATTTTCCTGCTGCACGGCAGGAAGCGGCTGCGGCGGGCGCTGCCGTCGGCGTTCACGAGTATTCTGCTCATTTTCTTCTGTATGCTTGTCTTGCAGAACCGCTGCGGCATAGATATATAGAAAAAGGACTGAGCGAATCCCTTTGGCACGATTCTGTAATGGATCTCTATTATAAACTGAATGAATGCCACGCAGTCTATGGAATCTGGGGCAGCTTTGTAGCATTCTGGTTTGACCGCTTCTTTGATATGACCCGCTTTGCACTGGGCAGACTGCAATTTGAAACTACAACATTTTATCTGACCGATTCCTACAACAAACACGGGTTGCATCTGAAATACGGTGAAGGCGAGCTGCTTGGTGTACATATTCCTTCCGGAAGCCGACTTGGATATGAAAATGTGCTGGATTCTTACCGGCGCGCTTATCAGTTCTACAAACACCTGACTATAGATGGCATACTTCCTATCATCTGTGAATCCTGGCTTCTGTACGACGGGCTGGAAGAATTTCTCCCGCAGGATTCCAACATTATCCGTTTCAAACAGGATTTTGAAATATTAAAAAATGTGGAACATCCCGCCTTTGAAGTCTGTTGGCGAATGTTTGAAGTGCAGTATACGGGCAATCCTGCCGATCTGCCCAGAGACACTTCCCTACGGCGCAGATATGCAGACTGGATTGCCGCTGGCGGCATCCCCGGCAGCGGATATGGAATTCTGCTGTTTGACGGCGAAAAAGTTATAAAATAAATACATAGGAGCAAGAATATGAGAGCAATTATTTCCGTAGTCGGAAAAGATACCTTTGGCATTTTGGCAAAAGTCAGTTCCGTTTGTTTTGAAAACCGCGCCAACGTGGTTGACGTAAATCAGTCTATTCTGCAGGATATGTTCGTTATGGTCATGATGCTGGATATATCCGATGCGGACTGCGATTTTCTGCGGCTGAAAGGCGATCTGGAAGCACTGGGGACACAGCTCGGTATGCAGATCAATATTATGCACGAAGATATCTTTAATTCCATGCACAGAATCTGAAAGGGGTACCCATGCTGAATTTAGGCGATATAATGGAAACCATCAATATGATCCAGAACGAGAATCTGGATATCCGCACCATAACCATGGGGATTTCTCTTCTGGATTGCTGTGACAGCGATATTGATGTTTCCTGTAAAAAGGTGTACGATAAAATCCTGCGCAAAGCCGGAAATCTGGTTCGCACAGGCGAGGACATTTCCAAGCTGTACGGAATCCCGATTATCAACAAGCGCGTATCCGTCACGCCCATTGCCATGCTGCTGGCAGCAAGCGGCGGCGACCCGGTCAAATATGCCAAAACACTGGATCGCGCCGGCAAGGAAATCGGCGTCAACTTTATCGGCGGCTACTCCGCGCTGGTACATAAAGGATTTTCCGCCGGGGATCTGGAGCTGATCCGCTCCATCCCACAGGCACTGAGCGAAACGGATCAGGTTTGCTCATCTGTAAATGTAGGCACCACAAAAGCCGGCATCAATATGGATGCTGTGGCGCTTATGGGAAAAGTAATTGTTGATGCTGCCAAATGCACGGCAGACAGAAACTGCATCGGTCCTGCAAAACTGGTGGTATTTTGCAACGCGCCGGAAGATAATCCCTTTATGGCAGGCGCATTTCACGGAATCGGCGAGCCGGACTGCGTTATCAACGTTGGCGTATCCGGTCCCGGTGTTGTGCGTGCGGCACTCTCCAAATACCCGGACGCAGATTTGAACCGGATTGCAGATATAATCAAAAAAACGGCTTTCAAAATCACAAGAATGGGACAATTGGTCGGCACAGAAGCATCCAAACGATTGGATGTTCCCTTTGGAATCGTAGATTTGTCTCTGGCGCCCACACCTGCTGTCGGCGACTCTGTCGCTCACATTCTGGAAGAAATGGGCCTGGAAATGTGCGGCACCCACGGCACTACTGCTGCACTGGCACTGTTGAACGATGCAGTAAAGAAGGGCGGCGTTATGGCGTCCTCCAACGTAGGCGGACTGTCCGGCGCATTTATTCCTGTTTCTGAAGATGCAGGCATGATTGCCGCAGCGGAAGCTGGCGTTCTAAGCATTGAAAAACTGGAAGCCATGACCAGCGTATGCTCTGTGGGGCTGGATATGATTGTAGTCCCCGGTGATACAAAGCCGGAGGCGATTTCAGCAATCATTGCAGATGAAGCTGCAATTGGCATGGTCAACACCAAGACAACCGCAGTACGTATTATCCCGGCAATCGGCAAAGATATCGGAGACTCTCTGGAATTTGGCGGGCTGCTGGGAAGCGGTCCGGTAATGCGGCTCAATAAAAATGAATCTCCTGCTAAATTCATTGAAAGAGGCGGACGGATCCCCGCGCCGCTGCAAAGCTTGAAAAACTGATAAAAAAACCGCCTTGCAGGCGGTTTTTTTATTGGTCCATAAAATATCCGTTAGGAATGTCACACAAATTATTGTATTTTTTCACTATATATGCTATAATAAGCGCACTTGTTACTGTCCTTTTTTAACAATGAACTACAATTTGTATAGGAGGATCTGTACTTTTCCTATTATTTAGGATACGTGCAGCACAAAAGATATGAATTTTGATTATTCCGGAGAAAACGCAAAATCCGCCCAAGAAGCAAATGAATTGGTGCAGGCGCTCATTGCGGAAGTAGAAAAAGTAGTGGTCGGAAAGCATAATGAAATTGTCATGCTGGTTACATCCATGCTGGCTGGGGGCCATGTCCTGATCGAAGATGTTCCTGGCGTTGGAAAAACCACGCTCGCGGCAGCGCTTTCCAAAGCTGCAGGGTTATCCTTTAACCGTGCACAATTCACCCCGGATGTCATGGCGTCCGATATTACCGGATTCAATATTTACAACCGCTCCAAAGAAGAATTTGAATTTCGCAGCGGACTTGTCATGTGCAACATTCTCCTTGCAGACGAAATCAACCGTGCGTCTCCAAAAACCCAGTCTGCACTTCTGGAAGCAATGGAAGAGGGGCAGGTCACTGTAGATGGAAAAACCTATACCATTCCCACGCCTTTTATGGTTATCGCAACCCAAAACCCTTCCGGCTATATCGGTACATATCCCCTGCCGGAAGCCCAGCTTGACCGGTTTATAATGCGTTTGTCCATGGGATATCCCACGGAAGCGGAAGAAATGGCGATCCTTGCAGACCGGAAAACGGAAAATCCCCTGTCGAAAATTTCCTCCGTTACAAATGCAGACTCCATACAAACGCTGCGCAGCATCGTTTCAGGTGTAACGGTCTCCGGCGAAATCAGCCGGTATATTGTACAGCTGGTCAGCGCTACAAGAAATACAAAATCCATCACGCTGGGAGCGTCTCCCCGTGCATCTCTCGCACTGATGAAGCTGTCCCAGGCGTATGCATTCATAAAAGGCAGAGACTATGTGCTTGCAGAAGATGTGTCTGCGCTGTTCGCTCCTGCCGTATCCCACAGAATCATGCTCAGTCAGGAAGCACGGCTGAATCAGACCGGTGCGGCGGAAGTGCTTGCAGAAGTCGCCCGCACTGTGGAAGTTCCCTTTAAATCCCAGAGATAAGCTTTTTATACTGTATACCCCAAAGAAAGCATGGTAAATGATATGACTGATAAAAAAAGGCAGAAACGCCGGGCGGCGCTTGTCCCGAGACCCGGTGTTATTCTGTACTGTTTTCTTTTGATCTTTTCCGTTGTTTTTACCCAGTTGCTGAGAAATACCGCTTCCGCCGTATTTTTCTGGTTTCTGATATTGGTGCCTCTGCTTTCTTTTCTGTTTATGTTGATTGGCAGGGCATGTATTCAGGTGTATGTTTCTTCCGATACAAACCGTTGTGAAAAAATGACACCTGTAGAATATGAAATCCGGATTATCAATGCTTCCCCCCTGCCCCTCCCTTTTGCAGAAGCAATCATCAATCTGCCGCGCACAGACGGAGTGCGCAGTCTTCACCAGAAGCTGGTATTGTCCCTGATCCCATTCGGAATGCACTGTATTAAAAATACTGTTCAGTTCCGATATCGGGGGCTGTATGAAATCGGCATACAGGAAATATATCTGTATGATTGCCTGCGCATGTTCCGCATTCGCATAGATATAGATAACTACAGTAGTGTAACCGTACTTCCCCGG
>CASTST010000131.1 GCA_949451655.1 uncultured Eubacteriales bacterium | reverse complement strand
AACAGAAGTATGCTCAGTCAGATAGAAAATGGAATTGCACGTCCTTCTGTTGATACACTGCTGTTTTTAAGCGGGCAGCTTGAAGTTCCCCTTTCTTATCTGATGTGTGAAACAAAAAAGGAAGAAACACAATATAAACGTATGCAAACTGTGGAAGAGATCCGCAGACTATACGGAAACGGACAATATTTAAAGTGTGCCGGGTTATGCCGCACAGAAATCGAAGGGGACGATGAAATTGCGTTCATATTGTCCCAGTGTGAACTCATGTTAGCCGGTGCATGTTTAGAACGTTCTTCCCTATCCAGTGCGGAAAATCATATTGCCGCAGCACAAATCGCTGTACAGGACACGCTTTATGGCGCCCGTGAAGTGCACGCCAACTGCGATTTTTTTCATTTGCTGATCCATGCTGTGGAAAATCAGCAAATCCCTGCCCCGGATGAAATCTTTCACATTTCTGCTTCTATAGATCCTTCTTTCCTGTTATACTTAACAATGCTGTCCCATTTGGAGCATGACACAGATCCGGTTTCGTTATCTTTTGCCAATCAATTATACAAAGAAGAATATCGGAACTATATTTTAGCTCGTCTGTATATGCAAAAAGAAGAATTTACGCAGGCATATCAGTTGCTGCAGCCTGTTTGCGCACACCCGCCGGGGTTCTTCACAGAGTTTTTTGCCCTGCGGGATATGGAGCACTGTTGTCAGAAAACAGAAAATTATAAAGAAGCATACGAGTATACAAAAAAACGCCTGTCCCTCACGGAACAATACGGAAAATAACAGAAAATTGAAGCACAAATTTCTTTTGTGCTTTTTTTGTGACTTTTTTTAAAATCCTATTGCATAAAAGCAGCTTTTATTCTATAATAAATTAAAATGGGGTTAAATGGGAATTGATGTTTATATTTCTAAAAAGACAGAATTTCTGCCATTAAAATTTCCCTTGAGAACACGGACATTTTACGAAACATAAGCCCCCACTCCTCACTTTTATACTATCAATTTATCAAATTCATAGATACCCGGAGGACAGCGAATGGACAAGAAAAACTTAGACGCGATTCGGGCCGCTTTAAAGTCGGCCGGAGTCAAAACTGCTGCCGCCCTGCGGAGTCTTCTCGCAGAAACAGACGCTTTTGCCGGTGCCCCTGCGGAAAGTCTCACAGCACGCGGAAGAATTGCCGCTTTATTTGATGAAGGCACCTTCATGGAAAGCGGCGCATATGTGCGCAGACGTACCAGCGAACTGGAAGGCGGTGCGGAAGATGCTTTTGAAGGCGTAATCTGCGGATGGGGTTCCGTTGCAGGACGCCTGGTTTATGCATTCAGCCAGGATTATTCCAGAACCAAGGGCGCAATCAGCGAGGCGCACAGCAAAAAAATTGCCGAAATTTATCGTCTTGCAATAGAAAACGGCGCACCGATTATCGGAATTTTTGATTCTGCCGGTGCTCTCATGCCGGAAGGCGTACGTGCACTTGCAGGATACAGCACATTGATGCAGTGCGCATCTGCTGCATCCGGCGTAATTCCCCAAATCGCTGTTATTCCCGGCACTTGTGCAGGCAGTGCCGCTGTTGTGGCTGGCATGTTTGACTTTATTATCATTTCCGAAACCAAAGGAACTGTCAGCTTTAACGCTCCGTTCGTTCTTGGAAGCAGTGAAGCAGGAAAATCTGCGTTTGTTTCAAAAAGCGGATTGGCAGCACTTACCGGAACAGGCGACGGCGACTGCATAGCCAAAGCAAAGCTTCTGCTTTCTTACCTTCCCATGAATAATCAGGAAGGTACTGTACTTGCAGAAAACAAAGACGATGTAAACCGTCTGGTGGATCTTTCCGCATACACAGCCAGCGAAAACGCTGCAGACCTGATCGGCGCGGTTGCAGACAGCGGTTCCTTTCTGGAGCTTTACAGCGCATACGGTAAAGAGATTATGACCGGACTTATGACCTTGGGCGGCACTGTTGTTGGTATCATTGCCAGCCAGAAGTGCGAAAACGGCGGCATTCTGACAGCGCATGCTGCCAGAAAAGCATCCAGAATGCTCACCTTCTGTGACAGCTTCCACATCCCTGTTGTTACCGTTTTAAACTCCAAAGGACCGGATGTTTCTCTTGAAGCAGAGTCCTCTACCTACGCCAGCGAGCTTGCAAAACTTGCTTTTGCATACTCCAGTGCAAAAACACCTTTAATTACTGTTATTGCAGGCGAAGCTTACGGCGCTGTATTCTCACTTATGGGCGCAAAAGCGCTTGGCGCTGACGTTGTGTTTGCCCTGGAAACTGCCAAAGTCGGCGTAATGCCTGCTTCCAGTGCCGTAGCATTTTTGTGGAATGATCAAATCAGCGAAGAGGTTTCCAGAGAAGATCTGGAAAAGCAATGGGACGAAACTGTTGGTTCTCCTGTTGCCGCTGCATCCGCGGGAGAAATTGACGATATCATTGACGCCGCGGAACTGCGTCAGCGGATCGCCGGTGCGGTAATGATGCTGTCTGCAAAAAGTAAAAAAGCTCCTGCAAGACGGCATATGAATATGCCCCTTTGATTGGAGGCGGATTTACATGTATAATGCAATGTTGGATACCGCAGCAATGCCCTTGAGCGAACGGCTTCTGTATGGCGCACAGGTTCTGGTAATCGGAATCGTAACCGTATTTGTTGTGCTTGCGCTCCTTTGGGGGGCTATGGCATTGTTTAAAATTTTCTTCTACAATATACCGAACAAAAAGAAGAATGCTGCAAATGCTGCTGTAAACAAAGTAGAAAATGTACCCGCGGCTGCTGATATTCCCCTTGCCGCAGCCACTGCGTCGGATGATACCCAGCTGATTGCTGTAATTACAGCTGCAATCGCCGCCTATAACGCTTCTGCAGGCAATAAGCTTCCCTTCCGCGTTGTTTCTTACAGACGCACGGCGGGAGCCGGCGGCTGGAACAGCGCAGCAGAAGATGAAACAATATAATTTTCGGAGGATTTAAACATGAAAAAATATACGATTACCGTAAACGGTACTGCATACGAAGTATTTGTTGAAGAAGGCGATGCTGCAGGCGCTGCTCCCGCAAGTGTAAGCGCTCCTGCACCCGCAGCAGCTCCCGCTGCGCCTGCACCTGCCGCTTCCCCCGCTCCCGCAGGCGCGCAGGGCGGCGTAAAAGTCGTTGCTCCTATGCCCGGAACCATTCTGAAAATGAATGTAAAAGTCGGCGACACAGTAGCACCCAACGGACTTGTATGTATTTTGGAAGCAATGAAAATGGAAAATGAAATTTTCAGCGAAAAAGGCGGTGTGGTTGCAAGCATCAACGCACCTGCAGGCGCTTCTGTACAGTCCGGAGACGTCATCATTACATTAAACTAAAGCCGCTGTTGAAAGGATACATGTATTATGCTTGAGAGTATACAAAATTTTATAAGCAGTACAGGTATTGCAAAGCTTTTTCAAGGCGGCGACTGGAAGTGCCTCGTTATGTTTGTCATTGCTGGCGTGCTTGTTTATCTGGCAATTGCAAAACAGTTTGAGCCGCTTCTGCTCCTTCCTATCGCTATTGGTATGATTCTCACAAACCTACCCGGAGCGACCTTGTTCCATCTTGATTTCTTTATTGCAAAAGAAATCGACTTCGGTCAAATTCTCCACGACGGCGGTTTATTGGATCTGTTATATCTTGGCGTAAAGCTTGGAATATACCCTTCGCTTATATTTATCGGTATCGGTGCCATGACCGATTTCACCCCTCTGATTTCCAATCCGAAAAGCTTCCTTATTGGTGCAGGTGCACAGCTTGGCGTATTTGTCGCCTTTTTCCTGGCACTTGCCTCCGGTGCATTTGATCCCCAAGAAGCTGCTGCAATTGGTATTATCGGCGGCGCAGATGGTCCTACGGCAATCCTGGTAACAAAAGTCCTTGCACCTTCCCTTCTCGGCGCAATCGCTATTGCAGCATATAGTTATATGGCGCTGATTCCAATGATTCAGCCTCCCTTTATGAAGCTGTTCACTACGGAAAAAGAGCGTAAAATCCGCATGAGTGCTCTGCGTCCTGTATCAAAGCTGGAAAAAATCCTGTTTCCCATCGTAGTAACTGCAGTTGTTGGCTTTATTGTACCGGATGCTGTTCCTCTGATCGGATGCCTGATGTTTGGTAACCTGCTGAACGTCTGCGGTGTTACCGATCGTCTCTCTAAAACCGCACAGAACGAACTGATTAACATTGTTACTATTTTCCTTGGTCTGACAGTTGGCGCAACTGCAAGCGCGGAAAACTTCCTGAAAGGACAGACTATCCTCATCATTGTATGCGGTCTGGCTGCATTCATGGTTTCCACCATGGGCGGCTTACTCACTGCCAAAATTATGAATGTACTTACCGGCGGCAAAATCAATCCGCTGATCGGTTCTGCCGGCGTATCTGCCGTACCTATGGCAGCGCGTGTGTCTCAAAAGGTTGGTCAGGAATATGACCCCTCCAACTTCCTGCTGATGCACGCTATGGGTCCGAACGTGGCAGGTGTTATCGGCTCTGCAGTAGCAGCCGGTGTGTTCCTGTCCTGGAACTGGTAAGCCTTTGTCCGACTGTTGCAGCGCAGCAGTCGGGATTATGGAGATTTGCGTGAAAATGAAGGCGCTCCCCTTCAAATTTACCTTTTTCACGTCGCATTTGTGTCTTGCAAATGCATAGAAAGGCGTGTCTGATATGGCTAAAGTCAAAATTACTGAAACGGTACTGCGTGACTCCCATCAGTCTCTTTTTGCCACACGTATGTCTACTGACGAAATGCTGCCTATTTTGGGTGAGCTTGATAAAGTCGGATATCATTCTCTGGAAGCATGGGGCGGCGCTACCTTCGATTCCTGCCTTCGCTTCTTAAATGAAGATCCTTGGGAAAGACTTCGGAAAATCCGCAGCGGTGCAAAAAACACCAAACTGCAGATGCTGTTCCGCGGTCAGAATATTTTGGGATACCGTCACTATTCCGATGATGTGGTAGAATATTTTGTGCAGAAATCTATTGCAAACGGAATTGACATTTTGCGTATTTTCGATGCTCTGAACGATGCGCGTAACCTGAAAACCGCAATCAATGCAACAAAAAAAGAGGGCGGTCATGTGCAGGCTGCAATCAGCTACACTACCAGCCCCTATCACACAAATGAGTCCTTTGCAACATATGCAAAGCAGCTGGAGGAAATGGGCGCCGATTCTATCTGTATCAAGGATATGGCAGGCTTGCTTAAACCCTACAGCGCATATGACCTGGTTAAAACACTGAAGGAAACGGTTTCTATTCCGATCCAGCTTCATACCCACTATACTTCCGGATTGGCTTCTATGACCGTTTTAAAGGCAATTGAAGCTGGTGTAGATATAGTGGATACTGCTATTTCCCCGCTTGCTATGGGAACTTCCCAGCCGCCGACAGAGCCTCTTGTGGCAACGTTGGAAGGTACTGAATATGACACAGGAATTGATTTGAAGCAATTGGATAAAATATGTAAATATTTTACACCGATCCGCGAAAAATACCTGTCATCCGGCTTGCTGGATCCCAAGGTTCTGAAAGTAGACGTAAACGCGTTGCTGTATCAGGTTCCCGGCGGTATGCTGTCCAACCTGGTGTCTCAGCTGAAGCAGGCTGGTCAGTCAGACAAGCTGGATGAAGTACTGGCAGAAGTTCCGCGAGTGCGTGAGGACGCAGGATATCCCCCGCTGGTTACACCTTCTTCCCAGATTGTTGGTACACAGGCCGTTTTGAATGTTATCGGCGGCGAGCGGTATAAAATGGTATCTAAAGAATTCAAGGGGTTGGTTCGCGGCGAGTACGGCAAGTG
>CASTST010000130.1 GCA_949451655.1 uncultured Eubacteriales bacterium | reverse complement strand
AACCACCGTTAATGCCAATCACCTCAACACCGCTTGCAAGAGCGGCACGGGTAATCGCCCGCACTGCATTGTTCATACCGGGCGCGTCTCCGCCGGAAGTGAGCACCCCGATTTTTCTGAACTTTGTCGCCATATTTATATCTCCTATCTGTTTTGGTAAAACATAGTAGTATTATTGTAATACCATGCAGCTAAAAAATCAAGAGTTTTCTGCGTTTTTACCAAAAGACGGTATAGAAAGTATGTGAAAAGGATTTTCCACTGCTTAGCTCCATTGGGAGGATGTTGCATGGGTCTTTCAACTTCATAAACCTCCCATGTGAGGATCCGCTATGCGGCTCTATAGGGAGGTGGCGCGGCACAAACTTTCGCCAAACATTATAAGCCCCCCTTGTGCAAAGGGGGGTGCGGCGCAAGTTCCCGCTTCCTTCATCAGCCTCCCTTGTGTAAAGGGAGGTGGCACAGCCAAGCGCAGCGATCGTGTCGGAGGGATTGTTTGTATATGCTGCCGATTTATTGATCCTGCAAAATAATAGCAGGACAATCCCTCACCCGCTCCGCGGGAGCTCCCTTTACACAAGGGAGCCTTTTTATTTTTTTGTGCTCCACGACGCCCCCTTTACTGGGGGAGCCCACAACCCGAACCTATGCCTGCTTCCCACAGCAAAAGTGGTGGCGCGCTGTAAGCCTCCATTTCCTTCATCAGCCTCCTTTGTGCAAAAGGAGGTGGCATGCTGTAAGCATGACGGAGGAATTGTCTGCACATACTGCCGATTTATTGATCCTGCAAAATGATAGCAGAACAATCCCCCAGTCGCTATCGCGACAGCCCCCTTTGCACAAGGGGGCCTTTGCCTTTTTATGTAGGGGCTACGCAGAGCCAGCCTCCTATGGAGCCTTCTTTATTTTGTTCATGTTACGCGGGAGATCCCTTTGCCGGGGAGCCTATTTGTTTGGCGTTGCGCAGGATTTCCTTTGCAAATGAAGCTGGAGTTGGCTTAAATTTCACCTTTACCCCTTACGGTATACGATTCGGTAATATACCTTTGCCGTCATAGAATATACCAAAGCGTAGATCAGCGCAAATACCAGAACGGTGCATATCGTACACATAAGGAACAGGGGAATATTATCCAGTGCCAGAATCTTCAAAAGCCTTGTAAGCATGGGGAATGCCGCGGTAATATGTACCGCTGCCGCAAGCAATGGGATAAAGAACACAAGCAGTACCTGAGTGCGTACTGTCCGTTTTACCTCCTGTCGGCTCATACCTACCTTCTGCATAATTGCAAACCGGTCTTTATCATCATAGCCTTCTACAATCTGCTTGTAATAAATAATCAGCACCGTTGCCATCAGGAACAGGGATCCCAGGAAAATTCCAAGGAAAAACAGTCCGCCGTACAGGGATAAAAAGTCGTCACGGGCAGTTTCTCTGGAACGCATGGTTACGAGCGGATCGCTGTCGGCGTCTCTGGAATACTTGGAAAGCTGATCTTCACGCAAATCCTGTGCCAGCGCTGCTTTTTCCTCAGCTGTACCGTCTATATCAAAGCAAATGCGGCTGTAATACGGATTATACGTTTCTCCATGCGTTGCCTGTACGGTTTCCGCTATAGAAGCAACGGTATCCGTATGATCGGTAACCAGGCAGCACAATTCTACCATCCATGCAGAATATGCTCCGATTTCAGGTGCATCGCCTTCCCTGCCCGCCAAACGGTAAGAACTGCCTAAAACCTCAATAGAATCCCAAGCTTCAGCCTCTTCACTGCCAAATACACTGCCGCAGGCATACATTTCTCCCGGACCCACGGAAACCTGTTTTCCGGTGAGATTATAGTAGTCCTGCACCGACAGGATCACCAGCAAATATACATCCGCATTGCTGCTTCCTCCGGCGGCTTTTACAAAAGCATTTCCCTGTCTGTCCGTTGACGCAGTCACTGAAGTATATGCCTTCAGATTTTCTATCTGCCGTCCTGCCTGCTGTGCAATCGCCTTTGTATCTGCAAGAAGTGCGTCTGTGTCAAACGCTGTTCCATATGGATAGGCAACCGTGATTTCTATTTCCTCCGGATAGCGGGTATGAAGCAAATCCTCACTGCCCACAAACAGGGATACCGTAGTAGAAATCATGACCAGCACCGCGGTGGATAAAATACAGATGCTGGCAAGTCCCGCCGCATTTTGCTTCATCCGGTAAATCATACCGGATACGGTCGTAAAATGCGCAGGCTTATAGTAATATCCTTTATTTTTGCGCAGCAGCTTCAAAATGGCAACACTGCCAGCGGTGAACAGCAGATACGTACCGATAATCACCAGAATCACTGCCACAAAGAACATCAAAAGTGTCTCTACCGGATCCTGAATGGTAATCGCGAGCCAGTAACCGGCGCCGAGGGTTATAGCACCCAACAAGGCGGTGATCCACTTTGCTTTCGGTTCCTTTTCTCCGGCGCTGGAGCCATGTAAAAGCTGAATGGGATTGGATAGCCGCACCTGCAGCAGATTATACAGCAGATTCAGCAGCGCAATTCCCGCAAAGAGCACCGCACAGTACAAAATTGCCCGGGTGCTGATTTCAAAACGGAAATTGGGGTCAAACCGCAGCATCCGATACAAAAGCAACGTTATCAGCTTATTGAACAAAATGCCAAGCCCTATACCGAAAACCATACTGCCCAAATACACATACAGGCTTTCAAAAAGCATGGTAATTCCGATATGCTTCTTTTCCAAGCCCAAAATATTGTAGATACCAAATTCCTTTTTGCGCCGTTTGATCACAAAGCTGTTGGTATAAAACAAAAAAATCACAGCAAATATGGCGGTAACCCACATTCCAATGGACATGAGCGAACTGATAGAAACATTTTTCATCACGGAAGTGTGGTATGTCAGCGCACACATGTTGTAAAACATCAGCACCGTTCCGGTGCAGGTGAGAAAATACGGCAGATATGTCTGTCGATTGCTGCTCAGTCCTGTGGCAGCCAAACGGGGAAGAAAGCCTTTACGCATGCTCCTCACCCCCTACGGACAGCAGGGTCAGGGAGGAAGCAATGTCCGCATAAAAGGCTTCTCTGGTTCTCTCGCCCCGGTACAGCTGGGTATATACCTCCCCGTCCCGGATAAACAGCACCCGGGAAGCATGACTTGCAGCCTTAACGCTGTGGGTAACCATAAGAATCGTTTGTCCCTCTCCATTGATCCGGGAAAACATATCCAGCAGATTGTCAGATGCCCGGGAATCCAGCGCGCCGGTAGGCTCATCCGCCAAAATCAGCTCCGGGCCGGTAATCAGCGCACGCGCCACTGCGCACCGCTGCTTTTGACCGCCGGATACCTCATAGGGATATTTATCTAAAATTTCTTCAATCCGCAACTTCTTTGCAATGGGAGTCAGTTTTTCTTCCATCTTTTTATGGTTTTCTCCCGACAGCACCAGAGGGAGGAAAATATTGTCCCGGATACAGAAGGTATCCAGCAAATTAAAATCCTGGAATACAAAGCCCAGCTTTTTCCGCCGGAACACAGACAACTGCTTTTCCGCAATGGAGGTTACATCTTCCCCTGCCAGCAGAACCTTTCCCGCAGTCGGCTTATCCAGAGATGCAATAATATTCAGCAATGTGGTTTTACCGGATCCGGACTCACCCATGATTGCTACATATTCGCCCCGCTCCACAGAAAAATTGACTGCACTCAGCGCCTGCACCTGTGCGCCTCCAAAACGGGTTGTATAAACTTTTTTCAAATTTTTCACTTCTAACAGCGGCATATCAATATCATCCTTTCCATTGATTCTGTACCTATTTTACTGAAAAAATTCCACCGCTGCCATAGACTTACCTTACAAATTTCGCCCCAGCCTTACACTTTTGTAAGCCGATCACTCCACCTGTACATCCTGTTTGCCGAAATGTATGGAAACACACGTACCCTGTCCCGGCGTTGAAGCAATCGTCAATTTATGACACAGCTTCCGGGACACGGTATCACATAGATACAGCCCAAGTCCGGTAGCTTTTTTGTCAATCCTGCCGTTGCGTCCTGTAAAACCCCGTTCAAACACCCGGGGAAGATCTTCTTTTAAAATGCCGATGCCTGTATCCTGAATATGAAGCACCGCGCCCGCGCCGTCCGTATATTCACTTCGGATCACAATTTCGCCGGACGGGGTATATTTCAGCGCGTTGGACAATAGCTGCTCAATAATAAATACAAGCCATTTTTCATCGCTGACAACCGTTCTGTCCAGGTCTTCTGTTACCACCCGAAGCTTTTTATAGATAAACACCGGAGCATACTTTTTCACCGCCTGACGTACCACATCTGTAAGGCTGCACGGATGTGCATGCAGATCGGCTGCAATGGAGCCGATGCGCTGATATTCCAAGGTCAGCCCGGCATACTGTTCAATTTTAAACAGTTCCTGCTGCAGAGCTGCGGTATCCGGTTCGCCACTTTGCTGCAGCATAAGACTCATTGCGGCGATAGGCGTTTTAATCTGGTGCAGCCACAGTGTATAAAAATTTTCTGTTTCCTGCTGAATTTGTCGGATTTCTTCCTGCAAATTCTCCCTGTCCCTGCACAACCGGAGCACCAGCGTCTGATAATCCTGTTCCCATGCAGCTTTTGAAACCGGAAGTTCTTCCGGCAAAACCAAATCACAGGAGCAAAGCTGTGTTAGCTGGTGATGCCTACGGCGGTACCGCAGAAAATCCCGCACAGCAAAAGGCACCGCCGCCACACAGAACAATAGACCTGCATAAAGTGCCGGAATAGCAGGAATCTGATACAGGGCAAATACCACTGTAAAAATAATTACCAGTAAGACAAGCAGGAACAGCAGTTTTCTGTGATCCCGCAAATACTGCAAAAACATATTGTTCTCCTTTATTTTTTAGTACACTGCAAAAGCTCCCCCGGAAAGGACGGCGGCATGCTATATCCTTTCATCAAACCAAAACCGCACATGGAAGGTGGCGCGCTATAATCTACACCAATTCCAAGCCTCCCCGGCAAAGGGAGGTGGCGCGGCGCAAGACCAAACTTCAACTTCACAAGCCTCCCTTGTGCAAAGGGAGGTGGAGCGGCTTGCCGTGTCGGAGGGATTGTGTAAACATGCTGCCGATTTTTTGTTCCTGCAAAATGATAGAATAACAATCCCTCAGTCTCCGCTTCGCGGAGCCAGCTCCCTTTACACAAGGGAGCCTTTTTATTTTATTTGCGCTATGCAGGAGCCTCCTTTGCACATGGGAGCCTTTTTTATTTGTTCATGCTCCGCGGGAGCTCCCTTTACTGGAGGGCTAAACCTTCCCTGTATAAAGAGTGGTGGCACGTCGTAAGGCTTCACTTCCTACATCAGCCCCAATGTGCGGAAGCTCCCACCTAACCTCATAGCCCCCCTTGTGCAAAGGGGGGTAGCCGTGCCGGAGGGATTGTTTGCAATATCGCCAATTTATTGATTATCTAAAATGACAGTAGGACAATCCCTCACCCGCTTCGCGGGAGCTCCCTATGGAGCCACGTAGTGGATCCTCACATGGGAGCCTTTTTTATTTTGTTCATGCTCCGCGGGAGCACCCTAGGATCCCCTATGCAGCTCCAGCACAAGGGAGCCTTTTTATTTTGTTTGTGCTTCACGGAATCATATATCCCGCGTTTTTCCGGGTTACTATAAAATCCGAAAGTCCCGCGTCGGACAGTTTACGGCGCAGGCGGGTCATATTGACGGTAAGCGTATTGTCGTCTATAAAAGAATCGCTCTCCCACAGCCGGCGCATAATTGTATCTCGGGATACAATGCTGACACCATTCTCCATTAAAAGCTGCAAAATGCG
>CASTST010000129.1 GCA_949451655.1 uncultured Eubacteriales bacterium | reverse complement strand
AGTATACGGCGGTATTCCCACATCCTGATTTTTTTACGTCCGGCGCCGTACAATGCCGTGGATCCTGTTTGCGACAGCATTCGCTGTCATTAGTATCATATGGAGACGGCGCATACTGTGATACCGCAGTGGTACATGCGCCGGGTCCGAATTCTGAGTCTTTTTTCAGAAATGCCCGCATGCAGAATCTATGACAAGCGATATTTGTTTCTAAGCTTATAAAAATAAAATTTTGGACAAACGGAAGGAACTTTCTCTATGAAAATTTTAACAGCGCCAAGCCTTTTTGCTTCTAATCTTGCAGAGATCGGGTCGGAAGCCAGACGCGCGGAAAAAGCCGGTGCAGACGTTCTGCATTTTGATATTATGGATGGTGTGTACGTTCCCAACATCAGCATAGGCTTTGATGTTATGAAGTCAATCCGCAGCCTTACCAATCTTCCGATTGACGCACATATGATGACGGTATGTCCGGAAAAATATTTTGAGCGTTTGGCGGAATATGGCGCGGACATTGTTACCATTCATAACGATATTGCAGATGAAGAAAAAATCCGCGTTATGCTTACGGACATCCGTTCCTATGGTATGATGGCGGGGATTGCGCTGAAACCGGCAGTGCCGGCTGAGGAAGTGCTGCCTTTCCTTGAATTGGTGGACTTGATTCTTGTAATGACAGTGGAACCTGGATTCAGCGGACAGGCTTTCATGGATATGACGGATAAAATCCGTAAGATTAAAGAATATATTGGAAAAGAGCCTATTACCATTGCTGTAGATGGCGGAATCAAACCGGATACAGCGGCTGTATGCGCTGCAGCGGGTGCAAATTTGTTTGTAGCCGGAAGCGGCGCGTTCGGTGCACCATCCATGCAGGCTGCACTGGAGGATATACGAGGGGCAGCAGAGAAAGCATACATAGGCTGAATATCGCATTAAAGAGAAAAGGGAGGTGCCGGTATGATCCTTGAAGTCAGACGTTTACTGGATGAAAAGAAATATGCACTTCTGCGGGATTTTTTGTGTTCAAAAGAGGCCGCCGATATCGCGCTACTTTTTGAACAGTTTCCAAAAGAGGAAATTCCGCTGATGTTCCGGATTCTGCAAAAAGATTTTGCAACGGACGTTTTCGTTGAAATGGACAGGGAGCTGCAAAAGGCACTGATCGAAGCGTTTACAGATCAGGAACTTTTTGAAGTGTTTGACGATCTGTTTATGGATGATACGGTGGATATCATTGAAGAAATGCCGGCAAATGTGGTCAAGCGGATTCTGCGTCATACCACAGCGCAGAAGCGGGAAAAGATCAATCAACTCCTGCAATATAAAGAGGATTCTGCCGGTACAATAATGACAACGGAATTTGTCAATCTTAAGGCGGATATGACATGTGCCCAGGCGTTTGATTCTATTCGGAAAACAGGGCTGGAAAAGGAAACGGTATATACCTGTTATGTAACGGACGGAAAGCGGATTATGATTGGCGTTGTAACAGTCAAGGATATGATTATGGCTGGAAGCGACGCGCGCATCGGCGATATTATGGAGAAAAATCCTGTATATGTATATACCGATGATGATAAAGAAGACGTTATGAAGGCGATCACAAAATATGACTTTCTCGCTATGCCTGTCACGGACATGGAAGGGCGGCTCATCGGAATTGTCACCATTGACGACGCAGTGGACGTTTTGCAGGAAGAGGATACGGAAGATATGGAAATTATGGCGGCAATTACCCCTTCCGACAAGCCGTATTTCCGTATTGGAGTATTGGAAACCTTTAAAAATAGAATCCCGTGGTTGATGCTGTTGATGGTTTCCGCTACCTTTACCAGCAAGGTACTGACCCATTTTGAAAACGCATTGAATTCTCTGCCGATTTTAATGGCGTTTGTGCCCCAGCTTATGGATACAGGCGGAAACGCAGGCTCCCAGGCGTCTGTTACAGTGATACGCGGACTCTCGCTGGGCGATATCCGCATGCGTGACACCCTGCGGGTTTTATGGAAGGAACTGCGGGTTTCTCTTTTGTGTGCGGTTACTTTGGGAATTGTCAATTTTATAAAAATGTATCTGTTCAACGATGTGAGCAGAGATCGGTTCGGACTTGGAGAATCGCTGCTGATCAGCCTTGTGGTTTGCGCTACAATCGCATGTACAGTGGTGATTGCGAAAATCGTAGGCAGTATGCTGCCGATTCTCGCCAAGCGGCTGGGACTGGATCCTGCGGTGATGGCAAGCCCGTTCATCACAACGATTGTGGATATTTTCAGTTTGCTGATATATTTTGGAATAGCGGCAGCCATGTTGCATTCTGTAGGAGTTGTTTTATAAAAGTAGAAAGGCGGGGACGGAAAAATGTTTGATTATATCAGAGTGGCTGCGGCTGTTCCAAAGGTAAGGGTCGGAGATGTAAAAGCAAATGTGCAGGAAATTTTAAAACAAACAGACGAGGCGCTGGCTGCGGGCGCACAGATCATTGTATTTCCGGAGTTATCTGTAACCGGATATACTTGTGCAGATCTGTTTTTTCAAAAAGCGCTGCAAGTCAGTGCTGTGCAGGCGCTGGATCAACTGGTCCAACGCACGCTGGGAGAAAATTTCATATTGATAGTCGGTGCGCCTGTGCCTGTTGCGGGGCAGCTTTACAATTGCGCTGTGATTCTGGCGGGCGGTAAAATTGCTGGTATTTCTGTAAAAACATTCCTTTCCAACTATCAGGAGTTTTACGAAAAACGTTGGTTTACTGCCGCTTCCAATTTGGCTATGGATACAGTTTATGCATGGGATATCGGTCTCGCATCTGAGCAGAATTACGCGATCCCCATAGGCGCGGATTTGATCTTCCGGTTGGCATGCGGCACAACCTTTGGCATTGAAATCTGCGAGGATTTATGGGCACCCCTGCCGCCCAGTACATTTCACGCTCTTGGCGGCGCACAGCTTTTGTTTAACCTGTCTGCAAGCAACGAAACGATCCAGAAGCGGGAATATCGCCGGGAGCTTGTGCGGAGTCAAAGTGCCCGATTGCTGGGTGCATATGTGTTTGTTTCTGCCGGAGCCGGTGAGTCTACCACGGATGTGATTTTCTCCGGAGATACGATTCTTTGTGAAAACGGTAAAATCCTTTCTGATACAAAAGAAATCATTGCCCCGGCACATGTACTTACTGCGGATATTGATATAGGCAGACTGAACAGCGACCGAATGCGTCAGAAAACGTTTGGGGATGCATGCGCACTGTATGGCAGCACAACAAAATGCAGAATTGTTCATTTGCTGCAGCGTGCGGACAGTGATGGTGTGTTGTACCCAGTGGATCCACATCCGTTCGTTCCTGCCAATACGGCGGATCGTACACACCGCTGCCGCAGTATTTTTGAAATGCAGGTGGCGGGACTGCAAAGACGGCTGGAAACTGTGGGGGCGCGTCCGGTAATCGGTGTATCCGGCGGACTGGATTCTACATTGGCGCTTCTGGTGACCTGTGAAGCAGTAAAACGAATGGGAAAAGAACCGACAGAGGTGCATGCGATTACAATGCCTTGTTTTGGTACCACCAGCCGCACCCATGATAATGCGTGCCGCTTGATGCAGCAGCTCGGTGTAACTGCTTTGGAAATACCGATTCGGGAAGCGTGTATACAGCATTGTAAGGATATCGGTCATCCTATAGATCAACTGGATGTAACTTTTGAAAATATACAGGCGCGGGAACGGACGCAGGTTCTGATGGATTACGCATGCAAAATTGGTGGGCTTGTAGTGGGCACAGGAGATCTCAGCGAGTTGGCGCTTGGATGGTGCACATATAATGCGGATCATATGAGTATGTACGGTGTGAATGCGGGCGTTCCGAAAACTCTGATGCGGTGGATGATTGATTCAATGGCAGATGATAATATTTTTGACGGCTGTTCGGAAATTCTTCTGGATATTTTGGATACGCCAATTAGTCCGGAATTGCTGCCGCCTGATGAGAACGGAGAAATTGCCCAGCAGACAGAGGATATCGTTGGTCCTTATGAATTGCACGATTTCTTTTTGTACTATTGCGTACGGTATGGGTTTGAGCCGGGAAAAATCTACTATTTGGCAAGAAAAGCGTTTGGACAGAGGTACGATGAAAAAACGGTGCAAAAATGGCTTAAAACTTTCTACAGAAGATTTTTTACACAGCAATATAAAAGAAGCTGCCTGCCGGACGGCGTAAAAATTGGCAGTATTTGTCTTTCCCCGAGAGGAGACTGGCGCATGCCAAGTGATGCTGCAATGTCTTTATGGTTGGAAAAAGCAGAAAATTTGGATGAAATCGTATAAGTTTTCTATTTTATATTGATTTTTTGGCAGGGCATAGTATAATAGGCTAAGTAACTTTTACATGCAAGGAGAACACATATGTTAGGTCAGACGCCGCCTATGGGGTGGAATTCCTGGAACACCTTCGGAACCAACATCAGTGAAACGATTGTAACGGAAATTGCTGATGCGATGGTAGAAAAGGGTTACAAAGACGCAGGTTATGAATATGTAGTGATTGATGATGGATGGCAGCTGCTCGAGCGGGGTGAGAACGGGGAGCTTGTAGCAGATCCGGAAAAATTCCCGCGAGGCATGAAGTATGTTGCAGATTACATACACGCAAAAGGATTGAAATTCGGTATATATTCTGCCGCAGGGGTACGTACCTGTGCCGGATATCCGGGATCTTACGGACATGAATACGAAGATGCTGAACTTTTCGCATCTTGGGGCGCTGATTATCTGAAATATGACAAATGTCATTTTGCGGGTTCGTCCGATCCGAAAAATGCGTATGTGACAATGTCCATGGCGCTGCGGGCTACCGGCAGACCGATCATGCTTTCCGGCTGTATCGTTGGGGAAAATGATCCGCATAGCTGGATGCGGAGCGCAGGCGCACATTTGTACCGCTCCACGGGGGATATCTGCGACAGCAGCGAATCCTTCCGGAGTATTTTCACAAGCCAATATGATAAATTTCATACCAGTGCTCCCGGCTGTTTCAATGATATTGATATGCTGGTTGTAGGTCTTGGCGGAAACGGAAATGTAGCCCGTCCGGGCGGATGCACCAAGGAAGCATATAAGATGCATTTTGTGCTGTGGTGCCTGTGGGGTGCGCCGCTGATGATCGGCGCCGACATCAGAAATCTGGATGAGTACTACCGCGATCTGCTTACCAACAAAGAGTTGATCCGCATCAATCAGGATCCGGAGTGCCGCCCGCCGTATTGTGATGAGCGCCAGCGCTATCATGCAACCCACGCACGTCTGTCCTGTGTGAAAATGATGGATAACGGCGAACTGGTTCTTGCGCTTCTGAATTACTGGGATGATCAGGATTTGGAGGTTTTGGCTTATTTTGATGATTTTGGAATCCCGTCCGGAAAGGGAATCGGTCTGAAGCTGACAGATATCTTTACCGGGGAGACCTTTACCAAATTTGACTTCTTCACACCCAGACTTCCTGCAATGACCTGCAAGGTATACAAAGCTGAGATTGTACGAAGATGACAGATAAGTTTCCCTGCAGGCAGTGCGGAAAAATAACTGATGTTTTGGATCGGGGTATGTATCGGAAATTTGTATCCAGAACACAGGAAGATTTTCTCTGTTTGCATTGTCTTGCGGAAAAATTCAGAATCCCCGAGGATGTGTTCCGGGAAAAGGCAGAATATCTCATAAAAAATTGCGCGCTGTTTTATTGAATTGTATATAAATGCAAAAGCAGGTCTTACTATTGTAAGACCTGCTTTTTGTGCTTATGAAAGATTTTATCAGGCAAAACATAGAATGAAAAGCCCCCTTGTGCAAAGGGGGCTTTCATGTATCGGGTGG
>CASTST010000128.1 GCA_949451655.1 uncultured Eubacteriales bacterium | reverse complement strand
AACCGCTCCGGCAAAATTTGAAACGGCGCCGCTGCATAAGCTGCCGGAAAACCCTGTAATCGCGCCCTTTATCCAGTGTACAGAAGACGAAAACGGACTGCTTCAGGATATTCGCTTTTCCAATCTGGAAAAATACAATTTCGCATACGATACGATAGACGCTCTTGCAAAGAAATGCCCGGATAAGGTTGCTATGGTCCATTTGGATCATCTGAAGAACGAACGCAAATTTACCTTTGGCGACATGGGACGTTTATCCAACCAGGCGGCAAACTATTTCCGTTCTGTAGGAATCCAGCAGGGAGACCGTGTTATGCTGGTGCTGAAACGCCATTGGCAGTTCTGGGCAGCGATTCTCGGGCTGCACAAGCTGGGCGCTGTGGCAATCCCTGCAACCCATATGCTGGTTGAACATGATTTTGTGTACCGCTATGATGCTGCCGGCGTAAGTGCCATAGTCTGCACCGGAGATGGGGACACCCACATACATGCACAAACCGCAGCAAAGGAAAGCAAAGAATCGGTTAAACTCATCATGGCAAACGGCACTGCCGATGGATGGCTGAATTTCGATGAGGGAATCCAAAATGCATCCGACACCTTCGAGCGTGTGCCTGACGCATGCGGAAGCAAACCTATGATTATGTTCTTCACGTCCGGTACGACAGGATATCCCAAAATCGCAGCCCACAGTTTTCTCTATGCTATCGGTCACTATATCACCGCCCGGTACTGGCACAATATAGACCCGGAAGGCATTCACTTTACAATCTCCGACACCGGCTGGGGCAAAGCCCTGTGGGGCAAGCTATACGGTCAGTGGCTGTGTGAAGGCGCAATTTTCACCTATGATTTTGATAAGTTTGACGCCCACGATATTTTGCCTTTGTTTAAGCAGTACAATATCACAACCTTCTGCGCACCGCCTACCATGTTCCGGTTCTTTATCAAAGAGGATTTAAAGAAATATGACCTGTCCTCCCTGTCTTATGTAACTACTGCCGGAGAAGCACTGAACCCCGAGGTATTCTATCAATTTAAATCTGCAACCGGACTGACAATCATGGAAGGGTTCGGACAGACAGAAACCACCCTTTCCATCGGCAATCTGGTAGGCAGCACACCCCGTCCCGGTTCCATGGGCAAGCCCTCTCCCATGTATCAGCTTGAAATTCTCCGTCCCGACGGCACTCGCTGCCCCGCTGGAGAAACCGGTGAAATCTGCATCAATACAAAAGAAACAACGCCCCCCGGACTGTTCCTGGAATACTACCGCAACGCGGAAAATACAAAAGAGGCATGGCACGATGGATATTATCACACCGGCGACACTGCGTGGATGGATGAAGAAGGATATATCTGGTATGTGGGACGTACAGATGATGTAATCAAATCTTCCGGATACCGGATCGGACCTTTTGAAATTGAAAGCGTAATCATGGAACTGCCTTATGTGCTGGAATGCGCAATTACACCGGTACCGGATCCGGTACGCGGTCAAATCGTCAAAGCTACCATAGTTTTGGTAAAAGGCAAAGAAGGCGATGACGCACTGAAAAAGGAAATTCAGAATTACGTAAAAGAGCACACTGCTCCGTATAAGTATCCGCGAATTGTGGAGTTTGTGGATGAGCTTCCCAAAACCATCAGCGGAAAAATCCGTCGGGTTGAAATCCGTGCAAAGGATTCGGAATAATTACAACATCAGACATTTAAAAAGGCTCTCTATAGAAAAGAGAGCCTTTTATGTGTACATTTCTATATTCATTTTTGCAGTTAGCACTATCTTCAACTGCCTCCTCCCGGCAAAAGGAGGTATCATGCCCAAGCGAAACGTGTGCGGCGATCCTGGCGGAGAGGATCTCACCTCATTTTTGTCCCCCCTGTACAAGGGGAGGTGGCGCGGCGCGGACGCGCCGGAGGGAGCACCACCTCATTTTAGCCTCCCCTGTGCAAGGGGAGGTGGCGCGGCGCAGCCGCGTCGGAGGGGTTGTCTGTAGGTTCTGCCGATTTACAAATGATTCAAAACAATCGCTTAACAATCCCCAATCTCCTCTGTGAAGGAATTTGCTGTGTAACCTGCGTGAGGCGTCATGCCCAAGCATAGCGATGCATAGCGATGCGTAGCGATCCTGGCGGAGGAATGTGCTATTGATAAAGAAAACAAACGCAGTATCCCAATCTCTCTTTTTTGTGCAAATATTGAGAGGAAGATTTTTTTCAAATACCTTATAATGGGTAAAAATAAATAATGTTGGTGACGGAGGTATCTCTATGGAATGGGTTGAAAGGCTGAATCAGAGTATAATTTATATTGAAGAGCATTTAACAAGTGAGATTGATTATGAACGGCTTGGGCAGATTGCTTGTTGTTCCGCCTATCACTATCAAAGGATGTTCACCTATATGGCTGGTATTACTCTGGCGGAATATATCCGAAGAAGAAAGATGTCATTAGCGGCTGTGGATTTACAAAGCAAAAATGAAAAAATCATCGATATTGCTGAAAAATATGGCTACAATTCACCAACTGCATTCAATAGAGCTTTCCAAAGCATCCACGGCATAGCACCATCAGCAGTAAAAAATGATGGAGTATCTGTAAAATCATTTCCTCCCATTACATTTACGATTGCAGTTAAAGGAGCTGAAGAAATGAATTATCGAATTGAAACCAAAAACGCTTTTCGGATTATTGGTATATCTGCTCCGCTGCACAAAGAGGTTGAGCAAAACTTTATGGTCGTTCCTAAAATGTGGCAAGACGCGGCTATGAACGGAACGATTCAGAAATTGGCCGGTATGATGGATGTCCCGCCAATGGGTTTATTGGGCGTAAGTGCATGTAACGATAATGAACAGTGGAAATATTTCATTGCCGTGTCCAGCACAAAGAATTGCAGTGAATTTGAGGAATACATCGTGCCTGCATCCACTTGGGCGATTTTTACCGGATCAGGTACAAACCACTCTATTCAAAAACTGGAACAACGTATTATTACAGAATGGCTGCCTACTTCTGGATATGAGTACGATAATGCACCGGATATTGAGGTCTACCTAAATCCAGATCCCCAAAATGCGCAGTATGAGGTGTGGATACCTGTAAGAAAAAAGCAATTCCGCCAAAAATGAACTTTTTACCATAACGCCTACCTCACATAAAGTGCGTGTTGATCATCATTCCCAGGAATACGACACCGGCAACAGCATAAAGGCTGTTTACAACCAAGCAGACTTTCATCAAATTGCTTTGCGCCTTTGCCTTTACATATGAGATAATGGTGAACACTCCGCTGAAAATCATAAACGCAGCATAACAAGCAATCATAATTTCAGCGACAGGCGATTCTAAAGCCCAGTCAAAAGCTCTAAGCGGGAGAATTGTCCACGGGACAAAAAGCATAATAGTGCTGACAGCGGTTAAAATTTTGTTTTTCATAATAGTTATTTCCTTTCAGCCTGCCCGAAACGAAGGCAGGAAATGCCTAAACATAAGATTGTAATGAGGGCGGCAACAGGTATCCACGGTATGAGTTCGACCTGCGCCGTATCAAGATTTGTTGCAAGTTTTCCGTATTCTGCCGTTATCACAAAGAACGGATACGACATTGGATAAGCAAACCACGCTTTTGTATTGATTATTAGCACCGATGGCACGATCGAAGCTAAGCCAATACCGATTGAAAAAATCGGCGTTTGAATACAAACCGACAGCATCCAGAAAAATGCAATCATCGGTATTGCGGACAGAAATATCAAACTGATTTCTTTTAGAACAAACAACGGCGGTAGGATAAAATTATAATCCTGTGTCCCCGAACTGATGGCGGCGCTGATATAGTACACACCTGTCATCATAAAGATTTGTGATGCCGCCAGTGTTAGCAAAATGGCAAACTTGGCTATACAGAGTTTCGCTGTGCCAATCGGCAGGGAAAGCATTTTCAAAATGCCTTTATTTGCCCGTTCTGTTTGGCTTAAAAGAACTGTCCCAACTACCATACTTGCAGGGAACATAAACCATGCCATTCCCATAAAACCTTGAATAAAGAAATTGTTTTCCGGCGAAATTCCCTCTGCCTGCATACCAAAATTTATTTTGGCATTCAGGATAGATGGTACCCATAAGATAACTGACGCAACGAGGAGAATCATTAAGATATTCGAGCGTTTAATCTTTTTGAATTCTACGCCGACAAGTGTTAAAAAGCTCATTCGAACGACCTCCTTATCTTTATGAATATAAGCTGCGCCAATCCACAAACAGCAAGCTCTGCGATTGCTCCGCAGATATAGTGCGCCTGCTGCGTGATATCTGCACTCGCAAATATTTGAAAGGGCATGGCAAAGGGAAAAAGGGAAAGGGCAAAGTTCGCCTCTGGCAGTATCGTTGCGGTAAACACGCATACTACGCCGATTCCAAGGGATACCCACATATTCTTACAGGCTTCCGAAATAAGAAGCGACAGGATAATACAGGGTAGCATCAACAAGAACGAATACCCAAAGCATTTGCACAGTTCGCCAAAAAAGCCGCTTCCGATTTCAAACCAATGATAGGAACAGAATGCAACTGCTCCCGCCTGGATGACAAGCACAAAAAGGCTCATAAAAACCGTCAAAACTGCCTTGCTAAAGAAAATAGAGCTTTCCCGTATGGGCAGGGACTTCATTTTCTGCATAGCGTTGTCGGCATATTCCGTATGATATAAAAGGCAGGTTCCGGCTACTACAAGCAGCACATTCAGCATTGTCATCATCTGCCAATTTGCACCAAGCAAAATTTGTATCGGACTGCCCGGCTGGTTCAGATACATTTCCGAACGGACAGCCATGTTGATAACAGGAACAGCCGCCGCTAAAATACCGCCGCCGAAGAATGCCGGTAAGAAGCCTGTTCGCTTTACCTTTTTACATTCCAAAAAAACGCTCATCGCTGGGCACCTCTTTGCCTGTTGTCAGCGTCAATCAAGGCGAGAAATGTATCCTCCAGATTATCCGTAGGGTAGCCCTGTGAAGCTGCACTGGATTTAAGCTGCTCAAGTGTTCCTTCAAACAGCAGATGACCGTGATTCAAAATACCGATGGTATCCGCCATCAGTTCTATTTCGGACAGCAAATGCGACGATACCAAAACGGTACAATCAAACTTTTCCGGTAAAGAACGGATCAGCGTTCGGATTTCGTGGATACCCACAGGATCAAGTCCGTTTGTCGGCTCGTCTAAAATGAGGATCGGCGGCTTTCCGATTAAGGCGCCGGCTAAACCTAATCTCTGTTTCATTCCAAGGGAATATTTTTTTGCAAGGCGCTTCCCCCACTGCGTCAACCCCACGATTTCAAGTGCTTCCGCTACGGAGGATTTGGGCAGCCCCAATATTTTGCGGATAATTTCGAGATTTTCTTCACCGCTTAAATTCCCGTAGAAAGCGGGGGCTTCAATAAACGAACCGATTTCTTTTAGAATCTGCACTCTGTTTTCGGAGTATGTCTTCCCATCAATCGTAAACGAGCCGCCGGTGGGTTTGGTAAGCCCCAAAAACATTTTCATTGTAGTGGATTTCCCTGCCCCGTTCGGACCGAGGAAACCATAGACAGCGCCTTTCGGGATATGCAGATTGATACCTGAAACCGCAGTAAAATCAGCATACGATTTTGTTAAACTATTCGTTTCAATGATATTCATTGTGTTTTGCTCCTTTCGTATCATTGCAAGCATATTGTAACTTCCCAACCTTGTGCTAACCTTCTCGTTTCCTTACATTTACTTTACATTTCAGCGCATATTAGAAAATGACACATTTTTATGGTATAATAAAAACAGCTTATACCAATGCCATGCGGCATTGCACTGTTTTTATTGACGGCTAAAAGCGAATACTGCGT
>CASTST010000127.1 GCA_949451655.1 uncultured Eubacteriales bacterium | reverse complement strand
TATTCGGCGGCTTTGCCGCTGACAAACGCTTCGCGTTTGCTTTTATGGTATAATAGGAAACATACTAAGGAGGAACAGAAAATGAGTACCTATTATAAACACACAAAAACAGAAACGATTGAAGTGCCCTATTCTTTTCGCTGCGAACAGTGTCTGAAGGACAGTGGACCGTTACAGGCGGCAATTTCCGGAACGCAGGCTGAAATGAACAGCAATTTTAAAAAGCTGGACGACAAAAAGCAACAGAAATTAGAGGATATGGCACATACCAATCTCGTAAAAGCAATAAAAAGCGCATACACAGACGCCACCGAAAAACAAATCTATTCCAAAGCTTTCAGGGACGAATGCCCACACTGCCATAAGCCCCAATCCTGGGCAGTCAGCGGTCTCAAGAAAGAGCGTTACAGCACGCCAATCGTCTGCCTGATTCTCGGCGTCATCTTAGGCATAGGATGTTACTTCTGTATCGAAATGGAAAACCGCTTAACCATCGCCCTCGCTGCGGCAGGAATTTGTCTGATATTGGCAATTGGCAGTTTCATATTCAACAGCATAAAAATTGCCAACAAACAGCGAAAAACCTCCGATTCGCTTCAGAAAAACCTGCCGGTCATTGAATGGAACGCTGTGCAGCACATTCTGAATGAACAATAAGTTATGCAATTTGGTTGGCTGTCAGGCACGAAAAAGATATATCCCTATCAATATCAATGAACACGCTTTGACAACGCTGTACAAGACTGAGGATTTCAAAAACGCGGAGGTGCTTGCAAATGATCGAAACAGAGAGTCTTATTTTAGATAAAGCAAAGTTTTCGGACTGGGCAGATATGTACCGCAATGTCTGGTCGCAGCCGGAAAGCGCAAAATATATGGACTGGAATATTACCACCAGCGAGGAAGCCGCAAAAATAAGAATCACGAAAACGATTGCGTTTCAGAAAGAACATGACACCTATTTGGTTTACGAAAAATCGAGCGGTAAAGCGATTGGGTTTGCCGGCGTAGAGAAAATCGAACCTTACATTTATCAGGAAGCTGGGATATGTTTGGGACGGGATTATGTAGGAAAAGGATTTGGCAAACAAATTCTTCAGGGTTTGATTCAATATTGCAGGGAACAATTTGATGTCAAAGAGTTTATCTATTCAGCAAGAGATGAAAACATAGCTTCTAATCGCTTGGCAAAATCATTCGGCTTATCGATCATTTCTTCGGAAGCTAAAACAGACGGTAAAGACGGTCATCGTTATAATCTCCTGCAATATAGCCTGGAACTGTAATTTTCCTGTTTTTAGAGAGTTATTTAGAGCGATAAAATAGGATTTTTGCAGAGGTGACATTGTGAAAAAGGTAATTTTATATATTCATGGAAAAGGTGGAAGCCATTTGGAAGCTGAACAGTACAAGAAAAATTGTTCAGGTTTTGATATGATTGGTATAGACTACAATGACTATCTTCCATGGATTGTTCAAAATCAAATTCAAATGGCTTATGACAACGCAAATAAAAAATACGACCATATTTATGTGATTGCAAATAGTATTGGTGCTTACTTTGCAATGCACACATTACAGGCTTGTAATATTGAAAAGGCATTATTTATTTCGCCTGTACTTGATATGGAAAGGCTTATATTGGATATGATGAGTTGGGCAAATGTTTCAGAAACAGATTTGCATGAGAAAAGAGAAATTTCTACAGATTTTGGGGAAACACTGTCATGGGAATATTTATGCTTTGTTAGAGAGAACCCTATAACATGGAATGTTCCTACTGAAATTTTATATGCAGGAAACGATAACCTTGTATCTCGCCAAACGATAAACAAGTTTATTAGCAATCATAATGCAAATCTAACAGTAATGGAAAATGCAGAGCATTGGTTTCATACAGACGAACAGCTTGCCTTTTTAGATGTTTGGATGAAAAAGGCAATACGATAATTTCCAGTTTATTGCATTGTAGTTAAATGGAAACGATCCGTACACAAGATTTTCAAAGGCGTGATAGAATAACAGACCTGAAAAGAGGCAGACCTATGAACTATGATTACTTAAAGCAAAAACGCATTTTGCTGGTTGATGATGAGCAGGAACTTTTGAGCTTGGTCGTATCTATCTTGAATGAGGACGGATTTCAAAATATCAAAACGGCAAAAACAGTAAGTGAAGCTATTACTGTTTCTGAAACCTATCAACCCGAACTTGCGATTCTTGATGTAATGCTCCCTGACGGGAATGGGTTTGATTTAATGGAACGGTTGAAAAAAACAGCGGATTACCCCGTGCTGTTTTTAACTGCCCGTGGTGAGGATGACGATAAGTTCCGTGGCTTCGGACTTGGCGCAGATGATTACATGGTAAAACCGTTTTTGCCAAAGGAGCTTTTATTCCGTGTAAACGCCATCCTTCGCAGGAGTTATAAAACAGAAAATCCCCTTGTGAAGCTGCATGACAGCGAAATTGATTTTGCGCGTGCAGAGATCATAAAGAACGGTGAGCATATTTTACTTACGGCAAAAGAACATGATATCCTCGCAGCTTTATATCGGAACGCAGGGCGAATTGTTACGATTGACGCTCTGTGTGAAGCGGCTTGGGGCGATAATCCGTTCGGCTATGAAAATTCGCTGATGGCGCACATCCGCCGTATCCGGGAAAAAATTGAAGCGAATCCGTCTCAGCCTGTTTCGCTGATAACGATGAAAGGACTTGGATATAAGCTCGTTGTGGAGGACAAGTAATATGAAAAGCGTCCCGAAACTCATACGGCGTTTCGTCGGTATTATGCTCCTCACCTCGCTGCTTCTCATTATTCTGAACTTTGCTTTATTGGGGATATATACATTCAATCAAGCGTCGAACAGTTCTCCTTGGATTACGGCGCAGGAAGTTGCCGATGATTTATCCAAAAATGAAAACGGATATGTTTTAAGCGAAGATATGGCGCTTGAGATTCAAAATATAAATGTATGGGCGATATTTATTGACAACACGACAATGAAAGTAGTATGGCAGACGGATCATCTTCCCGAAACCGTACCTATGTCCTACACCATTTCGGATATAGCGAGCCTGACCCGCGGCTATATCGACGGATACCCTACATTTACAGGAGAAGCAGAAAATGGGCTTGTGGTACTCGGCTATCCGAAAGAAAGCTTTTGGAAACATATGTGGCCGAGTTGGGATTATAATTCCATCGCCAACCTGCCCAAAACGGTCCTTTCTGTTTTGGCAATCAATATAGCCTTAATTTTTATCATCTATGTAATTGCCAATTCCAAGCTGTTAAAATCCGTGAAACCGATACTCGGCGGAATACAGGCTTTGTCTACAAACGAGGATGTCCATCTCAGAGAAAAGGGGCTTTTATCTGAACTTGCGGCAAACATTAACAAAACCTCAGATATTTTGCAAACGCAAAGCGGGCAGCTCCGCAAAAGAGAAACGGCAAGAGCAAATTGGATCGCAGGAGTATCCCACGATATACGAACGCCTTTGTCAATGGTAATGGGCTATGCCGGACAGTTGGAAAGCGATGTGCAGTTATCGGAAGATAACCGTGGGAAAGCGGCGGTTATTGTACGCCAAAGCAAACGAATGCGAAACCTGATTAACGACTTGAATCTTGCTTCGAAACTGGAATATAATATGCAGCCGCTAAGCCTTGAAAGGCAAAATCTGATTGCCATTGTCCGTCAGGTAGTTGTCGATTTCATCAATATGAATATTGATGAAAAGTACACGATTGAATGGGAAATAGATGAAGAATTCACTTCCTGTACCGCAAATATTGACAAAGACTTACTGGGGCGTGCAATAAGTAATCTGATTCAAAACAGCATGAATCATAACGAGCAAGGCTGTCATATCTTCGTTCGTGTTATAGCTGAAAACGCTGTATGCACTGTCGTTGTTGCCGATGACGGTATAGGTGCAACAGATGAGCAGATTGAAAAATTGAACAACACGCCGCATTATATGGTGTGCGATGAAAAAACAACCGAACAGCGCCACGGTTTAGGGCTGCTCATTGTCAAACAAATCATATTTGCACACAGCGGAAAAATGCTGATAAAGCATAGTGAATACGGCGGCTTTGAGGTCGATTTGAGTTTGCCAATAATTATATAAGGCAAAAGCAAAAAGAAGGGGAAATCCCCTTCTTTTTGCTTATTCTTCCACTATCTCAAGATAACTGCTGACACAATACAAAATCTGCCCGTTGTATTCCACACGCGACCAGCCCTCGTTGGCAATCCCGGTCCGCACTGCTACATCTCCGTGATTCAATTGCACCACCACCTGCGACGGTTCCAAAACACTGGGACGATCCCGCAGATTGGTAACTTCCTTCGCAGTAACCTTCTCATTTACAGGTGCAAATTTTGTTTTAAACGGATCTGTTTCCTCGGCAGGCGGCACATAATTCAAATCCGTCGTCAAATAACTGCTGATACAATATAGCGTCTGCGAATTATACACAACCCGCGACCAACCGTTTTTCCCGATCCCGGTTCGCGCAGCGATTTCTCCATTGGCAAGACAATGGACAATATTATCATCTGCACCCTGATCCATACTGCTGCGCAGATTCACTTCCCTTTTCGCAGTAACCTGCTCATTTACCTCTTGAAATATCTCTTCAGCAGTTGTCTGCGGCGGTGCGGTACTATCTTGTGTACTCTCTTTCGGTTCAAAAGCAGACGTGTCATCGGAGGTATCCCCTGTTGAAGATTTTTCATCCGTGTCAATGGTCTGCAAACCGGAGGAATCCCCTGCATCTTCACCCTTTTTATGAAATGAGACTGCCACAAACACCGACAGCACAATGAGACAAACTGCCAGAACTCCTGCCGCCACTGAAAGCGCTATTACCCACTTTTTATTTTCCATACATATTACCACACCTTTTCAATTCAGTATGCTATGATACATCATTTTACCATTATTCGACCCAAAAATCAATAGTATACCCTCTTGTATTCGCGGCGATAGTATGCTAAAGTAGCAGTAGATATTTTAAGGAGGCACTGTCCATGCTGGAAAAAATCATTGAATCTGTGACAAGTTTTGCCCTGAGCGCAGGCGTGAAAATTTTGATCTCTGTTGCCATATTGGTTGTAGGGTTTAAACTGATAAAATTTCTCACCAGAAAAATCAAAACTGCACAGAGCACAAAACATTCCGACCCGTCTGTAAAAAGCTTTCTGGTCAGCTTTGTAAACATAGCGTTGAAAATTGTGCTGATTGTTACTGTAGCTGCATACTTGGGCGTTCCCATGGCATCTATGATTACCGTTTTGGGAAGTGCCGGAGTGGCAGTAGGTCTTGCACTGCAGGGAGGACTTTCCAATATCGCCGGCGGAATTATGATACTTGCCTTCCGCCCTTTCTCCGTAGGCGATTATATTGACTGCGGTACAAGCAGCGGCACTGTTCACGCAATTGGAATTTTCCACACCACACTGATTACGTCAGACGGTGTGCGGATCACCATACCCAACAGCGTTCTTACCAGCAGTACCGTTGCCAACTACTCTATTGAAAAAGTGCGCCGACTGGATTTGGAATTCCGTGCTGCTTATAACGCCAACCCGGACATAGTTAAAAGCGCTCTGTTGAACGCCGCCGGATCCAGCGACATGGTTCTCCGGGATCCCGCTCCGAAAGCAGATATGCTGGAAAGCAATGCAGTATTTACAAAATACAGGCTGCGTATCTGGTGCAACCGGGATGATTATTATGATGTGCAGCCCTACCTCAGAGAAGCAGTAAAAGTTCGCTTGGATGAGGTGGGCGCATCGGTACAGTATTTAGGAAAGGAAAAAGCATAAATAAAAAGCCCCCTCAGCAAAGGGAGGTGAGTTTTGCGTAGCAAAACTCGGAGGGATTGTTTGGTA
>CASTST010000126.1 GCA_949451655.1 uncultured Eubacteriales bacterium | reverse complement strand
GCGATTCTCTTTGCAATTGCCAACGCTGCACTGGGACAGTTTTCATATCCGCATGCGCCGCAATTTTTCCCAGGCAAGCATTCCAGAATCTTCTCCCGCAGCACTTCGGTACGCACCGCCTCATCCGCCTTTGCTTTTTCCTGCAGTACTGCAGCTATAAACCCGATTAACGCAAGTATAGCCACAGCGGCAAATATTTCAATGATCATTTTTATGACTATGCCTTTCTTTGGATTTGTGCCGATTTCGCTATCGGCGAAATGCGCCCCTGCGCAGAGCGCAAGGTACAAATCGAGCCTGAAAGAAGTAAATCTCTCATTTTGAAATTTGCATCTTTCAGACGATCCTCCATATCCCACAATAAATGCATTACCGCTTTAAAAACGGAGTCCGGCAAATCCTGAGAAAGCCATCACTGCCAAAGCTGCTGCCACAATCATAATCGGAATGCCAGCAAATGCGGCAGGTGGATTGGACTGCTGCAACCGTTCCCGCACACTCACAAACACAAGGACAGCCAAAGTATATCCAATACCCGCACCCAAAAGAAGCAGAAAAGACGCGCCAATGTTCAAATTGTTTTCTATCGCCAGAAAAACCGCCCCCATAATCACACCGTTCGTAGTAATCATAGGAAAGTGACAACGGAGAACCTCCTCCAAAGCATTGTTTTTGGCGGATACAGCTTCCAGAGCTGACACAGTTGCAGCAACAATCAGAACACCAAGAGGAAGTGTCATAAATGAAATTTTCAACGGTTCCAAAACAAAACTATACAGCAAACAAGTTATGCCTCCAGCAACAACGGAGACGCCTGTTACCAGTCCCCCGCCCCAAACGGCATTTAATGGTTTTTCTGATGAGACAAATGCCTGCTCGATTCCTAAAAATTTTGTAAACACAAAATTGTCAGTAAGAATTGCAGCAATCAATATGAGTATATATTCCATTTAATTTACCATACTTTCTTCAGCTTTGCCCTTTATACAGTTTCCGGATTTTCAGCCTTAGCTTTATTGCGCATCTGCATATACTGAATCGCAGCAGCAGCCGCGGCAATCAGCAGTAGTGCGCCTGCAGGCTGCGCCAAAAAGGAAACAGGCGCGGCAGGAAAGATTTTCAAGCCCTCTCCCAAAGGAGAAGTAAACAGTCTTCCCCTGCCGAGCAGTTCCCGTATAAATCCACAGGCAAGCATAACCGCACTAAATTTTGCGCCTGTAATCAGACCATCCAAGGCTGCAAGCCCTGGTGTATTCAGCGCGGAAAAGATTTCGAGACGCAGAATGATAACGCAACTGATCGCCAACACCGGAAGGTAAATGCCTAACGCTGTTGCTGCGGATGGAAATACAGCCCGCATAATTAAATATACCATTGTAACAGAAAAACTGGATAACAGCAAATAAACAAAAGCCCGTAATTTCGTAGGAATTATCTTTCGCAAAGCCGAGACCAACACTGCCGATAAAACAATGGATATCAAAAGCGCAGCCGAGATAGCCAGCGAGCAAAATATCGTTGTTGTCACTGCAAGCGCCGGGCACAGTGCCAGCGTTTGAAACAGCGCAAGTGAATCACTGCTTTTTAATTTTGTTTTTAGTAACATAAACAGCTCCCATAAGCATTACAGATTTTTATATCCATCCCATCAGCCCCATCCGGGCCAGCCACCACTCTCTCCGGAATCGGAATCAGGAGTAGATGAGTCCGGTTCTTCAGGAGCAGAGGTATCCGGAGGCACTGTGCTGTCGTCCGGTTTTGAAGATTCTTCAGGAGCGGTAGTAGAAGGAGGCGCAGCGGTTACCGGAGGCTGCGGCTCTGCCGTTACAGCAGGCGTATCCGGCGCATCGGTGATTTCATCCGTTGTTTCCTCCGCCGTGGTTTCGTCCGGCTTTTCTGTTTCTGTTTCATAAACAGTAGTGCCGTCCACTCCGTTTGCAGAAGCATCGCCTCCGCCGGCATTGGAGTTAGAACCGCCAACATTGTCGCCGCCAAACACCGTATCGTCCCCCGGTCGGGTTGTTACGTCAGGACGTGTGGTATCGTCAGATGTTGTATCGGAACCCGGCTTATTATCCTTTTGCACATCGTCTTCTATTTCCGCGGCAGAGATGGTTTCCACATCCAAATCCTTAGCAATTGCAAGGAAATCCAATCCCAAATCCAGCACGCGCTTCACACCGTTCTCCACAGCGCGGCTGGACGCTGTAGCGCCAGATATGATATCAACGTCAATTTCTTCATCCGGCATGCCGACAAACTGAGAGAGAAATTTATTTTTGCAGATTTTGTTTCCAAGCCCCTCGGATTCGTTATGAGAAATAATTTTCACCTGAGACACTTTGTTATCCGAATCCATTGCAACAAGCATTTCTACAGGTCCGATATAACCGTCCTCGGTGACATATACAGCATATCCGGCAAGCTTTCCTTTATAGTACACAACATACACAGGGCAGCCTTCCACTGTATCATACAATTCAGCGCGATCGCAATCCGGGAATAAATCCAGAACCACTTTTCTGCGCATATCTTTTATTCCTTTTTCTGCTGCAAAAACAGTAAGAACATTTGTAACAGCAAGAATCAGAGCGCACGCCGCACAAAGTATTACCAGAAAAAGAGAATTTTTCATGTTCGGTACGCCGGCTGCAACATTCTGACCCGGCGCCGGTGCAAATTCTTCCGGATCAAACTCCGGAGAATTGATATCCTCTTCCGTCAGCCGGTTCTCTCGGAAATCTTTTTCTTTCATCTATCTATGTGACCTTTCCTTTCTTCGCAGTTGGAAGGGAGCGCCGTTCAGCGGGCAGACTGCTTCCTGTCTGCTTTTACCCCAAAGTGCACCGGCACAGTAAGCCGCTCAATCAAAGGTACAAACAAATTCATAATCAGAACTGCGTATGCGGCGCCTTCCGGATATGCGCCAAAATATCGGATAAAAACAGTAATCAGTCCGCAGCCCACGCCAAAAATGAGCCGACCCGTATTGGTAACCGGAGTTGTTGTAAAATCATTTGCCGCAATAAACGCACAAAATAAAAGGCTGCCGGTAAAAATGCTGAAAAGCGCGAAATTACCATTTTCCCCTTCAATACGGGGAAAGAAGAAAAACAGAGCTGCGGCGGTTCCGACAAATGCCACCGGAATATGCCAAGTAATCACTTTCCGGATCAATAGATAAATTACTCCAATAGAAAGCGCCAACGCTGATACTTCTCCGATTGCTCCGGCATAATCACCCAGAATGAAATCAAACAAAGAATCAGATGGAATAACTCGTTCTTTTAGAGAGAGCAGCGGTGTAGCCTGGGAAATTACATCTGTTTTCGGCATAGCATAACGCGTCATCTCCTCCGGCCAACACAGTGCAAGAAATACTCTGCCAGCAAGCGCTGGATTAACCAGATTTTTTCCAATTCCGCCAAAAAGCTGCTTCGCGATCACAATTGCAAAAAAGGCACCCGCTACAGGTATCCAATACGAAACCCGTGACGGAAGACTAAGTCCCAAAATAAGCCCTGTCACCACTGCTGAGAGATCGGTAATCATTACAGTGCGTTTGGTGAGCTTCTGAAATCCCGCCTCAAACAGAACACAGGAAGCAATACTGATCAATACTACGATCAGCGCGCGCCAGCCAAAGGAAAAAATTCCCCAGAGCAAAGCGGGCGCCAAGGCGATGATTACATCCAGCATCAGCGCGCGGGTGGTATCAAGACTCTTTATATGAGGTGCAGGAGATACATGAAGCAGCTTCGGCAGACTGTACACAGCTTCATCCGCATTCTGCTTCTTATTCAGATCCGTTTCATTCATAATAACTCCCTACCCTTCGTGTTTCGCATGATTTCTGCGCTGCTCAAGCACCGCCTGTTTCGCGCGCACTGCAAGCTGCGTAACAGGAACACCGCCCGGGCAAATATACGAACATGTACCACATTCGATACAATCCAACGCGCCAAACGCCGCTGCTTCATCTGTATTTCCCTGTTGGATCGCAGATGCGATTTTAAGCGGCATCAGCTTCATAGGACAGGCGCGCACACAGCGTCCGCAGCGGATGCAAACGGGCGGCAGTTTGGATTCATAATCAAAATAATCGCTGAAAACCAGAACAGCAGACGTCATTTTTGTTACAGGCGCAGCAGGATCCCACTGTGCCTGTCCCATCATGGGACCGCCGCACACAATCTTTTTGGGCTGCGCCGACAGTCCGCCGCAATGGGCAATTAAATCTTCAAAAGACGTTCCCACAGGTACAAGCAGATTTTTCGGCGTTTTCACGCAATCTCCGTCTACAGTAACAATCCGGCGAATCAGAGGCATTCCTTTTGCCAGCGCTTCATATACCGCAGCACAGGTTTGCGCATTAAAAACAACGATTCCTTCATCCAAAGGCGTTCTGCCGGCAGAAATTTCTTTTTTGGTAAGTGAATATACAAGCTGTTTTTCCGAACCAGCAGGATATTTGGAGGTAACTTTTTTGATTTGAATCAATCCGTTATCGCCAAGAAGGGGCTGAAGCACTTCCCTTTCGTCCTTTCGACTGCCCGCAACAGCAATCCAGGTCTGCCGAATTCCCAGCGCCACCATAATGATTTTCAGTCCATGAATAATCGCCGCAGGATTTTCCAGAACAAGCCGATGATCTGCGCAGAGAAAAGGCTCGCTTTCAATACAGTTTACAATCAACGTATCTGCTTTTCCTCTGGCTGCCGCAAGCTTTGCATAGGTGGGAAATGCAGCAGAGCCCATACCAACAATACCAGCTGCACGTACAGCTGCAATAATTTCGTCAGCGGATGCATCGGAAAGCTTCTTTCCGAATGGAACTACAGTATCTGCAAATGTATTCTTTCCGTCATTTTCTATTACAATATTATAGGAAACGCCGCCCTTCTGCGCCGTTACCTCTTCTATTTTCACAACAGTTCCGGACACACTGGCATGAACGGGACAGCCAAGTCCTCCCGGAACATCTCCAATCAGCTGACCCATGCGAACAGTATCGCCGGTCTTAACTACAGGTCTGCACATAACGCCCACATGCTGCGTCAGAGGCACAGAAACAAATTGCGGAGGAGTTATTTCTTCAATAGGTACATTTTTCGTATATTTATGATCATCCGGCCATACGCCGCCTTTGAAGGTGTAAGACAACTTTATTCACCTCTGTTTACGATTGATTTCCTTCCCAGCGTCCGAAAACGGTAAAGTTTACCACACCGGGTGCAATACCAGTCGGCCATTTACAAAGCACAAGGCGAACGCGCTTCGCCTTCATATGCTGTACCGGGCGGTAATCTATAATCAGATCCTCCGTACTTTCGGAGCGATCCAACACACAAATCCAATTGCCGTCTGCATCTTCCGCCTCTATCTTATAGGCAAAAGCACCGGCAAACACCCCTTTTTTTATATCCAGTCCAACATCCCGCCAGATAATTCTCGCACTGTAAATATCAAGGGGTACATCTGAAAGCGCCCCCTGTACAGTCAAAACAGGATTTTCATCCTCCGACGCCGGCTGCCACCAGGACAGCATGTTGTCATCTGTAGCATAAATGGGATCTCTCCCGGGTGCACTGGAGGTAGCACTGGTTCGTTTATGTTGGGTCACCGGAACAAGTCCGGCTGCATTTCCCTTATAGGGTTCCGGCTGCATTCCCGGCACCCATTGGGGAATTTCAGAAGATGTAGTCGCTATTATATCACCGTTTTCATCAAATCCGATTGGATCATACCCGATGCGCCGTTCAAATTCCCCTGCATAGCACATGCAGCAGGTATAAAATGCCCATACAGTATCATTCGGACCGTCCACAATACAGCCGTGTCCCGGCCCGCGCACAAGCCCACTGCGATTCATCATAAAAGGGCTTGTCTCCATATACTCCCACGGTCCCAAAGGAGATTT
>CASTST010000125.1 GCA_949451655.1 uncultured Eubacteriales bacterium | reverse complement strand
CCAGACTGGTATCATTTTCTGCCCAACGTTTTTTGGGTTTGGGCAGGAAAGCCAAGGAAACACTTTCCTGCCGTTTTTGATTTTTTATCATGTTTTTATCTGCCATTGATTTTGCGATTTGCGAAATTTCTTACAGACCTTCTACAGCATCTGCTGCCGGCGTGATATAATCATTTTCCATCAGTTCAATCACGCCTTTGTCTACCAGTGCAGTCAGCTTTCCATCCAAAGGAATCTTTGCAAGCAACGGTATGCCGTATTCTTTTGCAACTTCTTCTGCGCGGCTTGCTCCGAACAGGGGAATTTCCTTTCCACAATCCGGACAAATCGCATAGGACATATTTTCAACCATTCCTAAAATGGGGATATTCATAAGCTTTGCCATATTAACCGCTTTTTCTACAATCATGGAAACCAGCTCCTGCGGCGTTGTCACAATGATAATTCCATCCAGCGGAAGCGACTGAAAAACGGTAAGCGGAACGTCGCCTGTTCCCGGAGGCATATCGACAAACATATAATCTACATCTGTCCAGATAACGTCTGTCCAGAACTGCTTAACAGCGCCTGCAATCACCGGACCGCGCCAAACAACAGGACTGCTGGCATCCTCCAGCAGCAGATTGACGGACATAAGCTGTATGCCTGTTTTTGTATAAGCAGGAAGCATCGTTTCCCCGCTGACTTCCACTCCGCCGGACACACCAAACGCCTTTGGCACAGACGGACCGGTAATATCGGCATCCAGAACTGCCACACCCCAGGAACGCCGACGCATTTCCGTTGCAAGCATGGAAGTAACCATGGATTTTCCAACGCCGCCTTTTCCGGATACAACGCCAATTACGTGGCGGACAGAGGAAGCCGGATTCAGCGGTTCCTTTTGAATTTCCGTCTCCCCCCTGGAAGCGCAGTCTGCGCCGCAGGTGGAACAATCATGTGTACATGTATTTTGTTCTTCCATAACTATAATCCTTCCCTGATAAGTTTTTTTCAAATGCAGTATTCGCTAAAAACGTTACTGCACATATTTTATAACAAAATGGCGGATAATACAACACCTTTACGTATATTGGATAATTATTTACATTTTCGATTTTTTTGTCGATTCAGCAATGCGCGCACCACAGAAAGCGCCACTACGGAAATCAAAACAGGAAGCAGTGCGAAAATAAACAGCAACCATCCCGGCGCCGCAGTTTCCAAAGCCGCCGCACCTGAATCGGCGGTCAGCCCGCCGGATGCAAAAGTCCAGACAATGCCAAGCACAGCAACCGCATACGGAATCCATATAAACCGTCCGTATACAGCGTTTTTGCGAAACAATCCACTGCCGCCAAATTCCGCCGCAACGAAAGGCATCACGCAGACACAGGACAAAAACATGCAGCTTTGCTGTACAGCCGGAGTTAAATTACAGGACGGACCCAAAAGACCGATTAAAGTGCGCCCAAGATATGGAGAGACTACTGCAAGTACTGCAAGCAGCGTTCCGTATAACGCCAGCAGCAGAGTGCCCGTTGCTTCTCCGTCTAAAATGCCATCACGCTGCACAGGCAAAGTACTCGCCGCACTATTTTCCGGGGCAGCCGTTTCATCCTTTTTCCGATGCAGTAAGGAAACAGATTTGCCGGCAGGAATCAGTGCGACCGCCGCTGCGGCAGAAAAGTCCATAAGCATGCCCCAAAATACTATTTGAGAAGCAGAAAGCAGGGGCAGCCCCGCAGCGGCGCACACAAGGAGCAAAACCACCCGCGCCATATGGGAAACAACCAGATAAGACAAAAGATTATGTATATTCCGCACCGCAGCCCGGCAGCGCACAATCATATCCATCATTGGTCTGAATCCGCCCGATCCGGTGCCTGTTATACCATGGGCAGTCACACGGAGAACCGGCGGAATATCCGCACCGTACTTTCCCGGAACAGGAGCTGCAAAAGCAATGTCCGCCTGCTGCATTGTCCACATATCCTCAACGCCCCAACCAAGATATCCGCGGCAAAGCCCACTATCCTGACTCATACGGATATACCGCACTCTTTCCCGGATTCCGTCAATCCCGCCGGGGATGCTGACCATAGTCATTTTGCCGGGTTCGAGAGGAAGCGTTCGAGCAGCAGCACTTTCCTGCCGGGTCATATAAATATCATCTTTTCCTAAAATTCCTTGTGCCTGTGCAAAACAGCGATCTTCTTTTGAACCGTCTGAAAATAACACAACCCGTCCCCCGTCACGGCGGAAAGCACGCAAATCCGCAAGGGTGTCTGCCTGCGGTCGCTGGGACACTGCGATAAATCCTTCAAAACATAAGTTAGATTGAAGAACAGAAATCCTACGCAGGCTGTTATAATGGGAACTGCGGAATCCTACTGCCGCCACCATCACTCCCTGTCCGGTCAGCGAGGATACAAGAGACAAGATTTTTTCCCGTTTTTCCGGCGTGAGTGGGATTGTTTCTCCATTTACCCGTTGGGTTGTACACTGAGAAAGGAGATTTTCCGTTCTGCCAAGACAGGTAAAATAAAACGCCCCGTCTTTTGCCAAAAGCGCGCTGTCCATTCCACAGGATTCAGCCTGTCCAGCGCCGATATGCTCTGCCACCATGAAGCGATCGGACTCCGCCACCGATGCAATTTTTTGATCCTCCCATAAGGAGCGCACGACAGAATACGGAAGCATTCCTCCCTGCTCCGGCTGCATTCCTGCCTGTCCGGCATACAGCGTGCCGCCCGGTGCCATTCCTGTTGCACAATGAGCAAGGTATAAAAGGCGCGTCGGCACATCCTCTGCAGCGCCCGAAACCGTCTGATAGGTATCACCAGTAAAGTACGCATGGAAAGAAACCTTCTCGCTTTTCAGCGCGTCAGACGAACGAAGAAACAGCACTTCCACATCTGCCGCTTTATCCGCTGCAGCTGCATTTCTGAAAACCGCTCCTCCTTTATCCTTCCGGTATAGGGCAGCAGCCCATGCCATTGCTCCGGCTGCGCTGATGTATTCGTTTAAACATGCGGACGCTGCAGCGATTGCAGGAAGGAACACAGTGAAAAGATCCAACTTCCCAATCACCGTGCCGACTATGCAAGCCACTAAGGCAACCAAAATCAAACCCAAGCTGCATTGACGTCCCAGATCCGATAATTTTTCCAGCACTGGCAGCTTTTCCCCGCCGGACAACTCAATTTGCCCTTCCCGGGCATAAACCAAAGTATTTTCGCCGGTAGCGACCGCCATCCCCATACAAAAACCGCTGACCACAGCAGAAGATGCATACAGCATGTTGGTTCGCAAGGAAATCGGCGTTTCCTGCCCCACGGGAATATCCTGCGCGTTTTTCGCAGTAATGCCTTCATTTTCTGTAAGCTGTCCTTCGGAAACCAGCACATGATCCGCCGCGGTAAGCCGCACATCACAGGGTACCGTATCGCCGGCATCCAGAACAACTGCATCACCGGGAACGACCTGATCCGCCGGTATTGTTTTTACAGTGCCTGCGCGCACTACCCGTGCCCGCGGAAGCGACGCTGCCGCGTTTTTTTCAAAGATATGCTGGGCACACACGTATGTAATAATCCGCGCACAGCGCGCCGCTGCAAGCATAACGCAAACAGCGGCGGTTTCGGCCCCATTACCGAAAACCGCCGCAAGAAGCGCCGTGATTACAAGAAGCACTGTGGAAAAATCAGCCAGAGACCGTCCGGCGTACCGTTTGAAGGATACACTCCGTACAACCCATATTTTATTGGTTCCTCTACGCAGCCGGCGGGCTGCTTCGCGATCCGTAAGACCTGTCACACTGTCTGTTTTGAAAACAGAAGAGAGTTCCTCGACAGTCAGGTGATGCCAATTTCTATCCTGTTTCATATATGCTCCAAATCAACTTCTATACAATTAGATTGCCGTTACGGACAAGCTGTCCCGATCCACACCCACATCTACGCTGATAGCGGAAAGCTGTCCCCGCAGCGCCACTATTTTTTCCGCAGCCTGATCTTCAACCGCAGTTTGAATATACCGGCGCATATTCCGGGCTCCGTATTTCACAGAGAACGACTGCTTTGCGATATATGCAGCGGCAGCATCTGTATAATGGAACCGGATATACTTTTCGGAGAGAGACTTTTTCAGATACTCCAGCATAATTGCGGCAATCCGCTTAAAGTCTTCCAAATCCAATGCACGGAATGTAATAATCTCATCCACCCGGTTCAAAAATTCCGGACGCAGGAAATCAGAAAGCGCCTTTTGTGTCTTTTCCTTTGTGCGCATATCGCCGCTTTCCGTAAAGCCAGCCATTGCCATACCGCCGGAGCTTCCCGCATTGGTAGTCATAACGATCACCGTATTTTCAAAGCTTACCGTTTTGCCATGTGCGTCTGTAATGCGTCCGTCATCCAGAATTTGCAGAAGAATGTTCATCACATCCGGATGCGCCTTTTCGATTTCATCAAACAACACAACAGAATACGGTCTACGGCGAATCTTTTCCGTAAGCTGTCCCCCATCGTCATAACCCACATATCCGGGAGGCGCACCTACAATTCTGGAAACAGAGAATTTATCCATAAATTCGCTCATATCCAGCCGGATCAGTGTTTCCGGAGAAGAAAACAAATCTGCTGCAAGCACTTTTACCAGTTCCGTTTTACCAACGCCGGTAGGACCTGCGAAAATAAAGGATACCGGTTTGCGCTTAGGAGATACACCGGTTCTGGAACGCCGCACGGCGCGAACCACCGCATCCACAGCCTCATCCTGTCCTACGATTCTCTCCCGTAGCCGCTCTCCCAGCCCTTCCAGCCGGGCATATTCATCTTCTGTAATAGAGGATGCGGGGATTCCCGTCCAGATCTCTATCACATCTGCCAGATCCGCTTCTATCATTTCCACTGCATCGCAAAGGGGTTTCAACTCTTCAATCCGATTCTGAATACGCAGTTGTTCCACCTTAATATCTGCAAGGCGGCGGTATGTGTCGTCGCTGTCTCCCTCACCGGACTCGGCGGCAGCTTCCAGCGCCGTCTGTTCCTTCTCAATAGAGATGAGACGATCCCCCAGTTCATACCGCTCGTTGATTACGGGACTGGAAAGAGAAATATGTGCGGCAGCTTCATCAATCAAATCAATTGCCTTGTCGGGCAAATACCGATCTGTAATATAGCGTTCGCTCATAACCACCGCGGCACGGAGCACCTTTTCCGGAATACGGATGCCGTGGTACGCTTCATAGTAATGCTTGATTCCCCGCAGGACGTCCTCACTGTCCGCCAGACTGGGCTCTTCCACAGTAACCGGCTGGAAGCGGCGTTCCAATGCAGAATCCTTTTCGATATATTTGCGGTATTCCGTCATGGTTGTAGCGCCTACAACCTGGATTTCTCCCCGGGACAGGGCAGGCTTCATAATATTGGCGGCATTCATAGATCCTTCCGCATCACCTGCACCTACAATATTATGCACCTCGTCAATAACAAGAATAATATTTCCTGCCGCCTTTACTTCGTTGAGCAGTCCCAGCACACGGGATTCAAACTGTCCGCGGAACTGGGTGCCTGCCACAAGCGCGGTGAGATCCATCAGGAACAATTCTTTTCCCCGCAGTTTATACGGCACATCTCCCGCTACGATCTTCTGTGCAAGTGCTTCGGCAATTGCCGTTTTTCCCACGCCGGGTTCCCCGATCAGACAGGGGTTGTTTTTCTGCCGGCGGCACAGAATCTGAATCACCCGATCCAGTTCCCGCTCTCTGCCGACCACTTTATCCAAACCGCCCATGGCGGCTTTTTCCGTTATATTCTGACAATAGGTAGTGAGGAATTTGCGCTCTTTTTTCTTCCGCGCCTCTCCACCTTCTCCTTTATGTCCTTTTTCCTTCGGCGGCTTTTTCTTTTCGGGAAGATTTCCGGCAGCAGCCAGTCCCTCCCGCATAAGCTTGCCGAAATCTACAGCCGGGGC
>CASTST010000124.1 GCA_949451655.1 uncultured Eubacteriales bacterium | reverse complement strand
GCCTGCATGTTCTGTTCCATACCCATTCTCTCCCATCGTCTGCGATGAAGCAAAAAGCCGCCCAAAACGGGCGGCAGCCATGAACTATTGAATTACTCGTTGAATCCTGTGTCAATCAGCGCAGCAAGACCCTCAACCGCCTCAGCTTCATCTGCGCCGTCGGCAATAATAGTGATGTTCATACCCTTGACGATTCCAAGAGACAAAACGCCAAGCAAGCTTTTTGCATTGATTCTGCGATCTTCTCTTTCAACCCAAATTGCGCTTTTATAGGAGTTTGCTTTCTGGATAAAGAAGGTAGCCGGTCTTGCATGAAGACCCACATTGTTTTTTATAGTTACTTCACGTGATAGCATAGTCCATACTCCCGAATTTTCAAATAAATTGCCGAAACGGTAATATACGGCTGTCTACTGCATCATTATAGCAAACAAAGCGCGCAAAATCAAGTGCTTTTCCATAAAATATGAAATTTGGATTCGTTTTATAAAAAATAATATGAAAAAATGGGGTTTTTCAGCTATTTTGTGATTGAAATTGGTAGTATAAACTTTTTTCTTAAACTCATTATGTCGAATTTGCACATAATGCGTTCCTTGAACGGGGTTCGTGAAATGAACCCTTGAGGCATCCCGCGAAACGGGCAGTGGATTGTTTAAATAGGACTGTCGATTTGCAGCCCCTTCAAACATCCCTCCGACTCGTTTGGCAACGAGCCACTTCCCTTTGCTGGGAGGTGGCTTGAACAGAGCAGGACCATTCCTCCGTCACAGCCAAACTACAGCATATCCTTTATTGCACAAAGGTAGCGTAAGCAGTGGTTACATTTTCTCTGTCGCGGTCATGCCGCGGCATATCCTCCACCTATGCCTCCCCTGTGCAAGGGGAGGTGGCTCGCTGCCAAGCGAGTCGGAGGGGTTGTCAAGTAAAACTATCGAGTTAATGATCCTGCAAACGATAGTATAACAATCTCCCCATGCGGAAGTTCCTTTGCTTTGGTGTGCTTTTGAATCGCACACAATTCCAATCAAATCTCCCCCTTGACAAAGATCGCGCGCCGTGCTATACTTCCTACATAAGTATATAATAAAAGCTTTGACGGAGACAGTAGCAAAAAAATCCGCAGGAAATAGCGAACCGGGGACGGTGCAAGCCCGGCATCTGCCTTTTTTGTGAACATCACTCTTGAGCCGCAGGGTGAACAGAGTAACCCGCGCCGGTGCCCATCCGTTACCTTGGGCGCATATGACAGTATGCAGGTGGTTTTGTAAGGGTTCTCCCTTGCCTTGCGGCAGGGGAGATTTTCTTTTTATAATCCTGCAGCAACAAAAAATACATATAGAAAGGCATCCATAATCATGTACAAGAAAGTGCCAACAGATCTCAATTTTGTAGATCGGGAACGTGAAACACTGAACTTCTGGAAAGAAAACAAAATTTTCGAAAAGAGTATGGAACAGCGGCAGGACTGCCCCAGTTATACTTTTTATGACGGTCCCCCGACAGCGAACGGAAAGCCCCACATCGGGCACGTACTCACACGCGTAATCAAAGATATGATCCCCCGCTACCACACCATGAAGGGCTGCAACGTTCCCCGGAAAGCCGGTTGGGACACTCACGGTCTGCCTGTGGAACTGGAAGTGGAAAAGCTGCTGGGCATCAACGGAAAAGAACAGATTGAAGAATACGGCATTGCACCCTTCATTGAAAAGTGCAAGGAATCCGTATGGAAATACAAAGGCATGTGGGAAAACTTCTCCGGCACAGTCGGCTTCTGGGCGGATATGGACAACCCATATGTCACCTATCACAACACTTATATTGAATCGGAATGGTGGGCACTCAAGCAAATCTGGAACAAAGGGCTGCTTTATAAAGGCTTTAAAATCGTTCCTTACTGTCCCCGCTGCGGAACCCCCCTCTCCTCTCACGAGGTAGCGCAGGGCTACAAGGATGTAAAAGAACGCTCCGCCGTGGTAAAAATGCGTATCATCGGCGAAGACGCGGCATTCCTTGTATGGACCACAACCCCGTGGACCCTGCCCTCTAACGTAGCATTGTGCGTAAATCCGGACGCAGAATATATCCGGGCGGCAAAAGGCGATGAGACGTTCATCCTGGCACGCGCCCTTGCCGACAAGGTACTTGGCGAGGGAGAATACACCGTTCTGGAAACCATGACGGGTAAATCCCTGGAATATAAAGAGTACGAGCCTCTGTTCCGGTACGTTTCTCCGAAAGAAAAATGCTGGTATGTCACCTGTGACGATTATGTAACCATGGAAGACGGTACCGGTGTGGTTCATATCGCGCCTGCGTTCGGCGAAGACGACGCGAAGGTTGGTCGTGCATATGATCTTCCTTTTGTGCAACTTGTAGACGCAAAAGGCGAGATGACCGAGGAAACAGAATGGCCCGGCGTATTTGTAAAAGACGCAGACAAGCTGGTGCTGCGCCGTTTGGAAGAATTGGGACTACTGTATTCCGCACCTCTGTTTGAGCACAGCTATCCCCATTGCTGGCGGTGCGACACCCCCTTGATCTACTACGCAAGAGACAGCTGGTTTATAAAAATGACCGCCGCGAAGAATCGTCTGGTTGCCAACAATAAAACCATCAACTGGATTCCCAAATCCATTGGCGAAGGACGGTTTGGCGACTGGCTGGAAAACGTGCAGGACTGGGGTATCAGCCGAAACCGGTATTGGGGAACGCCTCTCAATATCTGGGAATGTTCCTGCGGACACCGGCATAGTATCGGCAGCATCGAAGAACTGCGCAGCATGTCCGACAACTGCCCGGATGAAATCGAGCTGCACCGCCCCTACATCGATGCTGTAAAAATCAAGTGTCCCCAGTGCGGCGGCGAAATGTCCCGGGTTCCGGAAGTAATCGACTGCTGGTTCGACTCCGGCGCAATGCCCTTTGCCCAACACCATTATCCTTTTGAAAATAAGGATTTGTTTGAAGCGCAATTCCCCGCCGACTTCATTTCCGAAGCAGTTGACCAGACGCGCGGCTGGTTTTATTCCCTGCTGGCAATTTCCACATTGCTCTTTGATAAGGCTCCCTACAAAAACGTCATTGTTTTAGGATTGGTACAGGATGAAGACGGACAAAAAATGTCGAAATCCAAAGGCAACGCCGTAGATCCCTTCAACGCTTTGGAAACCCACGGCGCAGACGCAATCCGCTGGTATTTCTACACCAATTCCGCTCCCTGGCTTCCTTCCCGGTTCAGCGACCGCGCAGTGACCGAGGGGCAGCGCAAAGTAATGGGCACCCTGCAAAACACCTACGCATTCTGGGTGCTGTACGCCAACATTGATTCTTTTGATCCTACAAAATATAATCTGGACGATTGTGCGCTCACTGTAATGGATCGGTTTATCCTGTCCCGACTCAACACAATGATCCGCGGTATGGATGAAAACCTTGCAGCGTACCGGATTCCGGAAGCGGCAAAATATCTTTCTTCCTTTATTGACGAACTGTCCAACTGGTATGTCCGCCGGTGCCGGGAACGGTTCTGGGCAAGCGAAATGAGCGACGATAAAATCGCTGCGTATATGACCCTGTATCATGTTCTGGTAGAAACTGCAAAAGCAGCTGCTCCTATGCTCCCCTTCATGGCAGAGGATATCTACCGCAACTTAGTCTGCACCGTAGACGAAGCTGCCCCCGCCAGCGTACATCTGTGTGACTTCCCGAAGTGGGACACTTTCCGGATTGATCCTGCGCTGGAAGATGAAATGGAGTTTATTCTGAACGTGGTCACCTTGGGACGCAACGCCAGAAACGCTGCCAACATCAAAAACCGGCAGCCCCTGTCTGATATCCACGTAAAAACAGACCGCACTGTCAGCGACTTCTATAAAGACATCGTGAAAGACGAACTGAATATAAAAGACGCTGTATTTACAGAAGATATTTCCGCCCTGTCCTCCTACAGCTTCAAGCCCCAGCTGAAAACAGTAGGTCCGAAATACGGTAAAGTACTGGGACAAATCCGTCAACATCTCTCCGAGCTGGACGGCAACGCTGCTATGGCGGAGCTTGAGCAAAGCGGAGCAATCCGGTTTGAGGCAGCCGGCACTGCTGTAGAGCTTTCCAAGGAAGACCTGCTCATTGATGTACAGCAGAAAGAAGGTTATCAGTCTGTTTCCGACATGGGTATCACCGTAGCGCTTTGCACGGTACTTACCGATGCGCTGATCGAAGAAGGCTTTGTCCGCGAACTGATTTCCAAAGTGCAAACGATGCGCAAGGATGCAAACTTTGATGTGATGGATCACATTGCCGTTACAATCACCGGCAGTGAAAAGGTCGAGACGATCCTTTCCCGGAATCCTGCTGTATTTAAGGAAGCTGTATTGTGTGACACATTGTCCTTTACAGCCGGCACAGATACACCGGACACATCCAAGGAATGGAATATCAACGGTGAAAAAACCACCATCTCCATCTGTCGGATGAAATAAATGCAATATGAGGGGGACGCTTCCATAAGCAGTCTCCCTCATAAACTTTTGAAAGTAGGAATTTCAATGAAAAAGCCAACGCAGGCAGCGTGCAATCCCTTTCCTTACAGCGACAGCAACAAACGGTACCACACTTTTGAATATTACCTGCGCAGTCGATTTGGAGAGAAATGCGCCCGCATTGCTCTGGACGCAGGATTTACCTGTCCCAATATAGATGGAACCTGCGGAACAGGCGGCTGTATCTATTGCCTCAACGGATCCGCGTCCGCCGCAGGTACAAATTTATCTAAGCAATATGCCGCCGGCATTGCCGCTATGCAAAGCAAGTGGAATTGCAGAAAATATATTCCCTATCTGCAAGCGCATACCAATACATATGCACCTGTGGAAACACTGCGCCATATATATAATGAAGCATTATCCCTGCCCGGGGCAGTCATGCTGGCAATCGCCACCCGCCCGGATTGTCTTTCGCCGGAGATCCTTTCCCTGCTTTCAGAAACTTCCCAAAAGATCCCCCTGCTTGTGGAACTGGGGCTGCAAACAATTCATGATGATACCGCGGCGCATATTAACAGAGGGCACTCCTACGCCGAATTTCTGGACGGCTATACCCGCCTGAAAAACGCAGGCGGCGATATTGCGGTCTGCGTACATCTGATCAATGGGCTGCCCGGCGAGGACAAAGCCCATATGATAGCATCCGCCGAAGCTGTCGCAGCACTGCATCCGGATATGGTCAAGCTGCATCTGCTCCATGTTCTGCACGGCACGCCTTTGTATAATCTTTATCAGCAGGGCGCATACACACCCATGGAGCAGGAAGAATATGTACACATCGTATGCGATCAAATTGAACGGTTCGCTCCCGAAACAGTGATCGCACGGGTTACCGGGGATGCCCCGGCGGAGCTTTTGGCTGCCCCGCTGTGGTGCAGGAGAAAAACTGCCGTAACCAACGATATTGACAAAGAGTTATACCGACGGGACTCCTTTCAGGGACATAGCACAATTGACCCTTGACAAGCTGCACACTTTCGTGTAAACTATAAGCACCAAACTTCCTTTTTCTGAAGAAAAAGGCTCGGCAGAAGCCGCAAAACATATCACTATAAAATCAAATCTGATACCGCAGGTGTCTTTTATCAAAAGATACCTGCGGTTTTTATTGTGGAGGCTGCTTATGAAAAATATAAAACCGAAAACAAATCCAGCCGCGCTGCGGCTCTGCACCGCCGCTATGTGTCTGGCAGCCGGCATTCTTCTGCCCCAGTTGTTTCATCTGCCCGGTGTGAGCCTGTCTGGTCAGATGTTTCTCCCCATGCATCTGCCGGTATTTCTGTGCGGACTGCTGTGCGGCTGGTCCTGGGGTGCAGCCACGGGCATGATCCTGCCCCTGATTTCCGCGGCAATTACAGGCATGCCTGTAATGTATCCGACCGGCTTTTCCATGATGGGCGAGCTTTGTGTTTACGGAGCAGTCTGTGGACTTCTATACAAAAAAATTCTATCTGATAAAAAAGGAATCATCCCCGTTTATCTTTCCATCGTCCCTGCCATGCTTGCTGGCAGAGC
>CASTST010000123.1 GCA_949451655.1 uncultured Eubacteriales bacterium | reverse complement strand
CGGAGTTTGCCGGGAGGCGCAGGCTGACCAATATCGACACCGGCGCGGAAATGACCGTAGATGTAGAGCGGGACGAGGGCCTCGTGTCCCAGACAGGGGACAGCTTTTCCGGGAAAAACATGAATGACCTGGAGGGCAGGATAGAGGCTGCGTTTGCCGAATGTACCAGATCTGCTGTTGTCAAAAACATCAACAGTGTCCAGACCTTGCCCCCCGACGCGGCAAGTCATCCGGACACGTTATATGTTATTGTGCAATAGGAGGAGTATGGTTATGCCGATTTATTTTGGGGCAAGTAAAGCTAAATTTTCTGTGGGAAACAAAAAAGTTATAAAGATGTATCAAGGCGCACAGCTTGTTTATTCCTCAGGGAACGTTTGTAATTATTATGTAAACGGATCTTTGGTTCACACTCAGGAATACGACGAAGGTCAAAGCGTCTTAAGCCCTTCCTATACTGTCCCGTCTGTTAGCGGGAGAGTTTTTAAAGGCTGGAGCACTACTAACGGCGGCCAGCCTGCCGGCTCCTTGACAATGGGAGATTCGCCAATTTCTTTGTATGCCAGGTTTAACTATATTGTAACCTATAACTTCAACGGCCGGAATTATACTCAAGAGTATGACGAAGGCCAAAGTGTATTATCCCCTTCCGTTGTCTATCCTGCTATCACGGGGGCAACCTTTCTTGGTTGGGTTACTAGCAGAACCGCCACTACTCCACTAACCAACTTGACGATGGGCTCCGACCCGATTACTTTGTACGCGTTGTTTAAATGGGCTGATACTGACCGCGTTAACCAGATTGGTTTGCGTATTAGTTTTGGACAACCTTACAATATCAATTCAAACGAGATCAACGCGACCACGAACCACTCTGGAACGTATACTTATCCGATGGATACAAGCAAATACGATCGTCATTATATTAAGGGATATGCTATGGAGCTCCTATGCAACAATAATACAGTTGGGCAAGTATGGTCTACCTCTTACATCGATGGCGTAGTTGTAAAGCAATACAAAAGTCCTTATGGTGGTGGCGACATTCAAACCATTGTGGATAAGGGTGTAATTGAGTGGACGGTTGCGGGACCTCCGACGTTTACAGTCGCGGATGGTTCTAGCTTTCATGGCGGGGGTACTAGAAACGGTTTTTATGTAGAAAGTATTAGATTTCTTGGTAAAACGACAACTATTTAATTGTAGACATTTTATAAAAAGAAAGGAGGAAATTCAAAATGGGCTATTATTTTAATCCATGCTTACCGCAAGGTTGCAAGTCAAGAGAAGCCATGCGCATAAGAGCCTCCCCCAGACGGGGGACAACATAAAACAAAAACCATGAGCCGGGACACCTTGTGAGGGTGGTTCCGGCTATTATTATGGTACAACAGCCTTTGCATTTGGATGTAAAATTTAAATAAAAATCGAGGTGATAATTATTATGGAAGTGGCTTATGTATCGAGGCAGGAGCACAATGAGTTTGCCCGCCGAATCGACGAGGAAAACGCGCGCCAGAACCGCAGGCTACAGCTTTTGGAGGATAATGTCCGGCAAATCAACGCCCTCACTGTATCGGTAGAAAAAATGGCAGTCAACATGGGCAATATGCTGGAGGAGCAGAAGAAGCAGGGAAAGCGCCTGGAGGCATTGGAAAAAGAACCCACGGAATCGTACAAACATATCAAAATGGCAATTATCACATCGGTAATCAGCACAATCGTAGGTGCCTTAATTGGTGCAGTGGTGGTTCTTTTATAAGAAAGGAGAATAAAATGAAAAACAGGAATTGGATGGAATGGATGAAGAAGGCAGGAATCAGGGCAGTGAAAACAATGGCCCAGACAGCAGTGGCGATGCTCCCCGCAGCTGCTACCATTACGGCGGTAGATTGGAAGACCGTGGCAGGGACAGCGGCACTTGCAGGCGTAGCCTCTTTGCTTACATCTCTTAAGGGACTGCCGGAGTTAGAAGACGGGGCGCAGGTGTAACTACAATATTGAAATTGGACAAGGAGGAACGTGAGTATGAGTAGAATTATTGCAATTGACGCAGGGCACGGGATGGGGACATTCGGCAAGCGTTGCTTGAAAAGCATCGATCCGGCCCAGACCAGGGAGTGGTACCTGAACGACCGGATCGCCGATCTGGTGGAAGCGGACCTGAAAAAGCATTATGACTGCACCGTCATGCGGGTGGACGATACCACCGGGGCAAAGGATATCAGCCTTTCCGCCAGGGTAAAAGCGGCCAACAATGTAAAGGTGGATTTTTACCTGAGCATCCACCACAATGCCGGGATTAACGGCGGCGCCGGCGGCGGGACGGTGGTATTTTACTATAATGATGCGGAGATGCGGGCCAAGGCGCAGCGCCTCTATAATGCGGTCATAGCCCGGACCGGCCTGGTGGGCAACCGGAGCAGCAAGGTAGCGGTCGGCGATCTGTACGTGATCAGGTACACTACCATGCCGGCGCTTCTGCTGGAAAATGGCTTTATGGATTCCACCCACGACACGCCGATCCTCTTGACGGCAGCCCATGCCCAAAAGACGGCGCAGGGGATTGTGGATTTCCTGGTCAAGGAGCTGGGACTCAGCAAAAATGAATCGGTGCAGGATACTCCCGCATCTGATAAGCCGCAGGAGAATGGTCCTTACATCACTGTGAACAAGGGAGACACGCTCTCCAGAATCGGAAAGAGAATAGGAGTGGCGTGGAAGGACATTGCCGACCTGAACGGCCTGGTAAGCCCGTACACGCTTCATGTGGGGCAGAAGCTCTATATTCCGTCCAAGGCATCCATGCAGTATTATCCGGCATATACGGGAAAAAAGACCACTCTGGCGGCAGCATTGACCAGTATTGGGGTAAGCAGCAGCTATTCCTTCCGGGTGAAGATTGCAAAGGCCAACGGGATCACGGGCTATCTTGGCACCGCGGCCCAGAATACCCGGATGTATAATCTGCTGGTGGCCGGACTGCTGAAGAGAGTATAGCTGCGACGTCGCAACGGCAGAAAAGGGCGGTAGGGTTACCCTGCCGCCTGCTCTGAAAACAGTCATAATGTTTAAAATAATTCGATGTTGTTTTTGGTAATTTTAAGCGGTTAGCAACACGTTAGCAACAAATTTTACTGAGAAATGCAATAATATCACGGTTTGACTCCATATTTTATTAACACATCCCTTAAAATTGAGCAAAACGGCGGATATGACAAAACCGCAGAAAATGCCCTGTATATATAGGGTTCCGCTCATTTTTAAGGCAATTTTCATCCGTAAAAAATCGGTGAAAATCAGAACGGTTAGCAACACGTTAGCGACAATCATTTACCTATCTTATTGATTTCAGCCCTGAGTTCATCAAGAGTTCTGTGCCCATATTTTAAATCTGTCACATCATTCCCCAGTGCATGCCCCATAAGCATTTTCTTAGACAGTGCGTTTACATTATATTTATCACACAACCAGGAAAAGGTGTGCCTGCAGTCATGTGGGGTATGGTCCGTTATCCCAATATCCTTCAGCGCAGCGGAAAAAAAGGATCGGAATTGAACAGCCGGCGATGTAAAAAGGGGATTGTCTCTGTGGATGAAGGGGACTATTCCTTTATTGAATGGAACGATTCTGTTCTTGCCGGCAGCTGTCTTTACGCCTCCCTGGAAGTACTGCTGTTCCATATTGATTTCAAGCTTCTGGTATGCGGAGATCCGGAAGCCGCTGTAGATCATGATAAGCACGGCCTGCAGAATGTCATTTCCTTCTGCATGCGTCCAGATCAGGGAAAGCTCCTGCTCTGTAAAGGGTTCTCCTTTTTCATCATCATCGGGTGTATTGATCCTGACATGGTCAGAATACTTTCTGTCACATATGTCATGGGCATATGCGTAGTCATACATTTGACGGAAAAGGTTTACAATGTGTTCTTTTGTGGCATGCTTTTTGGAACAGTTGTCAACTACCATTTGTAAATCTTCTGTTTTTATGTTATGGAAGGGCATATCGTGAAGCGCGGCCGCCTGATTGTACGCGGCTTTTGTAGCTCCAATAGAAGATTTAGAGTAAATGCGTGTCTTATCTCTTTCGTATTTATAAGAAAAAAATTCTTTATATACTTCAGAGAAGGATTTTGTCTGAGCGGCGTCCCGCGTCTGGCGGTTATAGGAGGCAATGATCCTGGATACCACATCCTGTCCTTTATCAGACTGGCTGATTGCTGGAGCAGAGAAGTGACCTGGATCAAATGAGCCGGCCCTGTATTCCATCAGGGCATAAAAGCCTGTGTACCAGTCCGAAACATAGCACAGTGCTTTCGGGGTTTTAGGGGAACCGTTTGGAGAAAATTCCGTGGTGGGAGGATATACGGCATATGGGTTTGTCCGGTTGCCGGACAGTTTTTTGATGCTTCCGAATCCGTTTGGCAGTTTTGGGTGTTTTGGTCTTCTTGACATTGTATCATCCTCCTTGTGAAATGTGCACAGCGATCAGCTGATATCCTACGCTTAAAATTTGGATGATCTGCATAAATGGGTACAAAAAAGGTACAAAAATAACAGTCGGCGAAAATTTCGCTTGCAGGCTGCTCTCGGAGATGATACAATCATTGTAGGTTTGTGAGACCTGATTGTATCCCTCCGGGGTATATCTAAAGCCGTTCGGTGTTGGCGCACCGGGCGGTTTTACTTTGGTATAAAACGCTCCGTTTTTTCCAACTTGTGCCTGGGACGGAGCTTTTGCTACAAAGCGGTTTTAAACATAATAAGGATTAGGCCTCATAGCAAGTGTGATAATGTCAATAATCCATCCAATACCGAATAATCCTAATGTGCAAAGATACAGTATTCCCATCCCAACTTTTCCCTCATAAAATTTGTGCCCACAGATTGTAAAAATGCAGAGCAAAAGAGACACCCATTTGTTCTTCGGTCTGCCATATATACCAGGACGCATATTTGCGCTTGCGCTCGCAGAAGCGGCGGCAGATGCGCTGGAAGAATTGTTTATGATGATATTCCTGTCATTTCCAGACAATTCTCCTACTTGTTTTCCGCATTTAGGACACACGACACATTCTTTATCAATGGATGCCCCACAGTGTTGACAGAATTTTTTGTTTGCAGAATCATTGATTGGGCTTCCGCAATTCGGACAACTTGCCGCCTTATCGCTTATCTCCTTCCCACATTCAGGACAACTTATCAATGCCATATTTTATCCCCCTTTTCTTTAGATTTTATCAAATCGCCGTAGCGGTTTAATCATTATGTGCTTCATATTCTATTTTTTGCACATCCTCTTTACAGAAATCATTTTCTGTTATATGCCATAAAGCATGATAATAATACTTCAACTGACTGTCCCTTGACAATCTGGCATTTAAAAAGATTGTGTATGAATCATCAGCATTCTTGACCAGATGCTCCGGAACCATGGTGTCCATGTCTATAATCTGTACATTTATTTCTTCCAATCAAATCACCCCTTGTATATAATACAATATTTTGAGTCCGATAAAACGGACTTAAAAATTACTTTCCTTTTCCTGATCATACAGATTCTTCATAAAGTCCATATGTGCCTTAAACCGATCCGGTGGCATTGTGCGCTTCATATGGAAGAGGGAGCGCATGTCTTCATCCTCAAACATTTCCTGGGCATCAACACTCGGTGTTATAGTCTTAAACTTTCCTATATAACTTCTGGCAAAACCGAGTTCTTGTTCCAATTTATTTATTGAATACCCTTTGTTTTTTGCAGCCTCTTTTACGTTCTCATATAGTCCCATAGTAAATTCCTCCAAATTTTGCGTAATTTACTATTGACATACGTAAAATCTTGTGTATAATAGAATTATAGATACGCAAGATTTTGCGAATGTTCAAAATAAATAGCAGATATTCTTTTTGTTGGTCGCACTTCAAATATAGAATATTTTGCGCAATTTGTCAATATAAAAATCGCTAAATTTTGCGTTTTTTAAAGGAGGTGAGAAATTGCTTTACGATAATGTGAAAGCCATATGCAAAGAAAAGAAGATAACCGTGTCGCGTCTGGAGACAGAACTTGGTTTTCCC
>CASTST010000122.1 GCA_949451655.1 uncultured Eubacteriales bacterium | reverse complement strand
AGTATCTCTTTTTTGGCAAACCTCCTCTCGTTGGTTTATACAGGAATCTCCTCTTTCGTTCAAAAGAACATTGCTGACATAAGCAAGTTTGGATGTTTTTGAATCGTTTCCTCTCACAGTCGAGAAAACATTTGCAGGGAAAACGAACCGATGAACCAATCGTCTTTTGTCCATGCACACATTGCAAGTAAAAGATATCCAATAACGTTCCAAACCGGTCATAACCAGACCGATTCTGAAAGTATCCCTTCCATAAAGGCCGGACCCTCATCAATGCTTCGTTAACGCATCTTTTGTGACGCTCTTTTGCGATGGGTTTCGGAGTATAAGTTAAAACTGTTGAGATACGCGATTGATCGACATACATTGCGGCATCTCGTGTTTGTTCCGCGAGTAAGCCACGATCTGTTATCAACGCAGAAAAAATAGCGATTGTCTCACTGTTGTCATCGGGATGCAATCGAGCGTCCCTCTCGACATCCCTAATAATGGGAAACAATGAAAACGCATTTTTAAAGGTCTCTATACATACCTGAGAAGTTCCCGGTTCGTAAAAATAAACAGCGTTCAAATTTTCAGTCCAATCCGCGAGGTTAGCACTTTTCGCATCACGCTGATCACGCCGAATCAAATATAGCATAAGCTGTCTCCGTTTCAAAAAAACAGGTTGAAAAAATAATTTTTGATTAACAGCAAGGAAGAAAACACAAAATCTACAACAATTCGAGAAGGAAACAAAGAATATTTCAGGAAATTTGGAGAATTTCTGTCGATTTTTGCTGCTGTATATCTCTCAGCCAAAGTGTAGTAAAATGTAGGATATCACCGGTGAGATAAGAAAAACGCCGGGGGAGGTGGGGGAATCCCCCATTTCCCCCACCAGTTCGAGGAGGTTTCCATGACAGAAAAGCTTGCAAATTACATGAAGAGTGTTCCCAAAAAGTCACAAAAGAAGAGGAAAAAAAGCTCCATCGTTGTTTACGACGTTTCAAGTTTCCTGAGCGAAATTTATCGGGATAACTTAAACATGGCCGAGCAACTTGGTTTCTATCGCGCGAAGTATGGCGAGCAGAAGGCAATTGGGGGCGAGTTCATTGAGGTAGGGGACGATGAAGTGGAGGGGATTAAGTGAATGCAACTATCACTGAGGGAAACACCGGCCTTTACCTTGACGGGCAATTTGTTTCCAACGCAATCCCTGAGGTATGCGGACTGTATACCAGGATGGGCGAAGAAGATCCCTCAATTGTTGAGGTGTCAGTTTCAGTGGGCAATTTACCCCCAAAAATTTTGCTTGTTCCGGTTGAAGGATTGAATTTTGCAACCCTTCACAAGGACTTTCCGGCTATGAGTTGTGTTGGGAGCAAGCGCAGAGAGCTTTTTGATGCATGGCTCCATAATCTGTACGTCGAGTCTCTCGAAGATTACTATCACGGGACATCAACCCTAAAAATCGGTTCTTTTGTTACTGAAAACGCTATTCTCCAACTCCTTGATGGCACCTTAGGTGCCATCGAAGGAGACAAAACGCTTGGACTGGAAAATCATCACGTGATTATCGATTCGGAACTTGCAAATATTAGTGTTTTAAGAGATTGTTCTGTAGCTGCAACGATTTGGCTGCCGTTGCTCTTATTGCTCCCCAACGCCGCATTGATGGTGCTTGGCTTCATTCTTTTGAGCATGGTTCGATCGGCAGTTCTTAATGCTGGAATTAACCTTCAAGCAGTTCTATTCGTGACAGGTCGGCAAGGAATCGGCAAAACTACGCTCATCAATCGTTTCGTCAGTTTCATCACGAAAACAACTTTTGCCAATAGACCCGCACTGTTTTTCGATTTAGGAAGTTCCCTTGCGGGATTGCGTATCGCGATGACGACGTACCGCGATCTGCCCATTGTTGCCGATGATGCCTGCAAATCCGCCAGCAAGACTGTGCAAAGGAAGCGGGAAGAAGTGATGGCGCAGATAATTCGTGAGGCAGCGAATGCAGCTCCGATAATGAAAGGCACTCCGCGTGGGGGCAGGTTGAACTCGAAAATGTTGCAAGCGTTATGCTTACGGCAGAGGATACGCCGAAAAATGAATCGGATCTGACGCGCTGCATTTTGGTCAAAATTTTGGAGCAGCCAGATTTGCCGGATGAGCTTACACCTGACATGGTATCGGCAATTGTTAGGAGATTTTTGGAATATTTCCTTGTCAACTCGGAAGCACTGCTGGCAGGACTGAAATCCAGCATAAATAACTTCGACCACATTGTTGCATTGAGGAACTGCAATGAACCTCGTGTCCGTACCAATCTTCTATCACTTCGATGGGCGTTTCGGTCGATGCTGGATGCAGCTATGGAGGCCGGTGCGGACGTATCGCACTGTAAACATCGGGCGGCTAGATTTGACAATGCATTGGAAGAATCTGTCGATTTCTTCAATCATGAAATGGATGCGCTCAAGGCAAACAAGGCCGAAGGGAATTGGGCTTATATTCTGCTTAATGGATACAAAAATGATGCGTTTTCTTTGCTTAAAAACAAAAATAAATTGCACAAATTGTCGCAATATGATGGCGTTTTGTGGAAGGAAGACCTCTGCCTGCGCGCGTTACCTCTCAAAGTCTTTGTCCGGAGGCAAAACGGATACCACAACTGGAGTCTCAACCAGATTGTAAATACATTGTTAGATTACAGTGCGTTGTGTATACAAGAAGAGCATACGAATTTGGTTAAATTGAGTAAGGATAGCGATGTTCCGCGCGTATATCCCATCAAACTTGATGTCTTGGAAGAGAAGAAAGAATATTATTAAATCAACTATATAGGAGGATGTTTATCATGTATTTAAAGGTCTCTGAAGTTGCCAAAATGCTGCATGTCTCCCCCTCGCCGCTGTATGCGGCCATTCACGATGGAAGGCCTCATGCGATTCGTATCAGCCGGTCGTTTCGCATCAGGGAGGAAGCGCTTTGGGATTACGTTAAAGATTACAGAGTAGCAACGGAGTGTGAAGAAGATGATTAAAATTGATCTTTTGACAGTAGATGAAGTTGCCGCAATTCTTCGCGTCAGCCGTGACAGCGCGTACCAGACCGTGCGCGCTGGGGAAATCCGGAGTTTCCGGGTGGGGCGACTTATCCGCATCGACAGGGCAGATCTTTACGCTTTCATGAAGAAGCAGCAGACCGCTAAAGTCTTGTAGAGGAGCTTTGCGCATGGAGCGAGTACGCCACGCAGGATCTTCATCTCACGCTGTCCGAGGAAAGCTACGTATTCTGCAATAGTCAAACGGGGGGGAAATGCGTACATATACCGGTTTTCGTTCATCCTACTATCATTTCCTTGATCGGAACCATTTCTCGCATGAAGGAATGAATCTGCACGCATACCGTCATACTTGCGCGACCATGTTACTGGAAAGCGGTATTGAGCCGAAACTGATCCAGCAGCAGCTGGGGCATTCCAGCATCACGACAACGTTGAATATCTATTCTCACGTATCACAGCAGTTGCTTTCGACAGCAGCGGATGCATTAGAAAACAATTTTATACGTATGAATCGAAAGTAGCATCTACTTCATCAATGGGCCGGTCATCTTAAAATGATCGGCCCAATATATATAGCTTTTGAAATAAAATCTCTTTTTTGTGTGCAAATGAGATTTTGACGCATTCAAAAGGGTCATCTACGCAACCTCCATCCAATCAACCAAGCATATTTTGCAATGTCAGCAGGCTTTTTTTCTCCAAAACCGTGTGGGTAGTTTGTGTGCAAATGGGTAAATTCAGTGCAAACCGAGTTCGGAGAAACCCGCTTTTTTCAAGAAATCTCCGTTTTTATCCCCCAAAAAATTCAGAAGAAAGAAAACAGTCAAAAAGCAAACTCAAAGTTGTGAAATAAAACCAAAATCCCTCAAAACCGCAGTTTTGAGGGATAAAAGATGGTGGCTCATCGGGGATTCGAACCCCGGACACCCTGCTTAAAAGGCAGGTGCTCTGCCGACTGAGCTAATGAACCATATAATGGCAGGGACGGCTGGACTCGAACCAGCGATGGAGGAGTCAAAGTCCTCTGCCTTGCCGCTTGGCTACGCCCCCGGACGGACCGGACATACGCATCCGGTGAAGGGCAATGCGCCGCGTTTTGCGACGCATCGACGAAGAGATATGAAAAGTGGGGTGAGTAATGGGATTCGAACCCACGGCCTCCAGAGCCACAATCTGGCGCTCTAACCAACTGAGCTATACCCACCAAATGAAGAAACATCGGGGGAAAAGTGAGGAAACGAAGAATAAAATAAGGAAAGAAAGCGAAATGGCACGCCAGGAGGGATTCGAACCCCCGGCCTACTGCTTAGAAGGCAGTTGCTCTATCCGACTGAGCTACTGGCGCATAAGGAAGAACCCGTCCGATACACAGGGAGAAGCCGCACTCTCGGACACGCTGCCAACGAGCCAAAGAGGAAAGAACAAATGGAGCGGGTGATGGGAATCGAACCCACGTGTTCAGCTTGGAAGGCTGACATTCTACCATTGAACTACACCCGCGGGCGTTCCTGGTACTTGTTTATTATAGCAGGGAATTCCCGGCCTGTCAACCATAAGTTTTCGGATTTTGTAAATTTTTTTGAAAAAGGGTGTATCTTTGCTGGGGGCCGCCGAAAATCTCCATTTTTCTCCTTGCTGTTTGCGTTCTGATTTGATACAATAAGGATGCTTAACAATTTGCTTATAAAAGGACAGGAGCTGTTATTCATGAAAAATCCGATTGTTACAATTACGATGGAATCCGGTGCACAGATTGAGATTGAGCTGTATCCGGAGGTTGCGCCCAATACGGTAAATAATTTTGTATCTCTTGTATCGGCGGGCTTTTATGATGGTACAATTTTCCACCGGGTTATTCCGGGCTTTATGATCCAGGGCGGAGACCCGGAGGGGACAGGCGTTGGCGGCCCGGATTATTGTATTCGCGGAGAATTTACATCCAATGGTTTTCAGAATGGGCTTGCGCACACACGGGGCGTTATCTCAATGGCGCGCACGGCGGACCCGAATTCGGCCGGTTCACAGTTTTTCCTGATGACATCGGATTCGCCGCATTTAGATGGAGATTATGCGGCATTTGGCAAGGTAATCAGCGGCATAGAGACATGTGATGATATTGTAAACACGCCGCGCAATTATAAGGACTGCCCCCGCACGCCGCAGCGTATGCAGGCAGTGACGGTAGAAACCTTTGGGGAGACCTATCCGGAACCCGAAAAGTGCTGATGAAAGGCGGCTGCTATGCGCTATACCACAAAGGACACTTTTGTGTTGTCTGCTGCCGGTTGTGCGGGCACAGACCCTGACAGTTTAGAATCCATAATGGCTGGAAACGAAGCAGGCGCGGGCGGCGGCTGCATTACGGTAGACCTTACGGCAGATGGCATTGCGGTACTCTGTTCACGCGGCGGCTTTCAGGTGGCTGATGGTTTTCTGGATCTGAAGGAGCACACTTATTTTGAGCTGCGCAGTGCTGTACCTAAAATTGTAACGGTTGGACAGGCCATTGCATTAGCGAAATGTTGTCCGGCGAAGCTGGCAATTATGCTGGGGTCGGCGGCTGCCTGTGCGGCGGTACGGATTGCGCTTTCCACGGCTGACATGCTGGACAATGCATATTTTTATGGATACAGTCTGATAGAGGCGGCGCGGATGAAGGCGCGATATCCGATGCTTCATGTGGTGGGCGACTTATCCGAGGCGGTGCATCTGCCGTCAGCAGTTGCGCGGGCGGCGCGGGAGACGGGGTTATTTGGCCTGCGCACGCGGCCGCAGCATATCACGCCGGAGCTGGTGCAGGAGTGCCGCATGGCTGATTTATTTTTAATTTCTGACGAGACCGACGACATTGACGAGCTGGAGCGTCTGATTGGTCTGGGGGTTAATTTTATTGAGACATCCCGTCCTGACCGTGCATACAGTTTCCTGCCTGCGCGGCCTCCGGCGGAGCCCTCAGACGATGAGGAAGACACTTGGCGGCGGTAAAAGATTCGCCTTCGCGGCGGGCGGTCCTACGCGGACAGCGGTCCTATGCGGACAGCGGTCCTATGCGGACGGCAGTCCTGCGCGGACGGCAGTCCTACGCGGACGGCGGTCCTGCGCGGACAGCGCCAGA
>CASTST010000121.1 GCA_949451655.1 uncultured Eubacteriales bacterium | reverse complement strand
CCTCTGGACTCCCTTTCTCCGCTGCGGCGGGGAATGGGTGCGCTTACTGTCGTTTATTCTCACTGCTTCGTCCCGCCAAAAGGACGGCGGGACGAAGGGGTGTCTACGGCAAATTTTCCTGAGCGCGAGTATAACTACTGTACCTTTGGAATGCTAAGCCGACTGCTTACTGGAGCAGCTGGAGCACGCCCTGCGGAACCTGATTTGCCTGTGCAAGCATTGCCTGTGCAGACTGAATCAGAATGTTGTTCTTTGTATAGGCCATCATCTCTTCTGCAACGTCGGTGTCGCGGATGGTGGACTCTGCATCCTGAATGTTTTCAGTCATGACGGACAGGTTATTGATCGTATGATCCAAACGGTTCTGGGTTGCGCCCAGCGTACCGCGGACATCCGATACATAGTTGATCGCGCTCTTGATTGCATCAATCGCCTTTGCTGCCTGCTCCTGCGTTGCAATCGAGATATTTTCAACGCCCATGGAAGACGTGTGCATATCCTTAATGTCAACCTTCAGCTGGTTGAAGTCCTCAGCGGTATCACCAATCTGGAGCATCAGGGACTTACCGGTAGCCGGGGTGTCCTTGATCTCTGCGCTGCCCCACTGGATCAGATCGCCCCAGTCAGCAGTGGTTGCATTGTTCGCGGCTGTAGCACCGTTCGCTGCGGCCAAACCGTCAGAACCAGCCAGATTGTACTTATTATAATCAATGCCGCCCTCTTTTTCAGTAAGGGAGATAACGCCGGTGGATACGTTTGTACCAACGTAGAACTGTGCATTGTCCTTCGCCGCCGCAGCCAGACGAACCGCAGCATCATGCAGGCTTACAGAGCCACCATTGGGCGTATCGGTCAGGTCAATTACATTCTCAGCATTCTTGAATTTGCTGTCGCTGCCCACCGCAAAGGTATAGGTTGTATCACCAATCTTAATGGCAGCGCCATCCACAATAGAAGCCTGAGTCAGCGCAAAGGATGCCTGCGCATATACACGGCCTACCTTAGACACAGCCTCCTGCTCTACCGTTACCTGGAACTGTTCGCCCTGGCTGCTGTTAACACTCGTGCCAGCGCCAAACGTTCCGCCAGTCATGCTAATGCTGGCGCCAATAGGCGTTTGTGCAAATTCCTTCGTGGGAATCTCATCCATCTCAAACTCCAGCTTGGTACCGTTTACACTGACATTGAAGGTGATTCCGTCAATCTGAACCTGGCCATCGCCAAGAGCAGTAACATTGCCGCCAAGATCGCCACTTGCACCATCAAGTGCATCAAGAATCGCATTTGCAAGGTCTTTCCCTTCCAAAGATGAACCAGCAGTCAAAGTAATCGCAACAGAAGAACCGTTCGTCAGATGGAAAGAAATCGTTGCATTTGCGGTGCTGGTATTGCTAAGAACAGCCTGCTTGAAATCAATGGAATACTTGCCCTTCTGCGGAGTGGTGTTGACCTGCTGGCCATCCTTGATATCGCTAAGCGACATTACAGTAGCAGCAGTAAAGACCGTCTCGCTGGTAGCGCCAGTGCCGTCCATTTCGCCGTTGAGCAGCTTGATGCCATTGAAGTTAGAGCTGTCAGCAATACGGTTGATCTCACTGCGGAGCTGGTCAAGCTCCTTCTGGAGCTGTGCGCGGTCAGTCGTATCATCATACGTGCCGTTTGCGGACTGGGTCGCCAGAGTAACCATACGGTTCAGCATATCGTGAACTTCGGTCAGCGCACCTTCAGCAGTCTGTACGAGAGAAATGCCATCCTTTGCATTCTTCTGCGCGGTTTCCAGACCAGTGATCTGTGCACGCATCTTCTCGGAAATCGCCAGGCCTGCGGCGTCGTCGCCAGCACGGTTGATTTTATAACCGGAAGAGAGTTTCTCCAGGTTCTTCTTCATCGCAGATACATTATTCGTGTAATTGCGATAGGCGCTCATCGCCATAATATTATGCTGAATTCTCATTGTTTACCTCCTTGAAATTAAGCGTCAGCTAATCCTTGCTTTCGCTCCGTTGGGTGGATGTGCCGCGTGCTTCGTCCAACTGGCCACATTGTCCGGAGTGGCTGGCACCTGTGCTTTATTTCAACCGGCTGTACAAACCGGATGAATAACAATCATGCTGAATTCATGTATTTTAATTATGTTGAATTCTCGTGGACGGCCTTATCAAAAGGCTTCAGATGCACCTGCACAGATATACAGGGTTATCCTCTATTATTCCCACCTTAAGAGCGTTTCTGTGACACTGATTCAGCCAAATCCAAATGCCGGATTCTGGTCAAATCAGTACCCCGAAATGCCGTCCGTATGGGCATTCCCCGGCGTCCCGACCGGTATAAAATTCACCTTTTACTTTGTTCTTTTTGAAGCTGCTTCAAGCCTTGCAGCTTTATATTTTTTGCGGCGTTAAGCTCCCGCTGATGAACTGCACCGCAGTTTTGGCACTTCCATGTGCGTTCCCCTGCAAGCAAATCCTCTCTCGTATAACCGCAAATATGACATGTTTTTGCAGAGGGATAAAACTTGTCAACCACAATATAAGGCTTTCCCTGCCGTTCCAGTTTATATTGCAGACACAGCCGGAATCTGCCAAATCCAGAATCATAAACTTTTATGGTTTTTAGTTTCTTTGCGGTTTCCGCTAAGTCTGTATCCCGCACGCAGACTGCTTCGCAATGGTCTGCAATGCGGCGGCTTTCCTTATGCGCAAAGTCAAGGCGCTGGTTCTTAATATGCTCATTTAGAAGACGGATTTTTTGGAGCTGCGCTTCATAATTTTTTGAACCGCGTTCCATCCGAAAAAGTTTTTTCTGCATTTGTATCAGCCGCTTTTCTGACTTTTTCAGCCAGTTCGGAGGCTCCGGCATATTGCCATTGCTATCGACGTAAAAGTGGCTGGCAGAGTAATTCAGACCAATTATTTTATCCTCTTTGAGTGGTTCATTTGTTTGCTCTTTTACACTGTATTCGTACAATAAGGAACAAAAATATTTGCCGGATAACGTTTTTGTAACAGTGGCAGATTTTAACTTCCACCAGTGCAGCGGCTTCCGATGCAGCCGCGCTTTTACAACGCCAAGTTTCGGTAATTTGATTCCCTTATCCGTTAGAACAATACGCGTTCCTCTCGAATTATTAAAAGTTGTATACGTATTTTTAGCTCTGGCTTTTGTCTTGAATGCCGGATATCCATAAGGGCAGGACGGATCAAAAAAATTCAGAAAAGCACGACGTAAATTTTGATGAACCGTTACTAATGCCTGGCTGTCAACTTCCCTTAAAAAGGGCGCGTCTTTTTTGTAATGCGCCGGAGTTGGGATAAAATGTTCATCCGCCGCAAAGTAAAATTCACGCTCATCAGAAAGCATCTGATTCCACACATACCGACAGCAATCGAACGTTTTATCAAATAATTTTGCCTGTTCTACAGTCGGATACAGGCGGAATTTTAATGCTGTGTTCTGGATAACCCGGCCATTCTCCGTGTGACGCTTTGCGTACTTCTTCCCTGCCATATTATTAGGTAAATGTCCTGAATGGATTATTGCTCTGCTAATATGACATTGGCTTTCGCAAGGCGCTCCGGCTGACGCAGCTTCGGCGGATGCACTGCCCAACTTTGACGAATGCTCTCCGGCGTGGGTGCTGTCTGTTCGTAACGATCCCCTCGCGTAATATATAATTCCTTGGGCGCGTCAACAGCCACCGCAAAGCCTTCTCCACGCGTACGGTATACCTGCACGAAAATGTTATCGCCAATCGCTATATAATCACCGGAATGTACTTTCAAGGTCAGCATTGTCTGGATAACCTCCTCTTTCATCCCGTTTTTCAAGGATAATCACGGCTGGCTCCCTTTTCAGCACCCGCCGGATAACCTTCTATACTGGATAATACACTATTATCCAGCGCTTGTCAAGTGTAATATTCACAAAATCCCCGGAGGTCAGTTATGTGTATTCAATAAAAACATTTCAAGCAATTTCCATATCCCGGGCGGAAATCGGGCAAAAAATGTCGAAAAAGACGGATAATAGTGTATTATCCGTTGGTTATCCTCCTAAATATAGAGATTTTGGGGTAAATTTCCGTCTTGTTGCCCCGCCTGTCCATTGGAAAGCCTGTCACTGACTGAAAACCCATTTCGCGGATGCTTCTGAATCATGATCTCCCGCTGTTTCGCACCCGCAACATGCGTATAAATCTGCGTCGTAATCAATGAAGCGTGTCCTAAAAGTTGCTGGATATATCGGATGTCTACGTCACTTTCCAGCAACAGGGTTGCCAGCGTGTGACGAATCATGTGCGGTGTGATCCTCGTCGAGACACCGATTTTCTTTGCATATTTTCGGAGAATCAGCCGCACAGACTGTTCCGACAACCGTCCCCCTCGACGGCTGCGGAAAAAGGCCTGTCCCCATTCCGGGTGACAAGCCTCCTTATAACGCCGAACCGTTGAAAGCACTTCCGCATTTGTAACCTGTATAATCCGCTCTTTCTTTCCCTTCCCATGAATCAATAATGTACCCGCGTTTAGATCTATATCCCGCGTGTTTAATTTGCAAAGTTCTGATACCCGGATGCCCGTTGCAAACAGCAGCTCTATCACAGAAGCATCCCGCAGCCGTTCCCATTGGGTTTCGGATACGCTTCCCGATTCTAAACCAATATGTACCTCCGTTAATAACCGCTCTACCATCGACAGCGGGAGCGTTTTCGGTAAAATTTGCGGCTCTTGCAGCTTTAACCGGAGGTTTTTGAAAGGATTTTGCGGTAAATGCCCTTCCTCTTCCAGCCACGCGCTGTATGCCCGTATGGATGCAATTTTTCGCTTGACTGTACGCGGCTGGTATCTCGTATTCATGTGTGAAATATATGCCTTTATGGCGTCTCGATTAAAGTCCATTTTTCCAACGGTTATATATTCATGAAATTGACGCAAATCGATCCGGTAGGCTTTTACGGTCTTCGGATCAAGCCGCTTTTGGTTTTCACATGCAATCAGGTATTGGTTCTGCAAAGTTGTCTGGTAAATCATTTTATTGCCTCCATTTATTGGTTGTATATTCCTATTATGGAGGAAAATGTCGTATTTTGTCTATAAAATCATTGTAGTTACACACCAAATAAGCGCCTCCCAAAAAACAAAGAGCCAGCCGTGTAAAGGCTGGCCTTCGATGTACAATGGAAGTATGAAAAAATAATTGATATCAAAAGATTGGGTTAATCAGATCCTGTGAATTGTCATAAACGCTTTCCGATCACTTCGTAATAAGGCCTATCATAATAAGCATAATACGCAAGATATTTAATCATCATGTTTGGGTCGCCGATATCCTTGACCATTTCTCCAATATACCGGCCGCTCCAGCCTTCGGCTTTGATTTTATCCCGGCATCGGTTTGCTGCACGCGTAATATTGCGTGTAACAGTAACTGGGTCCTTATGGAGCCGTTTGGCCGCCACGGAATAGACGTCACGCTCCATCATCAAATCGTCCATCCGCATATGCTGGATAAAAAGACAGTGTGCTGTAATTTCTATTGCATAGGATAAAGGTAAAACGTTAATACGTTCAGTACCAAGAATCCTGCGAATCACAGCTTCAGATTTCGACATCATAGAGAATCACCTTTCGTTTGATTAAGATAATCTCATGATATCTCATTCGAGACGTATTTTGACAATCTCGGACATTATAAGACAAAATATCCATATAATGGATATCATAAACTAATCTCCCCATCAGAAAATCTGTGGGGCGCGAAAAGAAAATGCATTGCTTGTACGACATATATATTTACGGGGTTCTGCGGGAATGAAAAATCATTCAAGGAGGATAAAAAAAAGCGGCACTGCCCGCATGATCCAAAGCTGAATCTGCTGAAAACAGTGCCATATAGCTTTCTGAAAATGAAATAGAGTAACATCAGGGGTATGATAAGCACACTGTTCATTTTCCGCTGCACTTTACCACTGAAACGGTAAACAAAGCACAAATTTCCTGGTTCTAATACAGGGCATATAGAATAAAATCCATGGAAAACCGGGACACTGTCAAACGTATCCATTTCGTCCATATATTATAACACATTGACCGTATATCGTCAACCGGCAAAATCGTTTCAACCAGGGCAACAGCATTTACTTTTTTGCCAAGAGATTGACGCCCATGCTATACTAA
>CASTST010000120.1 GCA_949451655.1 uncultured Eubacteriales bacterium | reverse complement strand
TTCGGGAGATATCCGCAGACAACATAATCATCGTCTTTCAGATTCTTGCACTTGATCCAGTCTTTTGTCCGCTTATCAAAGTAATATCGGCTGTCCTTTCGCTTTGCAACGATTCCTTCAAGCTCCTGTGACTTTGCAAGCTCATAAAAAGCGATTCCGTTATTTTCAATCACTCTTGATACGGCAAAACGCGCCGTTTCTTCATGAATAATCTTTCGGAGCAGTTCTTTGCGTTCTGTCAAAGGAAGGTCGCAGACGGAATGATCCTCATAATACAGAATGTCAAAAGCGGTAAAACAGGCAGGATTCTGACGGGAGGCAAGTTCGATTTTCAAAGGATTGCTCATAAGAGAGCGCCGCTGTATCTCATAATAATTTGGTTTGCCGTCTTTGATAACCGCAAGTTCTCCGTCAAGGATACATCGGCAGTTCACCTGCTTGTGAATGTCGGATAACTCCGGTACTTTCAGCAGCATTTTTAAATTTCGTTTGTTTCGCAGTTCTGTTCCGAATTCAGGATCAAGATAGGCGATGCAGCGTTCTCCGTCCAGCTTTAGCTCATACAGATAATCCGGCGAATCGAACGCCTCTCCCTCCGAGCCGATCAGCATGGGTTTAATGCTTTTCTGTTCAAATAGATTGCTCACTGGGATACTCCCGCCTGTGAAAGACTTTGTTTAAGCGCTTCCATCAGGTCAATTACGCTGACAACTGTTTCCTGCGGTGCGACAACTTCTTTGCCCTGTATTTTGCCGTTTATGATTTCCCACAGCTTCTCTCTGTACTCATCCTTGTACTGCTCTGGCTCAAAATTCTTAACCATAGCGCCGATCAGTGTCTTTGCCATCTGCAGCTCCGCATCGCTCACATCGGGATGTGACGCTTCCTTCGGCGCGTCCTTAACCTCGTCGGCAAAGAGCAGTGTTTCAATCAGTATACCGTTGTCAGTGGGAATCAGTGCGAGCAATTTTTCTTTTGTACCCATCACCGTTTTTGCTACTGCGATTTTGTTCTCATCCTTCATTGCCCGTCTTAACAGCTCAAAGGCTTTGTCTCCGCCCTGTTCGGGAATGGCATGATAGGTTTTGTCAAAATAGATCGGGCGAATGTTCGGAAGATCGGTAAAATGCAATATGTGTATGGTTTTATCTTTTTCGGACTTCGCTTTTTCAAAATCATCGTCGGTCATGGTTACAAACTTTCCCGGCTCATACTCGAAGCCTTTTACAATATCTCCTGCGCCGACTTCTTTTCCGCAGCTCGCACATACCTTTTTATATTTCACTCTTGATCCGTCCTCTTTGCAAAGCTGATTAAAGTGAATATCGTTGTCCTGTGTAGCGGTGTAAAGTCCCACCGGAATATGCACCATGCCGAAAGAGATCGCGCCTCTGTGTGATACAGCCATAAAAAATACCTCGTTTCCTCATTTAGAATAGTGTACCCAAAAAGCGGAATACTATTTGTATTGAGGTATGCATATGGCAAGAAAAGTATTTGTGGAAGTAACGGCGAGGTTTGATACCGAAGGAAAGATAACGCCGCTGTCCCTTTTATGGGAGGACGGAACAGTGTATGAAATAGATCGTGTGCTGGATGTACGGCGCGCAGCTTCTCTGAAAGCGGGCGGCATGGGAATCCGGTATACGATAAGAATAAACGGAAAGCAGAGCTATTTATTTTATGAAGAACCGAGATGGTTTGTGGAGGCCAAAGTCTGAAAGATGATGACTGCAAGAATCGTGAGTACACCTCTTTCAGACTCGATTTGTGCCTCATGCTGAGGCACAAATCCAAAGAAAGGCAAGGTAATAATCATGTGCGGCAGATATTCATTATTTGACGATCAGGACAATGCGGAGATACGGCAGATTATAGCGGATGTGAACCGCAGATATCCCGATCAGCCGATACGGACAGGCGAGATTTTTCCGACAAACACAGTCCCGATACTGACGGCGAATGGATCAGAGCTGACCCCCAAACTGTTTGTATGGGGATTTCCGAAATATACGGGCAGCGGTGTGATCATCAATGCCCGTGCGGAAACGGCGGAGGAAAAGAAAACATTCCGTCAAAGTCTTTTCACAGGTCGATGCATTGTGCCGAGTACGGGATTTTACGAATGGGATGTACAAAAGCGAAAATATCTGTTCCGTTTGCCCGGTGAACAGACGCTATATATGGCGGGAATCAGCAGAGAGTATGATGGAATACAGAGATATGTAATTCTCACAACGGCCGCCAACGATTCCATGAAGGATGTGCATCACAGAATGCCGGTCATTCTGCCGAGGGACAAGCTGCAGATGTGGATATCCGACACCGATGCAGCGATTGATTATCTGCACTGCGAGATGCCGCAGCTTGTGAGGACGGGATAATATGCAAAAAGCGTATGAACTTACTGTTCCATACGCTTTTTTTATATTAGGAGCCGACAATCGTACCGCCGTTTGGATGAAGCACCTGACCTGTCATATAGCTTGCGTCATCGGATGCAAGAAACACATAACACGGGGAAACCTCGCACGGCTGTCCCGCCCGCATCATGGGAACCTGCGAGGTTTTTGAACCGAAGGTCGCTACCTCCTGTGCCGAATAGGAAGCGGGAATCAGCGGAGTCCAGATCGGGCCGGGCGCTACGGCGTTTACCCGGATGCCTTTTTCCGCAAGAGACAGAGACAGCGATCTTGTCAAAGCCACAATCGCGCCCTTGGTCGCGCTGTAATCAATCAAATCTTTGTTTCCTTCGTAGGCGGTGACAGAGGTGGTGTTAATAATAGAACATCCTTTTTTCATATAGGGCAAAGCATATTGGATCAGATAGAAAAATGAGAATACATTGTTTTGGAATATGAACGCAAGCTGTTCATGAGAAATATCCAGTATGCTGCGCTGTATAAACTGGAACGCATGATTGTTGATAAGGATGTCAAGCGCTCCGAAACAATGTACGGTTTTTTCCACACAGTCCTTTGCAAAGTCCGGATTTTTCAAATCTCCTCTCAAAAGTAAACACTCACCGCCGAGCTGTCTGATTTTTGCGGCAGTCTCGTTTGCGTCGCGGTCTTCATCAAAGTAAACGACAGCGACTTTGGCGCCTTCTTTTACGAAATCGTATGCGACCGCCCTGCCAATTCCGCTGTCGCCGCCGGTAATCAGCGCAACTTTGTTTTCTAATTTGCGATGGGGCTTACAGCATTCGCTCATGGGAAGTGGCTTCATGATGTATTCCAGCCCCGGCTGTTCGTCCTGATGCTGTGGCGGAAAACTTGTAGGAAAGCTGCATCGGTTTGTTTCGTGATAACGGTTGTTTTGATTCATAGACTAATACCTCCCGTATATCATGATATGCCATAGTCATTGCCGTTGTATCAAACAACGGTTTTTATTTTCTATATTTACGAAAGGAGCCCTTATGTCAACCTATATTCATTTTACAGACGAGCAGAGAGAACAGGCACGAAGCATCGATCTTGTCTCGATGCTCCGCAGTCAGGGCGAGACGCTCAAACGCTCTGGCAAAGAGTTTGAGTGGAAGGATGGATCGGCAAAAGTCACGATCCGCGGCAACCTGTGGTTTCACCAATACGACAGACAAGGTGGGGACGCTATAGCTTTTGTCCGCAGGTTTATGGGCAAGTCCTACCCCGAAGCAATGGAATATTTGCTCGGCGGCAGCGATGGTACGCTGATCACATCGCCGCCTATCGTAAAAGAAGTAAAGCCATTTAAACTCCCGCCAAAGAACGATACGATGCGTCGTGTGTATGCGTATCTTGTAAAACACAGAAGGATCGACAGTGACGTGCTGAATACCTTCGTAAAAGCGGGAATGATTTATGAATCGGCAGATTATAACAATGCTGTGTTCGTGGGATACGATATGGACGGCGTACCCCGCCATGCACACAAACGCGGCACCGGACAGAACAGCATATTCAAAGGAAACATCGACAGTTGTATTCCCGAATACAGCTTCCATTGGAACGGTACCAGCGACAGGCTTTATTTGTTTGAAGCGCCGATCGATATGCTGTCATTTATCTCGATGAATAAAACGGAATGGCAAAGCCACAGTTATGCCGCCTGTTGCGGTGTTGCCGACCGTGTGATGTGGCAGATGCTCGAAGATCATCCGAATATCAAATCTGTCTTTCTTTGTATGGACAACGATGATGCCGGACAAAAAGCTGACAAACGAATCTCCGAAAGACTTACCCAAAAGGGAATACAATCCAAAATCCTCGTGCCGATTTGCAAAGATTGGAACGATGACCGGCGAGCCGCCGGGGGCAATGATCCGCACATTCGTGCGGATTTTTTCATACCCAATGAAGATGAGAAAGAAGGTGAAGAACCATGTCAGGCATTGGCGCTTTAATATTGATTGCCGCCGTGATGTTTTGCGTTCTCGGCGGCATTACTTTGCTTGCCCATATCTATAACCTTAATAATATCAAATCAAAGACGGTCGGAGACGGTCAGCACGGTACGGCAAGATGGGCAACAAAATCGGAGATACGCAAGACCTATCGACATATCCCATTTACGCCGGAAAAGTGGCGAAAGCAAGCAGAAAAAGGATATACGCCGACAGCATCTTGCTTCTCTAAAAAGAAGCCATTCCAAAAGAAAAGGGCTGAACCAACTGAAGAAACTCTGCCGCAAGGCATTGTAGTGGGATGCAGCGGAGGCAAGCTCGGCACAACGGCGCTTGTGGATACAGGAGATGTCCATGTCCTCATGATCGGCGCGGCAGGCGTAGGAAAGACCGCCTATTGGCTGTATCCATGCATCGAATACGCCTGCGCTTCGGGAATGTCGTTCCTCTCAACAGATACCAAAGGCGATGTCATGCGTAACTACGGCAACATCGCAAAGCAGTACGGCTACCATGTATCGGTTATTGATTTAAGAAATCCCACACGCTCAAACGGCAATAATTTGTTGCACCTCGTAAACAAACATATGGACTTGTATCAAAAGGAACAACTGCTCATCCACAAAGCCAAAGCAGAAAAGTATGCGAAGATCATCTCCAAGACCATTATCCTGTCGGGCATGGACGCGGCGAGCTTCGGACAGAACGCCTATTTTTATGATGCCGCTGAAGGTTTGCTCACCGCAACGATTCTGCTTGTGGCTGAATTCTGCGAACCGAAAAAGCAGCACATTGTGTCGGTGTTCAAGATTATCCAAGAACTGCTTGCTCCCTCGCAGAAAAAAGGAAAGAATCAGTTTCAGCAGCTTATGGAGATGCTCCCGAACGACCATAAGGCGAAATGGTTTGCAGGGGCAGCCCTCAACACTGCCGAGCAGTCGATGGCTTCGGTCATGTCAACAGCACTGTCCCGTTTGAATTCTTTCCTTGATTCGGAGCTGGAACAGCTTCTGTGCTTTGATACCGAGATTGACGCAGAAAAATTCTGTAACGAAAAGTCTGCTATCTTTGTTATCATGCCGGAGGAAAATCCAAACACTTTCTTCATGATCTCGCTGATCATCCAACAGCTATACCGTGAGATACTGGCCGTTGCCGATGAAAACGGCGGCAAGCTGAAAAACCGATGTGTCTTCTTCTGCGACGAGTTCGGAACCTTACCAAAGATCGAGTCCGCCGAGATGATGTTTTCCGCATCCCGAAGCAGACGCTTGCAGATCGTGCCGATCATTCAGTCTTTCTCACAGCTCGACAAGAACTACGGCAAAGAAGGTGCGGAGATCATCGTGGATAATACGCAGATCACGCTGTTTGGCGGTTTTGCACCCAACAGCAGTTCGGCAGAGGTACTCTCCAAAGCTCTTGGGAGCAGAACGGTCATGAGTGGATCTGTCAGCCGATCCAAAAACGATCCCTCTCAGTCCTTGCAGATGATTGAGCGCCCGTTGATGACACCCGATGAATTGAAATCTATGCCAAAAGGTCAGTTTGTGGTGATGAAAACAGGATTTCATCCCATGAAGGTAAAACTGAAGCTATTCTTCAAGTGGGGCATCGAATTTGACAAGGACAATCCCTATATCGTAGAGAATAACGGCAGTCGTGCGGTTGTGTATGCGGAAAAGAAGGAGATCATAGACGGCATCGTACAAAAGTATCATCCCGAATGGCTGATAGAGCCGACTTTCCTGGATTGCGAGACAGCAACGGATGGTGTAAATCAGCAAGAGAGCCGGAGCAATGAACCGCAGAGGATACCGCCGAACAAGCCAAAGAACAAAAGTAACGATGGCGGTACCATGGTGGAATCTATTCCGCCGAGCCGCAGGAGGTAAAATACGATGGGCAGGCTTGATTTTTTATACCGC
>CASTST010000119.1 GCA_949451655.1 uncultured Eubacteriales bacterium | reverse complement strand
GTTTCTGGGAAGGAGCATTTTGCTTTTGATCAGCATCAATTCGCTGGCAGTGAGAAGAAAATCACTGGACAGTTCAATATCCATTTCCTGAGCAGCGTTTATATATTCCATATATTGATCGCACAAAACAGAGATTTGGATATCTTCAATCTTCATTTTGTTTTTTTGGATCAGACTAAGGCAAAGATCCAGTGGACCTTCAAATTTTTCTAATTTATAGTTGATTACTGTCATTGCTGTTTATAACCCTGGAATGAGTTTGATTACAGCCGCCATGCCGTCACTGATCCAATTGCAGACTGTAGAAATCGGCAAAGAGATTATACCTGTCCATAAGAGTCCGAGCATTACGATCATGATGATTCGCTCATGTTTCATCAGTCCGAAGTAATATTTATCCGGCAGGAATAAAAAGAGCAAGCGGGAACCGTCCAGGGGAGGAATTGGAATTAGATTGAAAATTGCCAGATACAGGTTAAGGGTATGCATATATAGGAAAAAAAGTGTTACAAAAAAAAGCACATTTGTTCCAAAGGAGCTGCTTTCCTGCAGGGACACTGCCATTGAAGTATGAAGCATTGCGTTTTTATATAATGTGGAAAAAATCTGATAGAAAAGCATTGCTACAAAGGAAAGGACAAAATTGGCTGCGGGACCGGCAATGGCTGTAATCGCCATATCCCGGCGGGGCTTTTTGAAGTATCGGGAATTGACCGGCACAGGTTTTGCCCATCCGAATCCAAACAACATCATGCAAAGGGTTCCGATAGGATCCAGATGCTTGCGCGGATCCAGCGTCAGACGACCGAAATTTCGCGCGGTAGGATCTCCCAGCTTATATGCGGCAAATCCGTGCGCACATTCATGAAAAGTTAGTGCAATCAGAACGCAGATCACAATCAACAAAATTTGAGGTAGTACCTCACTGAGCTCTGCGCCGCTTCTTAAACTATAAATTAAATCGCGTATCATTAACAGGCACTCCTTTATTTACATGCTGCAGGCGTGATAAATCTGATCCCACAAGGCATCCCGTCCTTCTTTTGTTTCGGAGGAAAAAAATACTGTGGCAAGTGATGCAGGAGCCGGATGATGCTCTGAAAGTGAGGCTTCCAAGGCATTTCGTGCAGTACGGTTCAGTTTGTCCACTTTGGTATAAACCAAAATATGCGGTACATTTGCTTCTTCCAGAAAACGAAGCATTTGCAGATCATCTTTTGTCGGACCGATTCGGGAATCTATCAGTTGAATTACTGCGCGAATCAAATCCCCGGAGGGATTGTTGGTGAAATATCCGTCTGTGAGGGCAGACCATTTTTTTTGTTCTTCAAAGGTCCGTTTCGCATACCCGTATCCGGGAAGATCGACCAGCATTATTTTATTGTCAACATTGTAAAAATTGATAGTGATGGTTTTTCCGGGCGTGCTGCTGACGCGAGCCAGCTTCTTTCTTTGCAGAAGTGCATTGATCAGGGAGCTTTTGCCAACATTAGAACGACCTGAAAATGCAATTTGCGGCAGTGCGGCAGTTGGAAACTGTTTGGAACTGCCCGCAGACATGATAAGGGAAACATTATTGATATTCAGTTTCATATACACCTGCTTGTAATTTTTTATGTATTTGTCTGCCTTGCGGTGATTGGTGCATGTACACTGTCTTGCAGCGGAATCGGTTGTTTTGCAGACGGGGTATGATGCGCTGTGCTTTGTGCGGGGGACGCTTCTTGTACAAGTACTTCCCGCAAAACCTCTGCGGCATTTCGAACTGGTATAAATAAGAGCGCAGCACGTACTGACTGATCTAATTCTTCAAGATCAGATACGTTATCTGCCGGAATCAGCACACGTTTTATACCTGCATTCCATGCAGCGGTACTTTTTTCCCGGAGCCCTCCAATAGGAAGCACCCGACCGGTAAGCGTAAGTTCACCGGTCATTGCGGTGTCACAGCGAACGGGCGTACCTGTCAGTGTGCTTACCAAAGAAGTCAGCATGGTTACGCCAGCAGACGGACCGTCTTTGGGTGTGGCACCGTCCGGTACATGGACATGCAGATCTTTCGTTTTATAAAAATCTTCTGCTATGCCAAATGTGTCGCTGTGCGTGCGGATGTAGCTGACTGCGATACGCGCTGATTCTTTCATTACGTCTCCAAGAGTACCAGTCAGTTCAATTTTGCCGTTTCCCGGCATAGCTGTTGATTCAATTTTTAAAAGATCTCCGCCAACAGAGGTATAGGCAAGTCCGTTTACTACACCTATTTCATTTTTTTGTGTTTTTTCGTCATCCAAAAACTTTCTTGGACCAAGATATCCGGCAAGTGTTTCTTTGGATATGGCAATGCTTTTTTTGCCGTCCTCCACCATTTTGCGTGCAGCCCGGCGGCACAGGGCTGCAATCTCCCGTTCCAGATTCCGGACGCCGGATTCTCTTGTATATCCGTCAATCAATTCTTCAATTGCATCGTCCGACAGACGAAGGGTTCGCTTGTTCAGTCCGTGTCGGCGAAGCTGCTTGGGAATCAGGTGATTTTTGGCGATTGCAATTTTTTCCGGTTTGGTGTAGGTGTATAGCTCAATTACCTCCATCCGGTCTAGAAGGGGACGCGGAATAGTGTCTAAAGAGTTGGCTGTGGCAAGGAACATTACATCAGAAAGATCACAGGGCATTTCTACAAAGTGATCCCGGAAGTTTTTGTTCTGTTCGCTGTCCAGCACTTCCAGAAGCGCAGAGGCAGGATCTCCCCGCATGTCGGAACAAAGCTTGTCAATTTCATCCAGCAGCATGACCGGATTCATGGAGCCGGCTTGACAGAGCGCGTTGATAATGCGCCCGGGCATAGCTGCCACATATGTCTTCCGGTGTCCGCGTATTTCTGCTTCGTCTCGTATACCTCCCAGAGATACACGGACAAATTTGCGGTTCATTGCCCGTGCAATAGAATGTCCAAGAGAGGTTTTTCCAACGCCGGGAGGTCCAACAAAACATATGATTTGATGACGCAGCTCCGGATTTAGCTGCTTTACTGCGAGATATTCCAAAATTCTGCTTTTTGGTTTTTCCAGTCCGTCGTGATCTTCATCCAGAATTTTTTTCGCCCGTGCAATATCCAGCCGATCCCTTGTTGTTTTTCCGTAAGGAATTTCCAGACACAATTCCAGATAGTTGCGGAGCACAGCGGCCTCAGGGCTTCCATAAGAAGATTTCTGCAGCCGTCCCACTTCTTTACGCAGTTTTTCCTGAATTTCCTTTGGAAATCCGGACGCATCGATTTTTTTATAAAAAGTATCGGCATCGTCGCCGGCATCCTCACCAAGTTCTGCCTGAATAACTTTCAGCTGCTCCCGCAGATAATATTCTTTTTGGTTATCATCAATAGCCTGACGCACTTTTTTGTGAATTGTAAGCTCGGCAGCAAGAAGCTTTGCTTCTTCTTCCAGAATAACAGCAGCCATTTCCAGACGTTTCAGTGGTTCAAATATATTCAGGATACGCTGCTTGTCTTCAAATTTAACAAAAGTGCTGGCGGCTATAAAATCAGCAGCCTGTCCGGGATTATTGATGCTGCGTGCGGAAAGAAGAATGTCATCAGAATCGGTTGGAAGATATCCTATGAAATTTTCCAGTGCGGTAACGGCTTCATGCAGCAATGCTTCCGTGCGGATATCACAGTCTCCCTTTTCCAGGGAAACGGTTTTTGTCAGCACGTCTGCATACATAAAATTGCCGTGCCCGGTAAAAGAGATTGCAGTCCCTCTGCACACACCTTCTGCCAACACACGCATAATTCCATCGGAAGATTTCAGCGTTTGTTTGATCCGGCATACCGTGCCGATTTCATATAGATCTTTCGGCGTGGGAGCAGAACAGTTCAGATCTTTTTGACACAAAAGCAACACATACATGTCGCCTTTTACAGCAGCCTCTGCCGCACAAATGGACATTTCCCGCTCCAATTCAAAGTTTAATGGCATGGAGGGAAATGCAACCAATCCTCTTGTAGGGATAACCGGCACAGTCATTTTATCAACTTTTTCTATATATCTCGGCATATAATATCCTTTCAGGGCATCATAACGCAGCTCTCAAAATCATAGAGAGCAAGACATTTCATACATTGTATCATAATATCAAACAAAAATCTATAGATATTTCAACATTTCATAAATAATTCGCACGGTTTTTATAGTTTTTTCTTGCAAAAAAACACAAGATTTGTTATCCTAAAATGAAGCATAAAGGAGATTTAAAAATGACACTGATAGAAGACACGTCGGCAGAACAGAATGCACTTGCCGGAAATGCATATATTGCCGTTCCATTAGAGATTTATCAAAGTGCGTCAGGTGAGACAACGCTTACTGCATATCCTGCTTGCAGAGATATTGTCCAGTTTTATATGTCTATATGCGAACAAAATCCGCTTGAAAAAGAACTGATAGCGCTGGTATCACAGCAGATTGCAGCATTTATGGAAAACGTTGGATATAAATATGACGCAGAAGCATCACAGACAATTTTAGAATATACCGCGCCGAAAGAATGGCAAATGCCTAAAAGAACAAACGGCACTGTATTAATTATAAAAACATTAGAAGAATGGGCAAAATATAAGAACGAGACAAATGCAGAACCTGATTTTTTTGAACACTTACCATAATATTGCCTGTGCGGTTGTAAAAAACGGGGCGATTGCGTCCTGCGCCTGCATAAACGATGCTTTTTATGCAAATGGCGCTGTTGAAATTTACGTTGAAACTGTGCCTGCATATCGGAATCAAGGCTTTGGGACTTCGTGTGTTACGGCGCTGGTTTCGTGCTTGTCACAAAAGAAAACTCCCATATGGTATAAATGTTACGAGAGCAATTCCGCATCTGTAGCAATTGCTAAAAAATGCGGACTGAAATTAAAAGGAAAGCGGCTTTCATTTGTTTGTTATGCAGACGAGTAAATGAAGATTTTTGAAGTAATTTCTACAAATGATAAAAATACAAAGGAGTGATTCATGTGGCACTGGATGCTGGAATGCTGTCTTTTCTGCTGCGCGAGATCAATGAACAGCTTGGCGGCGGAAGAGTAGAAAAAATATATCAGCCTGCAAAAGATGAAATACAGCTAATGATACGCAAGGAAGGAAAAACTTCCCGGTTGTTGATCAATGCCGGCAGTGCCTGCCCGCGGATTGGTATTACAGAGGTAAAAAGTGAGAATCCTGCAAAGGCACCCATGTTTTGTATGCTGCTGCGCAAACATTTTCAAGGCGCACGTTTTATCGAAGCTGTACAAATCGGATTTGACCGGATTGCATGTCTGCAATTTGAAGGAACCGACGAAATGGGCTTTTCCTGCAAAAAGCATATTATTGTGGAAATCATGGGGAAATATGCCAATATTATTATAACCGATGGGGATAACAAAATATTAAGTCTGCTGCGCCAAATTGATTTTTCACAAAATCTTTCCCGCCAGCTTTTTCCGGGAATGCACTACATGGCGCCTGTTCAGCAGGATCGCCGAAATCCCCTGGAAACAGATAAAGCGCTGTTCCAAACGCTTGCGGAAAGTTGTGATAGGGAATGTAGTGCCCAGCGATTTATCATGACAACGTTTGCGGGTATCTCTCCACTTGTAGCCAGAGAGATTGTGTATCGCTGCGCCAAAGATACAGACGCATCTATGGAGATGTGTGCGAAAAGTCTTGCAGACGCGTTTTGTGATGTCATGGATCGGGTGCGATTGGGCAGGGGGGAGCCTGTACTGGCTTTGGACAGTGAGAACATGCCTGTGGCATTTGGTTTTTTGCCGCTTACACAGTATGAAAACGCGCTTCATTTGTCTGCCTGTGGCAGCTTTGGCAATCTTTTGGATCGTTTTTACAGCGAAAAAAGCAGAAATGAAAAACTGCGGCAGCGTGCAGCAGATTTGCTGCGGATTACCTCCGCGGCAAGCTCCAGAATCGCAAAAAAGATTGCTGTACAAACAGAAGAATTGAACCGGGTGCAGGAAGGTGAAAAATACCGTTTATGGGGGGATTTGATCACTGCAAATATTTATAAAATGCAGCGCGGCGCGGCTACTGTCAATTTGGAAAATTATATGGATGGCACAATTGTTGAAATTCCCTTGGACAGCAGACTGACTCCTGCGCAGAATGCCCAGCGGTATTATAAAAAATATACCAAATCCAAATCTGCGCGGGTGCATTTGAAAGAACAGATGGAAGCGGCGGAAAAGGAAAGCGTGTACATTCAGTCTGTGCAGGACGCCCTCTCCAGAGCGGAAACGGAAAAAGAATTGGAGGAAATCCGCAGGGAACTGTATCATAGCGGATATGCGTCACGCATGAAGCATTATACGGAAAAAAAGCAGAGTGCGCCGTCTTATATCCGATTTCGAACCAGCGGCGGATATTC
>CASTST010000118.1 GCA_949451655.1 uncultured Eubacteriales bacterium | reverse complement strand
ATCCCCCAGTCACAGTAAACTGTGACAGCCCCCTTTGCACAAGGGGGCCTTTTTGACGTGCGCGCTTGCTCTGCCGACAGCTCCCTTTGCTGGGGGAGCCTTTTTCTATTTGCGCATATGCTTCATTCGGGAATTTTTTTATTTTAATACTCTCATCGAAACAAAAAGAGGGGCATATGCCCCTCTTTTTAATAAAACGTAGCCACTGCGGGATCCGGTTCTGCCGCCGGTTCTACCTTCTGCGCCAGCAGCACCGGTCCTTCCCCGGCATAAACCTTATGATTCTTCACCTGAATCTCTCCGGTCACCGTTACCCAGTCATAGCTTTTGTAATCATCACTCCTACCCCATTTGCAGATCATCGCACTGAACTGAATGTCCTCTGCACAGCAGGTCATCACATGCCGCCCGGTAAACATCCAGCCGGTTCCCAGGCTTTTTTCCTTTGCCACCATTGCTTTGAACTGTACTGTTTTGCCATGATACGCAGGCAGGTTCTCGCACAAATCCCGGTAAAATAGAGCATAATCTCTGTCCTCAATTACGATAACCGGCGCTTCCATATCATACGGCAGAGGATCCTCGATATCATCACAGATCGTTTCCCCGTTGACATTTTCATATATGATCGCCGCCATACGGGAAAGCCCACGCACCGCCTTGTGCAAATCCATGTAGTCCGCGCCAACAGCCATACGGTTGAAAATGATCATATCCGCGCTTTGAATTTTATCTACCACCAAACTGCGCATGTTCTGATTATACATAGAAAATGTAGCAGAGTCAAAAAACAAAATCTGCTGACCGATAATCCAGTGCTCCGGCGCAGCATTATATAATGCAGACAATTGCCACATGCCGTTGTATTCCACAAGAATTTTAGTTGCGTCGTGCTTTTTCTGCAATTTAATCAGCGATTCCGGCGAAAGCTGTCCCACATCGGAAATTTCCTCTAAATATACATCCTTTGAGGCAAACTCTGTAGGATCCAGTTCCACCTCGCCGGATTCGCAGAGTAAAACCAGAATCCGCTCGTCCTCACAAAAACGCTTGTCCATCAGCGTTTCCTGTATAAATGTTGTTTTTCCTGATTCCAGAAACCCTGTCACCAGGTAAACAGGTGTGTCTTGCATATTTTTGTGCCTTTCCTTTATTATATATCAATCAAACAGCGCTTCCAGTGCGTCTTCCTGCAATCCGGAGCCGATTACACAAAGCCGTCCGGTAATGGCAGCCGTACCGATGCGGACATCCGCTTCTCCGGGGGTATAGTCAAAGTGAAACCATCCTTCATCCCCCGGCACAATTCCTTTTGCACGCAGCACCATACCGAACCGGCTTTCGTTGGAGAGTTCATTCAAAATTTCTGTAAGTTTCTCACGGGTATAATGCGCTGCGGTCTCTTTTCCCCAGCTTACAAACACTTCGTCCGCATGGTGGTGATGGTGATGTCCTTCCCCGTGATCGTGTCCGCATCCGCAGGTGCATTCTTCCCCATGATGATGGTGATGCTCATGTGCATCATGATCGTGCCCGCAGCAGCATTCCTCACCGTGATGATGGTGTTCGTGCCCATCGTGATCATGGTGGTGATGTCCGTGAGAATCTTTGCAATGCGGGCATACCTCCTCTGTATCCAACAGGGGAGCCTGCGGCTGCTCCATCGCCTCCAGAATCTGTTTTCCGGTAAGCTGTGTCCATGGAGTGGTAACAATCAGTGCGTTCTGGTTTTTCTCTTTCAGGAGAGCAAGGCAATCGTTGATTTTTCCCTCTGCCATATCGTCTGTGTGACTGAGCACAATCGTTTTTGCATGGGTAATCTGATCATTGAAAAACTCACCGAAATTTTTCATATACATCTTGCACTTTTTCGCATCCACAACAGTCGTACAGCCGCTAAGTACCAGTCCCTGATCGGAAACGCCCTCCACGGCACGGATTACATCGGACAGCTTGCCCACCCCGGAGGGTTCAATCAAAATTCGATCCGGTGCATAATCCTTATATACCTGCATCAAAGCAGTGCTGAAATCTCCCACCAAAGAACAGCAGATACAGCCGGCATTCATCTCACGCACCTGCACCCCGGCTTCCTGCAAAAATCCGCCGTCGATGCTGATATCGCCAAACTCGTTTTCAATAATCACCAGTTTTTCACCGGTATATGCTTCAGCAATCAGTTTTTTAATCAGCGTAGTTTTGCCCGCGCCGAGAAATCCGGAAAAAAGATCTATTTTCGTCATCGTATAGCCTCCCAACCTGCCGCTTTCTGCTCAAGCATGCAGGATTATCTTCATATCTGTACAGCCTTCACTGCACTATAATAAATATTGTATCACTTTCTATCGGACAATGCAAGATACCCGATCATTTTATTGATACCATTGTAACAAGCTTTCACCCGGTAAAAAGAGATAGCTTTTCGTTAGATCCCATAAAGCTTCATAAGTCCCCTTGTGCAAAAAGGGGAGAACCCGCCGTAGATCGACCAATTTTCACAAGCCCCCCTTGTGCTGGAGCCGCATAGCGGATCCTAAGGTGGTGACTCGCCGTAGGCGAGGCGGAGGGATTGTCTAAGCAATGCTGCCGATTTATTGATCCTGTAAAATGATAGCAGAAACAATCCCTCAGTCGCTTCGCGACAGCTCCCTTTACACAAGGGAGCCTTTTGTGTTTTATGCTTCGCAGAGGCAGCCCCCTTTGCACAAGGGGGCCTTTTCATGTGCACGCTGCTTACTTTGCGTCAGCTCCCTATGGAACCACGCAGTGGATCCTCACATGGGAACCCTTTTTCACCCACTTAAGCCTCCCCCCAGCAAAGATCAGATGGATTGTCACTCACAAATCGCAAAAAACCTACAGGTTACCCTGTAGGTTTTTAATTCCTTATTCAGCATCCTCAGCTACATCAGCATAGCTTTGCGGATTGTCTGTAGAATACACAACCGCGCTTTCTTCCAGATCTGCTGCGTCTCCCTGCTCCTCAGCTTCCTTTTTGTCCTCAATCAGAGCACGCATAGAAAGACTGATCTTCCGGTTCTCATCGTCAATGGCAATTACCTTTGCATCCACGATATCGCCAACCTTCAGCACCTCTGCGGGTGTTTCAATCTTGTGGTCGGCAATCTGGCTGATGTGAATCAGTCCGTCTGCACCGGGAACCACTTCTGCAAATGCACCAAAGGGCATGAGAGAAACAATCTTAACGCTTGCAGTGTCGCCAACGCTGTATTTCTGATTAAAGATAAACCAAGGATCGGTATCCTCTGTCTTATATCCAAGAGAAATTCTTCCCTTTTCACGGTCCAGTCCCTTTACATAAACCTTAATCATCTCACCCTGGGAAACAACCTCGGAAGGATGACGGATCCGTCTCCAGGACAGTTCGCTGGTATGTACCATGCCGTCTACGCCGCCCAAATCTACAAATGCGCCGTAGCTGGTCAGGCTCTTTACAGGACCCTCGTAAATCTGACCGATTTCAACCTGATTCCAGAAAGCTTCTTCGCGAGCGCGTCTTTCTTCTGCAAGTACTGCACGAATGGATGCAAACGCACGCTTTCTGTCCTCTTTGATTTCAATAATTTTTACCTTCTGCATGGTTCCGACCAGAGCCTGCAGTGCATCCGGACCTGCATTCTTGGGAACGCCAGACAGAGATGCGGGGATGAATACCCGAACAGAATTGATGGAAATGATCAGACCGCCCTTCACACAGTCAACAATCTTTCCTTCCACAACTTCACCGGATTCATACTTTGCAACGATTTCGTGCCAGTTCTGCTCAGAATCCACCTTTAATTTGTCAAGGGTTGCAATGCCCTCAATATCACTGATCTTAATTACCTTTGCCCGAACTTCGTCACCAATCTTGAACATTTCATCCAATTTAGCGGACGGATCATCGGTCAGCTTGTCATGTACAATCACGCCGGTCGTTTTTGTGCCGAGATCCAAAGTGATCTCATTCTGGGACACGGATGTAACGACACCGACGACAATATCTCCCGGATTCAATGTTTTCATGGTCTGCTCGAGCAGTTCAGCAAAGTTTTCCATTTGCTCACTCATTGTTTGTTTAACCTCCTGTATTACACTGAACGGCGTGGATGCGCCGGCAGTAATAGATATGGTGTTACAGCGGCGGGGGATGACCAAATCCCCGATTGAATCTGCATTTTCACAAAGATATGTTTCGTGGCAGCGCTTTTTGCAGATCTCATAAAGCTTGGCCGTATTGGAACTGCCCCGGCTTCCAATGACAATAATTGCATCAGAGGAATCGGCAAGCTGTTCAGCTTCCGTTTGCCTTTCTTCCGTAACATTACATATTGTATCAAAAATCAGAGCATTTGTATATACTTTTTTGATAATTTTCAAACATTTTTTCCACTCTGACAATTTTTGCGTAGTTTGCGCCGCCACACTGACCTGAAATTTTTCATATTTTACCGCCTCCACAGAGGCAATCCACTCTGACAACGCCGCAGCACTGTCAAACACGCGTCCCTCTCCCCGGCAGCAGCTCATGATGCCCTGCACCTCAGGATGATCTGCCGCACCAATCAGAATAAAAAGCCAGTTTTCGCCGGAATGCGCCGCAGCAATTTCCCGCACTTTCGTCACATACGGGCATGTGCAGTCCAGAACTGTTAAATTTTTATGTTTCTGTGCACACGTAAGTAACCGGGACAAATTTTCCTGCACCTCTCCATGGGCACGGATGATCACCGTAATCCGCTCCCCACCCTCGGCGCGACGGCAAATGTCATCCAAATCTCCGGGAGAGATTTCTCCCATTCCCCTGCGCTGTAAATCTGCAACGTAGCCGTCATTATGGATCAGCCGTCCCAGCGTGTATATTGCGCCTTCGCCCCGCTCCAATGCATCCTCCGCAGCCTTCGTAGCACGGCGCACGCCAAAGCAGAAGCCCGCATGCTTTGCAACCTGTATGTTCATGCCTGCTCCGTATCCTCCACCGCTTTTCCATCCAACGCACAGACTGCCGCGAAAATCTTTTCCGTTGCTGCTTTATACTCCTGTATGCCGCCCTTTTCAAAATTCAGGCTTTCATAGGAAAGCACATCGCCAACGAGCAGCTCCGTTTTCCGGAAAAAACGTGCCTTGTTATTTTTTGTCTTAATATAGACCGGCACCACATCACATTTCGTATGGTATGCCAGCATACCTGCGCCATGCTTCACCGGCGTTTTTCTGGGATCCACACCGGGACAGCGGGTCCCCTGGGGAAAAATTCCCACAAGCTGCCCTTCCTCCACCAAACGGATTGTTTTCCGAATCGACGTTACATCCGCGCCGCCCCGATTGATAGGATACGCGCCCAGCGCAGTAATCAGCGGACCCAGCAGTGGAATTTTGAAAAGCTCCTTTTTCGCCATATACCGCACCTGCCGGTTCAGTCCTGCGGAAATAATCAATACATCCAGCAGACTGGTATGATTGGCGCACAAAATGCATCCCCGTTCCTGGGGAAGGTTTTCACTGCCCACAACCTGCACGCGGAATATAGCGCGCAGCGGGCGGGCAAGCAATTTGTAAATACTTTGATAAAAGGACATAATGCCTCCTCAAAACAGATACACGTTTACCGTGTTCTCCGCAGTTTTTCCCCAATAATCTCCATTGCCTTTACAAGAGTCTGCTCTGCATCCAGACCGGAATTGTCAACGAAAATCGCATCGTCTGCCGGAACTGCTGGGGCGATTTCTCTGCTGCTGTCCGCCTTATCCCGCTGGATCACAGCAGCCAGCACCTCTTCTTCTGTAACTTTCTCCCCTTTTTCTACCATTTCCAAATATCTGCGATGTGCACGCTTTGCCGGGGACGCTTCCAGGAAAAGTTTTACATCCGCATACGGCATAATCACTGTGCCAATGTCCCGGCCGTCCATGATTACGTTGCCTTCGCCCGCCATTTTCTTCTGGATCTCCAAAAGAAATTTACGCACGGAGGGATTCGCAGAAACAGTAGAAGCATACACGGTAACCTCCGGTGTGCGGATCAGCTCCGACACATCCTCTCCGTTCAGGATCACCCGCTGTCCTCCGTCGGTATACCGCAGTTGCAGCTGAATCCGGGGCAGGAGCGCCGTAACCTGCAGTCCCGCAGAGGGATCCACCCCCGCACGCTTTACGTACAGTCCCACCGCACGGTACAATGCGCCTGTATCCACATATACAAGCCCCATTTCCCGGGCAATTTTTTTCGCCAGCGTACTTTTTCCGCTTCCGCTGGGTCCGTCAATTGCGATTCTGATTTTCTGATTCATATATTACCTCTCTATTTTGCTTTCAGTATCTGCAAACTTTGTTAGGTCCCCCCAGCAAAGGGAGGGTGGCGATAAAACAAAAACTTCATAAGGCTCCCTTGTGCAAAGGGAGCTCCCGCGCAGCGGGTGAGGGATTGTATTTGCTATCATCTGCAAACAA
>CASTST010000117.1 GCA_949451655.1 uncultured Eubacteriales bacterium | reverse complement strand
CGGCACCCGTATAAAAAATAATAACACCCACGGTACAGGCTGCACTCTGTCTTCGGCAATCGCGGCAAGTCTTGCCAAAGGATTTTCCATGGAAGAATCCGTACAGTGGGCAAAAGAATATCTGTCCGGCGCACTTTCCGCCATGCTCGATTTAGGAGAGGGATCCGGTCCCCTGCACCACGCATACAACATAAAGAACATCTGAAAGGAAGCATATAAAATGAGAAACTATACAACACAAATGGACGCTGCAAAGAGAGGGATCATCACCCCGGAAATGGAGGCGGTAGCAGCAAAGGAATACCGTACCGCTGAAGAAATCCGGGATTGGGTTGCCCGGGGTCAGGTTGCAATTTGTGCAAACAAGCTGCACACCTGTATTGATCCAAACGGCGTTGGTTCTATGCTGCGCACCAAAATCAATGTGAATCTTGGTGTTTCCAAGGACTGCAAGGACTACGATATAGAAATGGAAAAAGTCATGACGGCTGTTCATATGGGAGCGGAAGCAATCATGGATTTATCCTCCCACGGAAACACTCAGCCTTTCAGAAAAAAGCTGACGACCGAATGCCCTGCAATGATCGGTACGGTTCCGGTTTACGACAGTGTGATTCACTATCAGAGAGACCTCGCAACCCTTACTGCAAAGGATTTTATTGATGTCATCCGGCTGCACGCGGAGGACGGAGTGGATTTTGTAACACTCCATTGCGGCATCACCAGAAAAACCATTGAGCAAATTAAAAAGCATAAACGAAAAATGAACATTGTATCTCGTGGCGGCTCTCTTGTGTTTGCGTGGATGAGTATGACAGGCGAGGAAAATCCATTCTACGAATATTATGACGAAATTTTGGAAATCTGCCGGGAATATGATGTGACAATATCTCTGGGAGACGCGTGCCGCCCCGGATGCCTTGCAGACGCCAGCGATGTGTGTCAGATCGAAGAACTGGTTCGGCTTGGCGAACTGACAAAACGAGCATGGGCGCGGGATGTACAGGTTATGGTGGAAGGTCCCGGACATATGCCGCTGGATCAGATTGAAGCGAACATGAAACTGCAGCAAACCGTTTGCATGGGTGCGCCTTTCTATGTGCTTGGTCCTATCGTGACGGACATTGCTCCCGGATACGACCATATAACTTCCGCCATAGGCTGTGCAATCGCAGCATCTGCGGGCGCTGCTTTCCTTTGCTATGTAACCCCGGCTGAACATCTTGCCCTACCGAATGTTGAGGATGTAAAGCAAGGCATTATCGCATCCAGAATTGCAGCGCACGCGGCAGATATTGCAAAGCATGTTCCCCATGCAAGAGATATTGACGATGCTATGGCGGACGCCCGGAGAACATTCGACTGGGATAAGCAGTGGGAATGCTCAATAGATCCGGAAACCGCAAGGCAAATCCGGGACGACCGCAAGCCGGAGCATGAGGACAGCTGTTCCATGTGCGGAAAGTTCTGTGCGGTCCGAAGCATGAACAAAGCCTTAAACGGCGAGTAAGCGCCTTTACAAAACGCACTGCCCGTGCTATACTTATTATAATATTTCAAGTATAAGAGTAAGGCAAGAACAATGAGCAAGGATTTAACAACAGGAAAACCCAGTACCGTTCTATGGAAATTTTGTCTGCCTCTGTTCGGCAGCATTATTTTCCAGCAACTGTATAATATTGCCGACAGCTTTGTTGCCGGAAAATTTATCAACAACGATGCGCTTGCATCCGTTGGAAACAGTTATGAAATCACGTTAATATTTTTAGCGTTTGCATTTGGCTGCAATATCGGATGTTCCGTCATCGTATCGCAGTTGTTCGGTGCAGGACGGCACAAGGACTTAAAAACAGCGGTCTATACCACGCTGATTTCTATTGGCGTTCTTTGCGCTCTGCTGATGCTGCTTGGCATATTATTCTGCGACAATCTTCTCCATCTGATCCACACACCTGATACAATTTTCGCCGATTCCAAGCTGTATCTGGATATATACATACTGGGACTTCCTTTCGTATTTTATTATAATGTTGCCAACGGAATTTTTACCGCTCTGGGCGACTCAAAAACACCGTTTATCTTTCTTGCATGTTCTTCTGTGACGAATATTGCCGTTGACGTCCTTTTTGTTGCAGGATTTCATATGGGTGTATCCGGCGTAGCGTGGGCAACCTTCCTGTGTCAGGGAATCAGCTGCATTTTAGCTGTGCTATTCTTGTTCCGCCGTTTTTCTAAAATTAAAACGGAAGGAAAAACAAAAATATTTTCTTGGAAGCTATTGCAGCAAATTGCTGTAGTGGCTGTTCCAAGTATTCTTCAGCAAAGCTTTATATCTGTTGGAAATATCATCATTCAAGGCGTAATCAATGGATTTGGTGCCGCAACCATCGCCGGATTCTCCGCCGCGGTAAAGCTGAATAATATGGTAACCGCTTCCCTGTCCACACTCAGCAACGGGATTTCCAATTTCACCGCACAAAATTTGGGTGCGGAAAAATTCGATCGGATCCGCGCTGGATTTAAAGCCGGACTGCGGATTGTATGGACTATTTGCATTCCCCTGGTTCTCATTTACTTTATTGCAGGAAGATATCTTATTTACGCCTTTTTGGACAGTCCGACAGGACAGGCTATTGATGTGGGAACCCTCTTTTTACGGATTGTTTCCCCTTTCTATTTTGTCGTTGCAGCAAAATTGGCGGCAGATGGAATTCTCAGGGGCGCGGGACTAATGAAGCAATTTGTAATTGCTACTTTTGCCGATCTTGCACTGCGTGTGGTTCTTGCTATTGTGCTTTCAGCCACCGCCCTTGAAACAATCGGCATTTGGATATCCTGGCCAATCGGCTGGACAGTCTCCGCAGTGCTGTCGATTGTTTTCTATGCTTTTTCAATGAAAAAGCCGCAGGCAAAGACACCCCTGCAATCATGAATACCGGCATGCGTCCGGCAATAGAAGGGCTCGATATTGACTTTAAAATCTCCCTCGGTAAAAAACTGCCAGTGAAGCAAAATCTTTAAAAGTCTCTTCCACAGTTAAGAAAGGTGACTTGCCGCAGATTCCCACCAAGCTTAAGCCTCCCCTAGCAAAAGGAGGTGACGCGGCGTTAGCCGTGTCGGAGGAATTGTATAAGCGATAAGAAACTTGCTTTTTATGTGCTCCGTAACAGTTTTCTTTAAGGGGAGGCAGCCTGCCGTAGATTCCCATAAAGCTTAAGCCTCCCTTGTGCAAAGGGAGGTGGGTTTTGCGCAGCAAAACTCGGAGGGATTGTCTGTATGTATCTACTGATTTGAAGACTCTGCAAAATGATAATATAACAATCCCCCACCCGCTAACGCGGGAGCCCCCTTTACACAAGGGGGCCTTTCTTTTTTATGTGCTGCGCGGGTTTCCCCTGTACAAGAGGGCGTTTCTTCTTATGTGTCTGCGCGGTTTTTCCCTGTACAAGGGGGAGTCTCTTCTTATGTGTCTGCGTGGGTTTCCCCTGCACAAAAGAAACTTGCTTTTTATGTGCTCCGCGACAGTTTCCTTTGCTGGGGGGAGCCTTTTTACTTAATTCCTTCTTTTATTGTGAATTTTTTGAAATTCTGTCTTAGATGGAAAAAACCGCCGAAACTCCGGCGTTTTTTTCCATACTTTTATCCTGATATTTTTTTCATGGCACAATATTTCTGCTTCGTTGCCTGCCCGCCGCGCAAATGACGCTCCGCTTTATTCCGGATAAGCACCTTTTTCACTTCTCCATATAAGGTGCGGTCCGTCTCTCGCAGCTTTTCTGTAACATCCTTATGTACTGTCGATTTACTGATCCCAAACCGGGCGGCAGTCTCCCGCACCGTCCCATTCGTTTTTATTATGTATTCGCCAAGAATTACACATCTTTCTTTTTCTTGACTGTCTTTTCTGATCTTTGCCGGACTTTTGTAAATTTTAGACATAGCATCTACTCCGTATTATCAGTTACTTCGCTAATATATATGTGAAGCATTAAAATGCTATGCGCATTTTGCGTATAAAAATTCACAATTGCACATTGACAACGGCTGCCAATCATTATACAATAATATGTTGTGATACAAAGCACACATCTGGCAGAACCCTGTCAGCATTTCATAGACAATTTATTTTTTACATTTAGAAAGGAACTGAATTATGGAAAAAAAAGGCGGCATCGGTGTTGAAATCGAACACATTTTCCCTGTAATCAAAAAATGGCTGTATTCTGATAAAGAAATTTTCCTGCGTGAAATTGTTTCGAACGCGTGCGACGCAGTAACCAAACTGTGCCGGCTCATCTCTCTTGGAGACGATATTGCAAGAAATATTCCCGATGAGGGATTCCGTGTTACCGTTTCTCTGGACAAGGACGCAAAAACCATTACCGTAACAGATAACGGAATCGGTATGACGGAAGAAGAAGTTGAAAAATATATCTGCCAGATCGCGCTTTCCGGCGCGCTGGATTTCATCGAAAAATATGAAGGAGAAAACGGCGGCGACAGCGGAATTATCGGACATTTCGGACTGGGCTTTTATTCTGCATTTATGGTCAGCAGCACAGTAGATGTACTGACCCGTTCCTTTACCGGCGCCGATCCTGTAAAATGGACCTGCACGGAGGATGGAGCATATGTAATTTCCCCGTGTGATGCGGACGAAGCACCAGACAGAGGCACCTCCATCGTTATGCACATAAGCGAGGAAGGCGAAGAATATCTGCAAAGCGGAGCGCTGCGGGAAATCTTGCAGAAATACTGCGCTTTTATGCCTGTGGAAATTTATTTTGAAGATGGCGAAGAAAAAGAAGATAAAAAGGAAGAAGAGACGCCTGCGCCGATCAATGATACCACTCCCCTGTATCTGAAAAATCCGTCGGACTGCACCGATGAGGAATATCGTGAATTTTATAAAAATGTATTTCACGATTTCCGCGAGCCTCTGTTCTGGATCCATTTGAAAGCGGACTACCCCCTCAATTTCAGAGGAATTTTATATTTCCCCCGCATTACCAGTGAATTTGAAAGTCTGGAAGGTCAGGTAAAACTCTATTATAATCAGGTATTTGTAGCAGATAACATTAAAGAAGTAATTCCCGAATACCTTCTGATGCTGAAAGGCGTTCTGGACTGCCCCGAACTGCCGCTGAACGTATCCAGAAGCTATCTGCAAAACAGCGGATATGTATCCAAAATATCCAGCCATATTACTAAAAAAGTAGCGGACAAGCTCACTTCCATGTTCAATCTGGATCGCCCCGCTTATGAAAATATCTGGAGAGACCTGAAAACCTTTGTGGAATACGGATGCCTGCGTGACAGTAAATTTTACGATAAGACAACGTCCTGCCTGCTTTTCGAAAAATGCGGCGGCGGTTTCTGCACGCTGGATGAATATCTGGAGAGCGCTAAGGAAAAACATGAAAACAAAATATACTATGCCGCAGACAAAGTGTCTCAGGCTGGATATATCTCCATGTTTGAAGCAGAAGGAATTGAAACGCTTCTTCTAGACAAAATCATTGATACCCAATTTGCACAGCTGATCGAAAGCAAGCGGGAGGGCGTACAGTTTATACGGGTAGACGCCGAGCTTGCCGATACCATGAAGGGAGAAGGCGCTGCGGAAATTCCCGGTGTGGCGGAACTGTTTAAAAAGCTGGTTCCCGAACAGACGGAAATCAAATTTGAAGCGCTGAAAGATACTTCCGTACCTGCTGTGCTGAACGTCAGCGAAAGCAGCAGAAGAATGGAAGATATGATGAAAATGTATTCCGCTATGGGTCAAAACAGCCCTGCTGCCTTCCCCACCCAGTCTACACTGATACTGAATACGGCAAACGATTTGATTGCTTCTCTTGCAAATGCAGATCCGGAAAAGGCAGCGCTTGTATCAAAGCATATTTATACCCTCTGTCTGCTGAGTCAGCGCCGTCTGAATTCAGATGAACTGCGTGCATTTTTGTCTGACAGTTATTCCATTCTGGGCATGCTATGACAGATGCAGAAATTCTGCAAAAAAACGCAGCTTATGTTACACGGCTTCATCGACAAGTAAGTGCGGTGAAGCTTGGACAGTTCAATGAGCTTGTACGGATTGCAGCGTCTCCTCCAAAGCAGCTATCACCTCAGGATGCGGCAAATTTGTATTTGCAAGCCTTTCCGGATATGCCGCTGCTTTCGGAAAGCTTTGCAGTGTTTTTAAAGCTTTTACAGGATAAAAAAATCCTTACTTCCGTGCGTTTTTCCAATGCACAGAATACTGCAAAATCCGGTTCTCTATATTATATGGCAAACGCACACACAGAAATCGCCCGAGAGAAATTTTCTGCTTTCATTTCCCATTGCAGTCCCATCCCCCAAACAGATTTTCCGATAATCTGCGAGCTGGTTGCATCGGATGAAAACAGTTTTTGTATTTTACCTGTTTTCAGCAGTACAGAGGGAGAACTGCCTGCCTTTGCAAGAATGATCCGTGAATATCAGTTAAAAACACAGGCAATGTGCGATGTAATTACTTCCGACGGAGAAACAGAATTGCG
>CASTST010000116.1 GCA_949451655.1 uncultured Eubacteriales bacterium | reverse complement strand
ACGGTAATACTGCGGGAAACGATTTATGCTTCCTGGAAGGCGCTGCCTTTTGCAATTGTTTGGTTTCCGCGGGCAATTGAAGAACTTTTGAGCAATACGGTAAAAGCATATTTTGTTGCCGTTCTATATAAGATTTTCGGCAAACAGCGGAGTTTAAAAATGCTGCTGAACGATTTGCCTCGGGAAAAAACGAACGAAACCGCATGAAAAGTTTATTTTCTTGCCCTTGTATTCTGTAGGGAAACGAATTATACTAAAGGTAAACTCGGAAATATAGGATGTGGGAAGGGAGACTGTCTGCGGTGTATAAATACAAAATTATGATTGTCGATGATGCGCCCGATATATTGGATCTGCTGGAAAAAGCCTTGCAAATCGAAGGCTTTCAGGATATCGTGAAGATGGACAATGGCACGGATGCGGTAATGCGCTGTAAGGAAATCCAGCCGGATCTTATGATTTTAGATGTTATGCTGCCGGATATGGACGGATATGAAGTATGCAAGCAGATCAGACAGTTCTCCCATTGCCCGATTTTGTTTCTTTCCTCCAAAAATGATGAGTTAGATAAAATACTTGGTTTGGCGGTTGGAGGGGATGATTATGTAACGAAGCCTTTCAGCCCTAGAGAAATTGCATATAGAGTAAAGGCACAGCTGCGCCGCATGGAATACAGGAAGGATCCTGTGCAAAGCAAGCCGGTTTTGATTGGCGCACTGACAATTGATGCGGGCGGCTGCCAGGTGATAAAAGCCGGGAAAAAACTGGATCTGACTGCAAGGGAATTTGAAATTTTACAGTATTTGGCTGAAAATAAAGGGCGGGTTATCAGCCGGGAGCGATTGTATGAAGCAATCTGGGGCGAAGACGGGTTTGGCTGTGACAATACTGTTATGGTTCATATCAGACACCTGCGCGAAAAATTAGAAGATGATCCCGCGGCACCGCAATATATTATTACGCTGAAGGGGCTTGGCTACAAACTGGTGAATCCATATGAAAAATAAAAGGAATGTCAATCCGTTTTTCCGAATGTTTATATTTCTGACAGCAGGGATACTTATTGCTGCCGGAGTGGCAGTTGGTTTGTTTTACTATGTGTTTTCCATACCGGAGCCGGAGGGATTGAGTATAGCCAAGTGGCCGCAGGATTTCACGAATAGTTTTGCTCTATGGGTGCATTACGAGAACGGGGAACTCGCGGTAGATGAAATAGGACTTGCACGATTGGATGCATACGGTTTGTGGATACAGTTTATTGACGAATCCGGGCAGGAGATTTTTTCGCACAATAAACCGGCGGGGTATCCTGCAAAGTATGCGGCATCGGAATTGATTGCGTACGGCACCGGCAATTATAATGGAGAATATACTGTTTTTACTGGCAGCTTGGATGACTCTGAAGAAGTTTGCAGTTATATAATCGGGTTTCCTTATAATATAGGAAAGTATGTACTGCATTATAACGGGGACCGGATTGCCAGACTTTTTCCGGTGGCAGAAGGGATCGTTCTCGCCACACTGGGAATTTTCACTGCTTGCATGTTGATATATGGACTGGTGCTTACACGGAATTTTGCAAAAATCACAGGCGGGATCAGAAACATGTCTCGCCGTTCCTATGAACCGCTGCAGGAAAAGGGAATGTTTGGCGAAATCTACGGAGCACTGAATAAGATGAACCAGGAGATTTGCCACGCCGATCAGGTGGCGGAAGAAACGGAGCGGTGGCGCAAAGAATGGATTGCCAACATTACACACGATCTGAAAACGCCGCTTTCACCAATCAAAGGATATGCAGAAATGCTTGCCGATGGTTCCGCTGCCGACAAACAAACGATACAGGAATACGGTGCTGTTATTTTAAGAAATGTGGATTATACGGAACATCTGATAAATGATTTGAAGCTGACGTATCAGCTTGACTGCGGCACTGTGCCGTATAAACCGGAGCCGGTACTGCTTACACGTTGTGTAAGGGAATGGGTGATTGATATTGTAAACGATCCGGCTTTTGCCAATCGGAAAATTACGTTTGAAAGCAATGCTCCAACGCTGACTGTCAGAATTGATCCGAATTTGCTGCGCCGCGCTGTGAAAAATCTTATTGTGAATGCGCTTGTACACAATCCTGCCGATACAAAAGTGGATGTAATTCTTGAGACAGATTCCGACAGATACGTTTATCTTTATATTCGGGATAATGGCTCAGGTATAAGTGAAACAGAGCAGGAGGAACTGTTCAACCGATATTACAGAGGAACGAATACAAAAGAGAAGCCGGAAGGAAGCGGGCTTGGTCTTGCGATTGCAAAACAGATCATAGTGCTGCATGGCGGCGATATTACTGTCCACAGCAAGTCCGGAGGGGGTACGGAATTTGCGGTTTGTCTCCCTTTGGATGGAACTGCTGGCGGAGCAAAAATTACAAAAAGTTCCAGCTATGGAAGCAGCGCAGTGCACTCGTAAAGAAGGCTCCCCCCAGCAATGAACGGGAGCGGCACAGTGCACCACCTACCTTATGCCCCTCTTGTGCACACCAAAGAGGGGCGACACACCAAATAAAAAGGCTCCCTTGTGCAAAGGGAGCTCCCGCGATAGCGGGTGAGGGATTGTAAAATTATCATTTTGCAATAACTTCAAATCGGCAGTATGCAGAGACAATCCTTCCGTCACACCTAACGGTGTGCCACCTCCCTTTGCTGGGGGGAGGCTTGGGTTGGACGGGCACGCTTCCTCCGACACAATCGCTACGCTTGGGTATACTATTTCCGTTTACTGGGAGGCTTTTAAACTTGGATAGGCTCCCCCAGCAAAGGGAACTGCCGCATAGCGCTTGTAAAAAGGCTCCCTTGTGCAAAGGGAGCTCCCGCGATAGCGGGTGAGGGATTGTAAAATTATCATTTTGCAATAACTTCAAATCGGCAGTATGCAGAGACAATCCTTCCGTCACACCTAACGGTGTGCCACCTCCCTTTGCTGGGGGGAGGCTTGGGTTGGGTGATGCCGTCATACCCTCTCTATGTGGGTATAAATAAGGATCCCTTATACATAATATTAAAATTAAGATAAAATTAAGATACGTCAAAGCACAGCCTAAGATGGGCGGTTTATGCTATTTGCATAGGCCGCCTGTTTTTATTGCCTATGTAAAAATTATCAGGAGGATTTTTGTATGCAATTGCAATTACAAAATTTGTGCAAACAATACGGAACAAAGCGTGCGGTAAATCACGTTAATGCCACTTTAGTTCCGGGGGTATACGGCTTGCTTGGCGCAAACGGCGCTGGCAAGACAACACTTATGCGAATGATTAGCGGTGTTCTGAAACCAACTTCCGGAAACATTTGTTTGAACGGAAAAACAATTGAAGAGTTAGGGGAACGGTATTATACCCATTTGGGATATATGCCCCAGGATTTCGGCTTTTATCCGGATTTCACCGCATGGGAATTTATGCTGTATATGGCAGCAGTGAAAGGGCTGGATGTCAAAACAGCAAAGGCGCGGACGGAGCAGCTGCTGCATATGGTGAATTTATATGATGTGGCAGGTAAAAAAGTCAAATCATACTCAGGCGGTATGAAACAGCGGCTGGGTATAGCGCAGGCGGAGCTGAATCATCCTTCCATTCTGATACTGGATGAACCCACTGCCGGGCTGGATCCCAAAGAGCGGGTGCGTTTCCGCAACCTCATTTCTGATTTTGCAAAGGAGAAAATCGTTATTTTGTCTACACATATTGTATCGGACGTCTCCTATATCGCTGATACCATCCTGATGATGAAAGCCGGTAATTTCCTGCTTGGCGAGCCAATGGCAACTGTTACAAATGGAATCAGGGGAAAGGTGTGGGAAGTTTTGATGGATCCGCGAAGGGCTGCAGAATACAGTCGGCGTTTTTCTGTTGTAAACCTGCATCACGAAAACAATATGGTGCGGCTGCGGATTGTCAGCGATACAGCGCCAGCAGCAGATGCGTGTACTGTGGAACCAAGCTTGGAGGATTTGTTTTTATACCATTTCGGAGAAAATGTACAGGGTGAAAGGAGTGGACATTATGCTGATTAAATATGAATTTTTAAAAATCCTGCGTAAAAAATCTACAATTATTGTTATGGCGATTAGTTTGCTGCTGACAGCGTTTCTTTTTGGTTTGCCGATACTGCAGTATCAGACTTACAATCAGGACGGCGTAATCAAGGGATTCGATGGAATTGCTTATGAAAAAGAACAGGCTCAGAATGTGTCTGGTCCTCTAACAGATGCGTATATAGCGGAAACGGTTGCGGAATATCAGCGGCTTTTTGAAAATCCGGATAATGTGGGGACTGACGGTAATGAAAGTTTTCTGATCGGCGACGCTTACTGGAACTTTGAAGCGCCACGGGATAAACTGCTGAGTTTGATTGCATCTGTATATGATGCACCGGGTGAGCATTCCGGGTTGAGCAAGCTGCCGGGATTGGACATGACAGACGGGGTGAGCTACTATCAGCGGCTGCATGAAAAAGTACAGACGTTATTAAATACACCTTCACGGGAATTATCAACGGAACAGAGAGAATATTGGAGCAATATGAGCAGCAAGGTGGAAACACCCTTGCAATATGGGTATCATGAAGGCTGGGAAATTATTTTGACCAGCTTTGAACTGCTGATGTTTGCGCTGCTGGCTGTCTGTATTGTAATTGCACCTGTCTTTTCCGGTGAATATCAGGCGGGAACAGATGCGGTTATCCTATCCGGCAAATATGGCAAAACGAAATTGGTAACAGCAAAAATTATTTCGTCCATCTTATTTGGACTGCTTGCATTCACACTGCATATCATCGTTGCATTTGGATTGCCCCTTGCGGCATTTGGAACGGATGGCTGGGATCTTCCTTTGCAGATTGCAGGCGTAACAATACCATATCCCTTTACCTTCCTGCAGGCGGTTCTGATCAATCTGGGCGTTGTTTATCTGGTATTGCTTGCCATGATTGGATTGACGCTGCTTTTATCTGCGAAAATGAAAAGTCCTTATCTTGTTCTGATTGTGTTGGTGCCCGTACTGTTTATTCCGCTGTTCCTCTCACCGAACGGAACAACCGGGGCATATAATCTAACCTTGTTCCTGCTGCCGTATCGCGCAACGATGCCGGAAATCGGGAAATATGTTTCCTATCAGATCGGCGGCATGGTGTTTGATGCGCTTTCTATGCGGGCAATTTTATATGCAATTTTGACAGCCATAATGCTTCCGCTTGCCAGACTTGGATTTAAAAAGCATCAGGTGGCATAAGGAAAGTAAGTTCAAAAGATGAAAAAGAAAAAAATCATTATAATTTCGGCTGCGATACTGGTAATCGCAATTGCCGCGGCGGTTCTGGTTATACAGCCTTCTAAATGGTCACAGAAAACATTTGAGGCCGTTGTACAGGAAATCGTCACACGTCCGGACGGTGAGATGTGTCTGATTGTTGAACGCACAACAGAAATCTATTCCGATTCCTTGAATTCGCTGCATATCAGCGAAGATACAGAGCTGATTGGACCGGACGGAAAGAAAATACCTTTGCGTGAGATTTTGCCGGGATGCAATGTTGAAGTGACTTTAAAGGATGCTTTTACAGAGGAAGTGCCGTTTTATTATCCTGTTGTATATAAAATAAAAGTGAAGGAATCTTGAATCGTATGGTTGGCTGTGTCTGTTTTCGTATGCGGCAATTCTTGACAGCATTATGATTACTTACAGATATCGGTTTGCGGTTGCAACCGAATGGTAGATGCATATATGAAATCATGCACAAAGCGAAAGCAGGGCGTGGGAAACGTCCTGCTTTTTTATTATATTTTTGTAATGTTATGAATAAAGTCCTGGAGACGGGCGAGACCGGAGGGCTTGCAGCTTGCAAGCCATGAGGCGCTGTATTCGGCAAGCCAAGCATCAAAGTCTGCCTGAAGCGTGCTGCCGTCCTGGAATCCATCTGCTTTGTTGACATAAAGATATTCTCTGTTCATCAGTTCAATGCCTTTTGCAGCCAAAATAAGGTCGTTTATTCTCCTGTCTTTTGCTGTAAGTGTCATCATCTCATCTATGGCTTGTCGGCACAGTTTCAATGCATTTATGCCCTCCTGCGGATCATAGTCCTCATTATCATGAAGTCTGAGTTTTTCGTTCTTTCCTTCCAGAGTATTGGCACTGTGCCATATAACAAAATTACTCCAGGAACAAGCGGCGGAGGCTTTGCTTAGCATTCTCAACACATCTGTAATATTGTAATCCTTTCTATCGTACATAAGCAAAGTGGCAGCTTTTTCAAATGCCGTATCCGTGGGTGCATCCGTATTCCAACTTTTCTGGGCGCCGAAAAGAGCGCCATACAGGTTACAGTTGAACGGGCAGATATGTCCGAAATCGCCCCAGTTGGTGTTCAGAATACCGAGAGCGCCGTATTTTTTTGCGTGTGCTGCAAACGCAGAGATGTTGCCTGTAGATATATCAATATTTTCTACAAAATTATCATGGCAGGAGGTGCAGGGACATACGATCTGCTGAAATCCCAGATCATAGTAGAATTTCGGGATCC
>CASTST010000115.1 GCA_949451655.1 uncultured Eubacteriales bacterium | reverse complement strand
TTGCTGTGACGGAGGGATTGTCCCTGCTACTAATTACAATTCCTACAAAATGACAGCATTATACAATCCCCCAGTCGCTGTCGCTTCGCTTGGCGACAGCCCCCTATGAAGCCACGTAATCATCCCAACAGCAGCCACATAAAGACAAGGGAATCAGGCATTTGCCTGATTCCCTTCACGTTGTTAATACCGTGTCTTATCCGTGCTTGATTTCCTGTACAAGGGAGATTCCTTTTGTTTTGAAGGTCACCTTTGTATTTTCAGCAAATTCACTGTAGTCCTTGCTGTACTGCTCATTCTTCAGCGCATTGTCCGCAGAATACTGCCACTTTATCTTTGCATCTCCAACGAAATAAAGAACATAGTATCCATCATCTTCCACAAAGATCTTTTCTGTATCTCCAGCCTCACGTGCGGAATCAAACACCCATGTGTCAACAGTTTCAGAAAGCGCCTTATAATCTGCATTTTCAATCAAACCGCCTTCATATCTGCCGTCTCCGTACTTATCCTTTGAAGCCAGTTCGGCAAATGCCTCTTCTGTGCCCTTTTCTTTGTATTCTTCAAGAATCTTTTCCGCCATTGCATGTGCTGTTTCCTGATCATTGTCTGATGCACTCAGTTTTACAGGAATATAGCGATAATTTTTCATTACATAGGTATCTCTGTACATGCATGCAAAATCCAGATCAGATTCTTCTTTTGCCGGAAGGATCATATAGACTGTATAATCGCTGTGATCTCCATGCTCGTGAAGATCTGTAAATGTCTCATAAGGAGAACGCTGTGCATCATATGCCCACTTGGTAAAATCAGAATCGCCGGACTTGGTTTTGCCTTCTGCCAGACACTTCTCTACCAAACTGTCAATATTCACAGACTCTGCTTTCAGTGCTTCCTCATCCTTGCCGGCATACACAACATCGGTGAGATAGGATCTTACATAATCATAGAACGCATCAGCGTCTTTGCATGCTGCCAATTCGTTCGCATAGCCTTCCAGCACAGCCAATTCCTCGGCGTCCGTCTTTTCATCTGCCGCTGTGGTATCACCTTCGTCGGCAGCTGTAGTATCATCCGCTGCTGTAGTATCTTCTGTTTTAGAATCCTCTTTTTCAAGCGGTTCAAAAGTATATGAGAGATAGTCAACCTTCAGGAAGGTATCATTGTTCTCATTATAATACGCGTTCCAGTCTGCCTCGTCATACTCATACTGCGCTATGAGATGATCGTGATACAATTCCGCCATATAGGAAAGCTCCAGACACTTTTCAACATCCTTTATGGTTACGCTTGCGCCATATACGTTGCTGATATAATACTTTGTGGTAACATTATACTTTTCAGCATACTCGTCAAAGTTGTTCAAAAGTTCTTTGATTTCAGCCTTTTCCTTGTCGCCAAGCTTCAGCCCAAGCGCGTACGCGCCTTCAGCCAGCACAAGGGTTTCCTGCACCTGCTGTTTTGCCGCCAGCATAATCTGATCATACCAAGTCTGATCTTCGGAATACTTTTGTTCACTAAGCGGCTTGGAAGTATCCAGTCCCATATACTGTAAATAGGAAGCCGCTCCTCCATTTACATAAGTTTGATAGGTAGAATTGAAGAAATAGGTCATCATAGCCGATGTAACCTGATAATGCTCGCTTTCGGCAGCAAGGGTGTTGCGCTGAATAATACCGCTGCTGTAAATACCATACGCAGAAACAACGCCAAGCACGATAACCGCTGCTAAAATGAAGGCAATAATGGATATAACTTTTTTTGCCTTTCCTTCTTTCTTTTTACCGTAACCGGTGTGGGAGCCGGTCGCCAGAATATCTCCGGAGCCGTCTCTTTGCTTTCCTTTGCCCATTTATTTGTCCGCCTTTCTTTTTGTGTCAAGTAACATGACCAAAGGGAGTGTTCCAAACGCAGTGATTTAACTGGAACATCCTTCTAATTTTAAGATTATATCACATTGACTGCCTTTTTTCCACCCCCAAGCAGATTTTTTTGTGAATTTTCCTAAAAAAATTTTTTCGTGCAAAAATTCTTGACAACCGCATATAAACGTGCTATCATATATTAGTCGGCAGGTGATGCCGAAAATATGCGCCCTTAGCTCAGCGGATAGAGTGCCCGGCTACGAACCGGTAGGTCAGAGGTTCAAATCCTCTAGGGCGCGCCAAAGAAAGTGAATAGACCTGTGCTGGAAAGTACAGGTCTATTGTTATATAAAAAAAGAATAATCAGGTATAATCAAATTAATAAACAATGGTTTATGGAGGACTGAATATGCAAGGATATAATGCGATCGTTGTTTTTAATGAAAACGCTGATAAAATGTTAATGTGCAAAAGAAGAAACAATCCGTACAAGGGATTATCTAACTTTGTTGGTGGAAAAATAGAGTTAAATGAAAATGGTGCAGATGCTGCATATAGAGAACTCGAGGAAGAAACCGCAATAACACGCAATGATATAATTCTTTCGCATTTAATGGATTTTACATATTCCCTTGATAATTGCTATCTTGAAATTTATGTTGGCAGATTAAATAAATCTTTGGATGTTTTTGGGGATGAAAACGATTTATATTGGTCTGAATTAAATAAAAATTTCTTTGATGCAACACAGTATGCTGGAGAGGGAAATATTGGGCATATAATGATGCATGTTGAAATGCACAAGCAAGAATTATTAAAATGATTTTTATGAAAAAACTTATTTTTAACTTTACGATATAAATTCAAGGGTTTAAATACATCCTAAAAAACACGAAATGTATCTTTTTTGTCAACCCTTTTCAAAAAAGACACGCAGATGCGTGTCTTTTTTCAGTTAAGTCTGTCCGTCGGACGGATTTGTTTCGCTTACAGCAAAAAAGCTCCGGCAGAGCCGAAGCTTTTTTATCTAATCACTTACTGGGGACAAACATTCACAGCGCGCAGCTTTTCGCTGTTTTTCGGATCGGGCTCAGTGTCAAAAGTAACCTTCTGACCCTCTGTCAATGTTCTGAATCCATCGGTCATGATTGCGGAAAAATGTACGAATACATCCTCGCCGCCCTCATCGTTGGAAATAAATCCATAGCCTTTATCTGCATGGAACCATTTTACTGTACCTTTATTCATAGGGTACCTCCCAAAAATTTTATATTGTACCCATATAAATACAAAAGCCCACCCGTATGCTAATCAAAACAACCTTGACCTAACATTAACATACATGTGGAAACAAAGCAATTATTTTGAATACTATGGGATTATAACACAGTATATCCCTTTTGTCAAGTAGCCGACTGAATAATTTTTGCCCCTCTCAATTGACCCTCCCGTTCATCTGTGATAAAATAATTATATTCTATATAAGGCAGGAAGCAGCCGTGAATTTTTATGAAGAATATGCACAAATCAACGGAATAAAGCAATATTTTCTCCACTGCCCCGCTCCGGATTCGAACGTCGTGCTGCTGTTTCTCCACGGAGGTCCCGGTTTTACCGCCGCATACCGCGCCTATCTGCTCACTGCCGAAGAACTTCCCTGCTCTCTCGTGTTTTATGACCAGCGGGGAACCGGAAAGACCCTTATGCAAAATAAAACGGATAAACCTGCTTTTTCCGAACTTCTGGAGGATCTGCACGCAACCGTTGCTTATCTGAAGAAAAAATATAAAACCGATAAACTCCTGCTGCTGGGACATTCCTGGGGCAGCGTGCTGGGTTCGGAATATGTTCTGCGCCACGGCAATACAGTCTCCGCCTATATCGGAATGGGACAAGTCGTCAACATGCTCCGCGGAGAGGCTGCCGCTTTTGCGGAGCTTGGGCAGCGTATCCAAGTCAAAAACCGGAAAAGGGATGTTCGCAAATATGAAAAGCTGGAACAACGCCTTTCCTTCAAAAGCCGCAAAGCCTTCAAAAAAAGCCGTCAGGGTCTTACCATGCTGCAGATGCGTTACGGATTCTATCCGGATCTTTTTGCTGGAATAAAAGATGTTTTAAAAAGCCCTGTCTTTCACTTAAAAGACATTCCTTTCCTTATATTGTCTCTTTTAAAAAGCAGCAAGCTGGATTTGTATCTCTGGGAATATGATGCAGTTGCACAGCCCGCTTTCCCACTGCCGGTGTATTATATTTTAGGAGAAAACGACTGGCAGGTTCCAAGCACTGTAGCAGCCCAGTTTTTCGACAAAATCAGCGCTCCGGGAAAGCACCTGTTTTGGATTCCGGACGCCGGACATTCAGCCGATACGGATAATCCGGTCGCTTTTTGGAATGCGGTAAAGGATATAATAGAATGGGAAAATCTTTAAGTTTATATTCAGTTGATTTATATTTACACAAAATCTATTTTCTTATAAACTATCGTTAATATTGTAATGCTATACTTTAACTGTATTGGAAATACTTATATCACGGAGGAATCACAATGAGAAGCAATAGGAGGTGTATATCTTGCTGAAATTACTCAAGCATTTGAAAAAATGGGAATGGCTGCAAGTTCTTTGCGGTCTTATTTTTATCTGTTTTCAGGTTTGGCTGGATCTGAAATTACCGGATTTCATGTCTGAAATCACCAAACTGGTGCAAACCCCAGACAGCCCGATGTCCAGTATATGGGCTGCCGGCGGCAAAATGCTGCTTTGCGCACTGGGAAGTCTCGCAGCGGCAGTCATCGTGGGATTTTTTGCAGCCCGGCTTGCCGCAGTTCTGTCCTGCCGCCTGCGGGATCAGATCTATAAAAAAGTGGAATCCTTTTCTATGGAGGAAATCGGAAATTTCTCTATTTCCAGTCTGATCACCCGCTCCACAAATGACGTTACACAAATTCAGATGATCGTTGCGATGGGTATGCAGGTTATGATTAAAGCGCCCATTATGGCAGTTTGGGCAATCCTGAAAATATCCGGAAAAAGCTGGCAGTGGTCTGCTGCAACCGGATGTGCCGTATTTGTACTGCTGTTGATAGTGGGCACACTGATGCTGTTTGCACTTCCGAAATTCAAAGCCATTCAGAAAATGACCGACCATTTAAACCTGGTCACCAGAGAAAGTCTGACCGGCGTGCGTGTAATCCGTGCATACAATGCGGAAAAGTATCAGGAAGAAAAATTTGAAAAGGAAAATGAAGATCTCACACGTACCCATCTGTTTACAGGTCGTCTGATGGCAATTATGATGCCCGGCATGACGCTGGTGATGAACGGACTGTCTCTCGCCATTTACTGGATCGGTGCATTTCTGATCAACAACGCCGCTATGACAGAGCGTCTTGGATTGTTCTCCGACATGGTTGTATATTCCTCCTACGCCATGCAGGTGGTTATGGCATTCATGATGCTTGTCATGATCTTCATCATGCTGCCCCGTGCAACCGTTTCTGCCAATCGTATCAATGAAGTGCTGGACACCCAGCCCCGTATTCTGGACGGAAAAGAAACGGAAAGCATCACTTCCATAGGAGAAGTGGAATTTAAAAATGTAAGCTTCCAGTACCCCGGAGCAGCAGAATATGTGCTCCATGATATTTCGTTTAAAGCAAAGCCCGGAGAAACGGTAGCTTTCATCGGCTCAACCGGCAGCGGTAAAAGCACCCTGATCAATCTGATCCCCCGATTCTATGATGCAACAGAAGGGCAGGTTCTGATCGGCGGACGGGACGTGCGGGAATATACGCTGGAAGAACTGCATAATAGAATTGGTTACGTTCCTCAAAAGGCAGTTATTTTTTCCGGCACAATCCAATCCAACATTGTTTTTGGCGAAAACGGAAAATTAGAAGCAGACACAGACAATATCATGAAAAAATCTGCTGATATCGCTCAGGCAACAGACTTTATTGAGAAAAAGCCTGAGGGCTTTGACGCACCCGTTGCGCAGAACGGAACCAACCTGTCCGGCGGACAAAAACAACGCGTGGCAATTGCCCGGGCTGTCAACCGCCAGCCGGATATCTTTATCTTCGACGATTCCTTCTCTGCTCTGGACTACAAAACAGACAGCACTCTGCGCAGACGTCTGGCACAGGAAACCGGCAGCGCAACCACATTTATCGTTGCGCAGCGCATTGGAACCATCCGCCACGCCGATCAGATTATCGTGCTGGACGAAGGACATATGGCAGGAATCGGAACCCATGATGAACTGATCAAAACCTGCAAGGTTTATCAGGAAATTGCATATTCACAATTATCAAAGGAGGAGCTTGGCAATGAATAGAGGACCGGCTATGAGAGGCCCGCACGGCGCTATGCCAATGGCACGCGGGGAGCGGCGCTCCTTCTCCTCCACCTGGGGAAGATTGATTACCTACTGCAAACCCTGGATGCCCGCAGTCATTATCGCACTGATTTTTGCAGCAGGCGGAACCGTATTTACAATTCTCGGTCCGGACAAAATCAGTGAAATGACGAATACCATCACAGAAGGTTTATTCGGCAGCATCGACATGGATGCCGTGATGCGCATTGCATTTACGCTGGTGGCATTTTATGCATCCAGCATTTTGCTTTCCTATGCACAAAGCTTTATCATGGCAACGGTAACCCAAAAGGTTTCCAAGAACATGCGTCGGGATATATCGAAAAAAATCAATGTACTTCCACTGAAATATTTTGACTCCACCAGTTACGGCGATGTACTGTCCCGCGTAACAAACGACGTGGATACCATCGGACAGACGCTGAATCAAAGCATCGGCGGACTGGTATCTGCAATTACCCTTTTGATCGGCTCCGTTTTCATGATGTTCAAAACCAACTGGATCATGGCAGTTGTAGCGATGGGTGCTTCCC
>CASTST010000114.1 GCA_949451655.1 uncultured Eubacteriales bacterium | reverse complement strand
GGAGCTGCAAAGCTTTGCCCGAAAGCACTACCCGGATGCGCAGGAGGCGGCCTGCTGGGCCACCCAGGACTGCATGAGCTTGGACAGCATGCCTTATATCGGATTGCATCGGGCGGGGAACAGACAATTATATGTTGCAACAGGAATGAGCAAGTGGGGAATGACCGGATCTATGGTTGCCGGCAGAATATTATGCGACATGATTGTACACGGAAAGAGCGAACTGGAGGCATTGTATTCACCACGCCGACCGATGGCAGGTCTGCAGCTTGCATCCAACCTTTGTTCCGCAGCGGCAGGACTGCTCAGTATTGGCGGTCCCAGATGTACGCATATGGGCTGCAAACTGCACAAAAATTGCGAGGAAAGCGTGCGCATTTATAAGAAATCAATTTGACCTTTTCGTGAAAATCTGGTAAAATATATGAAATAAGCGAAAAGGGATGGCGCGTTTGTATGGTGAAAGAGCAGGAAAAATTTATTCCCTCCAATTTATTTGAGGGAATGACTTCAATACGGGCTATTTTGAAGGCTGGCGAATTGGGAATCAGTGATCGGCGGATTACTGAGATATTATATGATGCAGATCGTGCACATTCCCGTGCAAAGGAATTGCATTATTTGGGGAAAATCTCCCGGGAGCGTGGATTCGTGCTGACCCCCTGCCGGGCGGAGGAAATTGATGCTCTCACAATCGGAAACTCTCATGGGGGGATTGTCGCGCGCTGTACAGACAGAACGCCTGTGTTTTTGGAGGAGATTGCGCCGGAAAAAATCCTGGAGAAAGGATTTTATGTGATGCTGGATGGCATTGAAGATCCGTACAATTTTGGATATGCCCTGCGGTCTATATATGCCGCCGGTGCGGATGGGATCATTTTGCCGCAGCGCAACTGGATGAGTGCTGCGGGGGTTGTCTGTCGGGCTTCCGCCGGTGCGTCAGAACTGTTTCCGTTATATACCGCCGCCCCGGATGTGGCAGCTGCATATTTTCACCAAAAAGAGTACTGCGTTGTTTGTGCGGACAAGAAGAACTCTGTCAGTGCATGGGCGGTCGATCTGCACAGACCGATTTTTTTGATTGTCGGCGGAGAAAAGCGGGGAATCCGAGCCTCTGTAATGGCACAGGCAGATTGTGTAGTTCGCATTGATTATGGGCGGGATTTTCCTGCGGCACTGTCCGCAGCGAGTGCAGCGGCGATTCTTTCTTATGAAGTGTTTCGGCAGAATCAGTAAAGAAAATACGGTAAAAATCTCCCTTTGCATAAGGGAGATTTTTATTTTCCCTCTTTTTTCGAGAAACGCTTAGGTTTAGTTGCGGGCATTCTGCAGCAAAGGGAACCCCTGTACTGCGTATAATTAAAAGCCCCCAGTAAAGTGGGCTTCCGCATAGCGCTTAATTAAAAAAGGCCCCCATGTGAGGATCCACTACGTGGCTCCATAGGGGGCTCCCGCATTAGCGGGTGGGGGATTGTTCTGCTATCATTTCGCATGAACTATAAATCGGCAGTATGTGCAGACAATCCCCCCGAGTTTTGCTGTGCAAAACTCATCCCCCCTTTGCACAAGGGGGGCTTTTTTAATAAGAACCTGCATTCCATCATTCAATCACGCGGATAAAGTCTATGCCGCAGGTGGCAACGGTTCCTTCGGATACCGGATCTACACGAATCCCGGTGATTGTACCTGTCCATTTTTTATTTGCTGCCATGTTGATATGATGGGTATACCAGCCGCCGCCGGCGGTGCAGGTAAAGGATACTGATTTATCTTCGCTGTAGAAATCTTCAACGGCAGTTTTAAAATATATTTTTCCTGCCGAATCGGTGTTCTGGTTGGCGATACGTATTGTAACAGTGGAATAGGAAGATGCCGGAAGTTCTATCGCGGGGGAGAGCAAATGAGGATTTTCCTTGTTGGTAATAAACGTCCAGAATCCTTCAACGGGTCCCGTATCTTTCGTAATATTTACAGCTTCCCATCCCTGACGGTCACCGTTTACAGCAAATTCCCACCTGGTAGTATAAACAGATCGGGCAGAGTTCTGTGTGTGCCCGTGGTAAATATACTGATATCCGGAACCGGATTCCACATAAATTGTCCCGTTTGAATAGCGTGTCCATCTTGGACTTTGATTTTCTTGCTTTTCTGATGCTGTTTGGGGAAGGGTGGCTTTTTGTTCCCATTTGCTCGCAAGACTGCCCTCGGCAGTTTCATAAATATGGATTTCTTCGGATATGCTGCTTTGCGTAGTTATATACCATTTTCCTTCTGTCTGTGAATAGGCGATGTCTGTGCTGTATTCATCTTCGGGTGCATTTACAAGAGGCGTTTTTTCTGTGAAGTTTATACCGTCTGCTGAAACTGCCGTATAATGTTTGCCAGTTGCAGAATCAAAATATAGTATAATAATCTGCCCCCCGGCAGATATACAAACGGAGGGCAGTCCCACACCAGAATGATCAGAATCGGTTTTGTCAGAGCTTATGATGGGATTCCTGGCATATTTATCCCAGTCGATTCCGTTATTAGAAAAGGCAGCGCCGATATGGCTGCTGTTTCCGTCCGTCTGGTCAGTGCCCGTATAGTACATGGCATATGTGTAGGCTTGTCCATTTGTATAAAATGAGCCTTTGATTACAGAGGGATTGCAGATGCGGAAGCTGTCCCACCCGTCATCTGATCTTTCCAGAACCTTGACAGGTGTATCCTGACTTGCAGTGTAATAAATTCCACTGCCGTTTGCATTGCTGCTCCACCACATTTTCATTTGCGGTCCATCGCCGTATATGACGGATGGAGCTGCATCAGCATTGCAGCGAATAAGGGCAGTATTGGGGGTGACTGCTGCCGCACCGGAACCCCAGCTTTTCAGCAAGATGCAAAGCAACAACGCTGCCGCCGCTCCAAGGAGGCAGAATTTTTGTACTGTCTTATTCGCCATAGCTATAACCATGCCTTTCATTTTTTTGTGTTTACTATATGATAATACATGGAAATGGAAAAATATGGCAAATTTCCTGTAAGTGTAAAATTTATTTTGTTTGCGCCTCGCCAATTTAAGCCCCCCTTGTGCAAAGGGGGGGAGTTTTGCATAGCAAAACTCGGGGGGATTGTCTGCACACACTGCCGATTTGTGGCTCCTGCAAAATGATAGTGTAACAATCCCCATCCGCTGCGCGGGATGCCCCAGGAGTTTGCAGAGCAAACTCCCTCACAAGGGGGTCTTTTTGTGGGTGCTGCGCGGGATGCCCTATGGATTCGAAAACGAATCCCCGCACAAGGGGACTTAAATTGGTGCTCTGTGGGAGTTCCCTTGCACAAGGAAACTGAAAGAAAAAATTAAAAAAATTTTGAAAAAGCTATTGACTTAGAGTAAACTCGAAGTTGTATAATGATCTTGCAAAGAAAGGACGGTGATGTTTGTGGGACTGACTATAAAAGAAGTCAGCGAGCAGTTTGGAATTCCCTCCGATACGCTTCGGTACTATGAACGTGTTGGTGTGATCCCTCCGGTTACACGAACCGCGGGTGGAATCAGAGATTTCAGCAGTGAAGATATCGCTTGGGTAGAAACGGCGAAATGCATGCGTGCGGCAGGACTCCCTATTGAAGCTCTGATAGAGTATGTGCGGCTGTTTTTTGAAGGGGATGAAACCTTTCAGGCGCGCCTGGATTTACTGAGCGAACAGCGGGATCTGCTGCTGGAACGTAAAAAGCAATTAGAAGAAACATTGGCGCGTCTGAATTATAAAATTGCAAGATATGAGGTTGCGGTGGAGACCGGGAATTTATCCTGGGATGATGCGCCGGGGGAACAGGAGGCATAGTATGGCAGAAAAGCAAACGGCTGGCAGAGATACATTGGGTGCTTTTGCACCGGAATTTGCACGGCTCAACGATGATGTATTGTTCGGAGAGGTTTGGGCAAGGGATGATAAACTTTCGCTTCGGGATCGCTCTCTTGTAACAGTGGTGGCACTTATGTCCATGGGGCTTACGGATGCATCGTTTCAGTTTCACTTAATGTCCGCCAAAAAGAACGGTATTACGAAAACAGAAATTTCGGAAATTCTTACCCATGCGGCATTTTATGTAGGATGGCCCAAGGCATGGGCGGCTTTCAAAATGGCAAAAGAGGTTTGGGCGCAGGAGACAGAGGCAGAGGATGCCATGGCTGTCCACGCAAATAGTATGGTTTTTCCCATTGGAGAGGCGAACAGTGGATTTGCACAGTATTTTTCCGGAAAGAGTTTTCTTGCCCCTCTCTCCGTATCCCAGGTTGGCATATACAATGTGACATTTGAACCGGGATGCCGGAATAATTGGCATATACACCGTGCAGATCAGGGCGGCGGACAAATTTTACTTTGCGTTGCCGGACGTGGGTACTATCAGGAATGGGGACAGCCTGCTGTGTTGCTGCAGCCGGGGGATACGGTGAATATCCCCGCAGGTGTGAAGCATTGGCACGGTGCAGCGCCCGACAGTTGGTTTTCTCATATCGCAGTGGAAGTGCCGGGAGAAAATTGCTCCAATGAATGGTTGGAGGAAGTGACAGATGAAGTGGTTGATCTATTCAATGCAGGAGGAGAATCCAAATGAGCAAAAATGTACTTATTATAACTTCCAGTTTGCGCAAAAACAGCAATTCAGAAATGCTTGCTGATGCATTTATGCGTGGGGCGGAGGATGCAGGGCACACCGTGGAAAAAATCAGCTTGGCAGGAAAGGATATTCAGTTCTGTAAAGGATGTCTTGCGTGCCAGCAGACACAGAAATGTGTTATCCGGGATGATAGTGTGGAAATTGTCGAAAAAATGCTGCGCGCGGATTGTATTGCGTTTGCAACACCGATATATTATTACAGTGTCAGCGGACAATTGAAAACACTGCTGGACCGTGCCAACCCTTTGTATTCAGCGGATTACCAGTTTCGTGATATTTATCTTTTGGCAACTGCCGCAGAAGATGCGGCAGAAACAGTGTCAGGTACAGTAACCGCAATCCAGGGATGGGTGGATTGTTTTGAACATGCAATATTGAAAAAGACAGTCTTTGCCGGAGGCGTGAACGGACCGGGAGAAATTACAGGGCATCCTGTTTTAGATGCGGCATATCAAGCAGGCAGACAAATATAAAAGAATGAAAGGAAAGGTTACTGCTATGAATGATTTTATTTTTCACAATGCGGATAAGGTGTATTTCGGAAAAAATCAGATAGAACATCTTCCGGAGGAACTTCTGCAGTTTGGTAAAAAGGTTTTGTTGGTTTACGGCGGCGGTTCTATCAAACGAATCGGATTGTATGATACTGTTGTATCTCTTTTGAAAAGCAATCATATAGAGTTTTTTGAGTTGTCCGGAGTCGAGCCGAACCCCCGGCATACCACTGCAAACCGGGGCGCGGAGATCTGTAAAAGGGAAGGGATCGACGTGGTTCTGGCAGTTGGCGGCGGATCTACAATTGACTGTGCAAAGGGCATCGCCGCTGCGGCTTTAACGGAATCGGGGGATGTATGGCCGTTGGTTTCAAAGGGAGTGTGGGTAACTGAGGCGCTGCCTGTCGTAGCAATTCTTACCAATGCAGCTACAGGATCTGAAATGGACGCTTGGGCAGTAATATCCAATATGGATACAAATGAAAAAATCGGGCTGGGCGGCGATGCGCTGGTTCCTCGGGTGGCTTTTGAAAATCCGGAATACAGCTATTCGCTTCCAACTTATCAGACTGCATGCGGAAGCTTTGATATTTTCAATCATGTTTTAGATAATTATTATCTTGCAGGAGATGCAACCTTTGATATGATTCTGGAATTTCAGGAAGCAGTGATGCGTGCGGTGGTAAAATGGGCGCCTGTTGCAATGGAAGAGCCAGAAAACTATGAAGCGCGGGCGAATCTTATGTGGGCGTCATCTATGGCGCTGAATACGGTTTTGGATGCAGGCACGCTTCACGGATGTGCCTGTCATGCAATGGAGCATGAGCTGTCGGCGTACTACGATATAACCCACGGTCACGGCTTGGCTATTGTAACGCCGCGTTGGCTAACATATATTTTAGATGAAACCACTGCTCCTGCAATTAGCCGGTTGGGTGTCAAAGTGTTTGGTATTCCGGAGACTTCGGACGCTATAGAAGGAGCGAAAAAGGCGATTGCGGCTGTATCTGATTTTTGTTTTAAAACGCTTGGCTTGCAAGGCAGTCTTGCTGACTTGGGCATTGACGATGCGCACTTTAAAGTTATGGCGGATCATGCCTGTGCCGGCGGCTGTATTTCCGGTCCAAAAAACTTGACCGCTGCAGATGTTGAAGCAATTTACAGAATGTGCTTATAAATAGAAATAAAACACCCCCGAATGCTCAGCATTCGGGGGTGTTTTATTTCTTTACGAATCGATTTTTTCCTGTACGGCTTGCGGTAAGTCGTTATATGTAACTTCTTCCCACTTGTGAACGCCCAAAGATCTGACCTCTAACAGTAAGTAAGCATCTTCTTTCAGTTCTCTGGAGGTTTTAAACTTCAGCTGCTTTTTCTTGCCTTTTTTGTTATAGCAATCCAATGTATATTCATATTTCATATCATCGCTTGCCGGGAGTTTTTCCGCTTTGGTGTTGTCAATTTTTGTAAAATATACTTCTTCATAGTTTTCCAGGCGGTACAAACCTGCTATTACGCAGCATATTACGATGATTGTGAATCCTATAACAACAAATACTTTTCCTTTCATCTCATGTTAATCCTTTCCGTTTTGTATGTATTCATTGTAACGGAAAGTTCATGCGGTTT
>CASTST010000113.1 GCA_949451655.1 uncultured Eubacteriales bacterium | reverse complement strand
CAATCCCCCAGTCAATTTCGCTACGCTCCATTGACAGCCCCCTTTGCACAAGGGGACCTTTTTATATTTGGTGCTCTGTTACAGTTTTTTCGCTATTGGGAGCCTTTTTTAAGTTAACACTGTGCGACAGTTCCCTATGGAACTGCGCAGCAGGTTCTCACATGGGAGCCTTTTTATCAGGTACTCCGCAGCAGATTCAAAACCGAATCTGCACAGTCGTCCCCTCTCCCTCTTTACTGGAAAGCGATACCTGCGCCCCGTGATACGCAGCACCATGTTTTACAATAGAAAGCCCCAGCCCGGTTCCGCCGATTGCCTTTGAATGGCTTTTATCTACACGGTAAAACCGCTCAAATACCCGATCCTGATGTTCCGGCGGAATGCCGATTCCTGTATCCTGTACAGTCAGTACAATATGACCGTCCCTATGAGAAACATCCACCTGCACCTTGCCTCCCGCTTTGTTGTATTTAATTCCATTGTCACACAAATTATATACCATCTCAGACAAAATAGACGGGATTCCCCGCATCGACGCTGATTCTCCCGATATGGTCAGGGAAACACCACGTTTTTCAGCCACCCGCTGCAGCCGTCCAACTACATCTTCTGCAATACTATATAAATCCGTATCCTCCTGCTGACTTTCCTGCGTCCCCTCATCCAACTGAGACAGCCGCAGAATATCTTCTATCAGCGTAATAAGACGACCGGATTCATCATGAATATTTTTTGCAAACCCTTCCATATCCTCAGGCTTCACAATTCCATTCATCATAATTTCCGAAATCCCATATATAGACGTCAGAGGCGTTTTCAGTTCATGAGACACATTCGACGTAAATTCTCTGCGCATTGCATCCCGCTGTTCCCGTTCCGTTACATCTAATATCAGCAGAACGGCGCCGCTGACTGTTCCCCCTACCGTAACAGGATTGGCAAACAACTGATAAATGCGCCCGCCCGTTTCCAAAATCGGCGCGCTGCGCTCTCCTGCAAGCGCTCCGTGTACCGCTCCAGCAAACGCTTTGTCGGAACTCACCTCTAAAACACTTTTCCCATATGTAATATCCCCTGCGTCCAACTGGGCTTTGGCACTGGAATTATAAGACAGAACCTCCGTCTTGTTGTCTATTAAAATCAGTCCTTCCGACATGTTCTCAGTAATTGTCAGAAACTCTATCTGCCGGCTGCGCAGATCATTCATCTGCCGCTGAATCAGCTTATTCTGTCGGTTGATTCGTTGTAGGAGAGGGGAAAGCTCCGCGTAATCAGCGTGGATATCAGGGTTCTCTATATCAATATTATGGATAGGTCGCACAATCTTTCTGGACAGTGCAACGGAAAGACCAATAGACAAAAGAAGCAGCAAAGAAAAGATAATCAGCATCGGACCAAGCATATTGCGCATGATAATCCAAACGCCGTTTTCCGCTTCTGATATAAACAGAACAGATCCGTCCGCCAAACGGACTGCACAATTTACCGTTTGCACACCTGTGCTGTCAGAATACCAGATATCCGCATCCTCACCTGCCTCCAGCGCCCGCTTTGCGTCCTGTTGGTCCATTGCGGATCCAAAAAGCGTACTGCCATCCGATGCAATCCAGACAACCGTGCTGTCTGTCTCCAACTTCTCCAGATACGCTGTACCGTTCAATTCTATGCCTGTGCGGATATACTGGGCTTCGTCTGCAATTTCATCCATAAAATAGGGATGTACATATCTGTACAAAACCAGCAGAAACAGCGCCAAAGAACACAAAAAGGAAACAACAGATCCCAAAATAATACTGCGGAAGATTCTTTTAATCATATGTATTGTCCTCTTTTCGTCTGTAAAAACTTATCCGCTGATTTTATATCCGATACCCCGCACAGTTTCAATGAGTTCCCCGCACGCTCCCAATTTGGTACGCAGCGTCCGAATATGCACATCTACGGTACGGTTTTCTCCGTCAAATTCAAAGCCCCAGATTTTCTGTAAAATCTGATCCCTTGTAAATACTGTGCCCGGATTGGAAATGAAAAGGCACAGCAGTTCAAATTCTTTTAACGTGAGAATCACATCCTTGCCGCTCACACGGACAATATGCTTTTCCGGATACACATACAATCCGCCCACCGTAAACGCTTTTCCTGCCGGCTCCGGCTTTGCCCGGCGCAGCAGCGCCTTAATCCGGGACAATAATTCCATAATGCCGAAGGGTTTGCATATATAATCGTCCGCACCGCTGTCTAGTCCCAGCACCCGGTCATACTCCGTACTTTTTGCCGTAAGCATGATAACAGGCAGCTGCACAGTCTCCTGACGACTGCGCAGCTTTTTTAAAATTTCCATGCCGTCTTCCCCCGGCAGCATAATATCCAGAAGCACCAGATCCGGCATTTCCTGAGACAACGCCATCCAAAATTCTTCCGGATGTGCAAATCCTCTGGACTCCATCCCGGAATTATTCAACGCATATGCCACAAAATTTCGGATGCTGTCATCATCCTCCAGCAAATATATAAGCATATAACAACCATGCCTTTCTTACATTTGAGCCTTAATATTTTCTGTGTTCTCCCGTGACGGAATATTCCACCCATTCCGCTATATTAACTGCATGATCCCCGATTCGTTCCAGATATTTTGCAATCATCAGAAGATCCATGCAATATTCGCCCACCGTATTATCCGCAGCGATTTCACCAATCAGCTCCTGCCTGATCCGGTCAAACCAGCTGTCCACCACATCATCATACTGTATAACAGCTCTGGCAAGCTCCAGATCCCCATGCACATAGGAATCCACACTGTCGCTGACCATCTTTACAGCTTCCCTCGCCATCTCCCGGATCAGAGCATTCCCTTCTGTTCCCTGTCCGGAAATACATTCTGCAATCTCTGCAATATCCGAAGCCTGATCCCCGATCCGCTCCATATCGGAAATCATTTTCAAAGCAGAAGAAATCTGCCGCAAATCCCTGGCAATCGGCTGCTGATGCAGCAAAAGCCGCATGCAGAACGCTTCAATCTCCCGCTCCATGCGGTCAATTTCTCCATCCGCCGCATGCACATCTTCTATCAAATGCTTGCTTCCCTTTTGCAACGCCTGCACTGCAAGAGAAATTGCAGTTTCACACAAATCACCCATCTGAATCATTTGCTGATTCAATTGTCCAAGCTGCTCGTCAAACTGATTGCGCATTAGCCAAACCTCCCGGTAATATATTCCTCTGTCCGCGGGTCGGCGGGCATGGAAAACATTGTATCTGTATCTGCAAATTCAATGACCTCTCCCAGAAGAAAAAACGCGGTTTTATCTGCAATCCTTGCAGCTTGCTGCATGTTGTGGGTTACGATAACAATAGTATACTGCTTTTTCAATTCGATTGCAAGATCTTCTATTTTAGATGTAGATATGGGATCCAGCGCGGAAGTCGGTTCATCCATAAGAAGCACCTCCGGCTCAACCGCCAAAGCCCGCGCAATACACAGCCGCTGCTGCTGACCGCCGGAAAGGGCAAGAGCGCTTTTTTTCAGCCGATCCTGCACATCCTCCCAAAGCGCCGCGGCACGCAGGGTGCTCTCCACAATGCTGTCCAGCTTTTCCTTAGAGCGGATTCCATGGGTGCGGGGACCATAGGCGATGTTATCATATACGCTCATGGGAAATGGATTGGGCTTTTGGAATACCATACCAACCCGTTTGCGGAGAAGGTTTACATTCATATCTTTATAAATATTTTCCCCATCAAGCAAAATTTCTCCGGTTACACGACATCCGTCCACCAGATCATTCATCCGGTTCAATGTTTTCAGAACAGTGGATTTTCCGCATCCGGAAGGTCCGATGAAAGCTGTAATCTCCTTTTCCGGGATGGACAGATCAATCCCCTTTATTGCCTGAAAATCTCCATAGTATAACTCCATATTCCGAATTTCAAATTTTCCCATTCGCTGTACCTCCTCCCGATGCAAAAGCGGACAGTTTTCCTGCAATCATACCGGACAATCCGTTTATTCCGACCACTACTGCCAACAAAACTACCGCTGTGGCGTATGCTGCATCCGTATGCAATCCCTCCGACAGAAGGCAATACATATGAACCGACAATGTGCGTGCACTGTTATGCAATCCCAAGACTGCGCCGGGCGCCGTTCCGGATGTAAAAATCAGTGCTGCTGTTTCCCCGACAATTCTGCCCACAGCAAGAATGATCCCGGACAAAATCCCCGGCATAGCGGAAGGAAGCACAATTTTAAAAATTGTGCGCAGTTTCCCCGCACCAAGACCAAAGCTGCCTTCCCGGTAGGTACGCGGCACCGCAAGCAGCGCTTCCTCCGTAGTCCGGATAATCGTTGGCAGAACCATAATAGAAAGGGTGAGCACACCTGCCAGCATGGAATAGCTCCACCCCATAAACAGCACAAACGCCAGAAACCCAAACAGCCCATATACAATAGAAGGAATCCCTGCCAGTGTTTCCGTAGTGGTGCGGATGATCCGCACCAGTCTGGACTGAGGGCGGGCATATTCTACAAGATATACCGCAGAAAAAGTCCCCAGCGGAACGGAAATCAGCAGCGTCAGAATTGTCATATAAACTGTGTTCCAGATTGCCGGAAGCATGGACACATTTTCAGCCGTATAATGCAGCGAAAACAGGGATGGGCGCAAATGCATGATCCCACGGATCAAAATGTGCCCCACCAGAAGCAGCATCGTTCCTACCGTCAGCGCTGCCGCGATGTAAATGAATAGCATAATCCAAAAGGAGCCGGATTTCCCTCTGTATTGGTGCAGCATATGCTTCATATTTGTTTTCCTTTCCTAATCGCAGAAAAGCTTAAATTGATCAGCAATATAAATACAAAGAGAACCACAGCTGTCGCGATGAGTGCTTCACGGTGAAGCTGTGCGGCATACGCCATTTCCAGCACAATATTTGCAGTCAGCGTCCGCACCCCCGATAAAATACTGTCCGGCATTACTGCCTGATTGCCTGCTATCATAACCACCGCCATTGTTTCGCCAACCGCCCGCCCAACGCCTAAAACCACACCAGATAAAATACCGCTGCCCGCCGCAGGAATCATAACACGCATCACGCCTTGTTCCCTTGTGGCGCCAAGGGCAAGCGCACCCTCATAATATGCCGCAGGCACGGCGCGCAACGCAGATTCTGCTGTATTGATCACTGTTGGCAGAATCATCATACCAAGCAGCAGAGAGGCAGTCAGAATTCCCTTTCCGCTTGTACCGAACCATGTTTGTATCGCGGGAACCAGTACCATAAGACCGAAAAAGCCTTACCGGGCAGTACTTTACAAAAAATACTGCTGTAAGAATGCCTATGGGTACGCCTATAATGAGTGCACCGGCAGTGACATACAGGCTGCCCACAATCATTGGAAATATGCCGTAAATATTTTTGGACGGTTTCCATTCCATCCCGGTGAGAAACTCGAACAATCCAATTTCACGTATAGCCGGAATTCCGTTTGCAAAAAGGAATATGCAGATAAGCAGCACTGCCGCTACAGAAAAACAGGCACACAGAAGAAAGACGATCCGCATGACTCGTTCCCGCATTTTATCACTCCCTTCCCTCATTCTCTCCACTCTTTCCAGTTGGTTATTTTCCCGCCAAAGATCTGCCGCACCTGATCCAGCGACAAGTTCGGGATTGGATTGGATTTATTCACAATCACCGCAATTCCGTCATATGCAATCGGAATCGCATCCAGTCCGCTGCTGCATTCCGCATCTGTCAGATCTCTGGAGGATAATCCAATATCACAAATCCCATCCTGCAACGATGCAATCCCCGCAGAAGATCCAATCTGCTGCACTTCAATATACACACCCGGATTCTGCTCTGTATATACATCTGCCAATGTTTCTATAAGGGGAGCTACAGAAGTGGATCCTGCAAGCACGAGCCTGCCGGATTGTTCTGCCGACTCATACGAACCGTCCGCCTCCGGCGGAACGTATCCGGCACTGCTGATAATATCCTTTCCCCCAGGAGAAGCAGTAAAAGTAATAAATGCCTTGGCAAGCTCGCTTGTATTTTCATCTACAACAAAAAGAAAGCTTCGTTTCAGCGGATACGCTCCGCTGCGTATATTCTCCGGCAAAGGATGCACACCGTCAATGGAAACACTCTGTACATCGTCCGACATCACTCCTGCAGAAACGTATCCGATTGCCGTATTGCATCCGGCAATGGAAAACAGCATCACTGCATTTGTGTTGACTACCTCAGCATAGGGGGTAATATCTTCGTTTCCCTGAAAATTCAGTAATTCTGTCATGGCCGCCCGCGTACCGGAGCCGTCCTCTCTGGTCACAACCACAATTGTTCCTTGCTCCGTACCGCAGGAACAGAGAAAGATTATTAAAATCAGCACACCAATTGCCGCAAAACGTTTTTGTCTCATACAACCTCCCTGCTATTTGTTTTCTTTAGTGTACCCAGTTTATGTTAAATCAACAATCGCTCTGGTGTTAATTGTGGGTTAAACTGAAAATATCCGATCTGTAGCGCATCAAACGAAAAGGCTCCCTTGTGCAAAGGGAGCTGTCAATGGAGCGTAGCGAAATTGACTGAGGGATTGTGTAGTAAATCTGCCGATTGGCAGATCATTCAAAATGATAACAGGGACAATTCCTCCGTCACGGCTTGCACCGTGCCACCTCCTTTTGCACAAAGGAGGCTGTTGTGGTTTGATTAGGCTCCCACAGCAAGGGGCTGTCGTGTAGTATCAAACATAAACAAACGTAAAAAGGCCCCCTTGTGCAAAGGGGGCTGTCAATGGAGCGTAGCGAAATTGACTGGGGGATTG
>CASTST010000112.1 GCA_949451655.1 uncultured Eubacteriales bacterium | reverse complement strand
CCTCCCGCTGGGCCTCGATGGATAGACCGTGGACCGCCTGCTCCTCCGTGCTGACCCGGATGTACAGCGCCGCGCGGGGGACGGAGACCATGCTTTTTTCGCTTTTCATGTTGATTTCCTCCTGTTAGATATGATAAAATAGGAGGCGCTAGAGGCTCGAAAACTTTAGCGCCCCCTTGACCGTCTCCGGTGTTTGCAGCACCGGGGGCGGTTTTTTGTTGCTTGGTTGTATTGAAAAGGTAAACTTTTTATGATATAGTCCCTATGTATAGGGGGTGGGCAATATGCTTTCACAGCAAGAAGCGGATTCTTTAATCGCTGAACTCAAAGAAATCCGGGAGATTTCTGGCCCAATCGCTTTTCCACAGCCTGGTGACCGGCAGAAATTGGATCTTGTTTCCACAGATGGGGCGCATTCGTTTATCGTGGATATCAGCAGAAAAGGATATATGAACTTCGTGAAAAAATGCACCTATCAGGGGCGGTTCCAAAAAGATGTGATACTTCTTCGGCTGGATGTTGATGGACCGGAGCATACTAATCCAGATGGAGAAACTTTGCCAAGAACACACCTCCACATATACAGAGAAGGACAAGGAGATAGATTCGCCATTCCTGTTCCACCGGATATGACGAATACATCAGATCTCTTCCAAACGCTTATAGACTTTTTATCATATTTCAAGACAATCAATGCCAACGATTTGGAAATAGAAACGGTGATATGAAATGGAAACTGATTTTACCGAACTCTACCTTAAGTGGCTTAAGGAAAATCTGAAATCTACGGATTTCCACACAGAACTTGGAGAATTCACACAAATATCCACCCCATTCCTGGACCGGCATAACGACCATCTGCAGCTATTTGTGCAGCAGCAAGAACAGGGGCTCTATTTGACGGACGGAGGATATACGATCAATGATCTGGATATGTGCGGATGCGATGTTATGTCATCACCGAAAAGAAAAAACATTTTGTCGGAAATCCTAAATGGCTTCGGAGTCCGCCTGAACGGCGAGGAAATCTGCGTCAATGCTAACCGGTTGAATTTTCCGCAGAAGAAGCACGCGCTCTTACAGGCAATGCTTTCGGTAAACGATATGTTCTTCCTGTCCCGTTCACAGGTGACAAATGTATTCCTGGAAGATGTCCAGCTGTTCTTTGACACAAATTACATCCCCTATGTGGCAAACGCTCAATTTCATGGCTCCAGCGGCCTTTCCCATACCTTTGAATTTGCGCTTCCTGCAACCAAGAATAGGCCCGAACGCTTTGTCAAAACGATCAATGACGTGTCGCGTGAAAAAATCGATTCGGTTCTGTTTTGCTGGGGTGACATTAAAGACTTGCGGAAACCCGGTGCCCGGCTTTATGTCATGATGAACGACAGCGACAAAAGAATACGGCCTGACTTGGTAAACGCATTGACCATTTATGGAGCAAATCCGCTGGTATGGACACGGCGAAATGAATATGTAGAAGATTTAGCCTCTTGATCTCCAGGCTTTCTTTGCCTCCCCCGGTTGACCGCCGGGGGAGGTTTTTTGCTGGGTTGCACATCCACATACAGCTTTCTTGCCAATTCGTGCATAGTATGGACTGATGCATTGAAAAGACAAATGTTTGTTTTCTCCTATCCCATTGACAAAGTACAGCTAATAAGTTATACTGAAAAAGCTAACTCATGAAGGACGAAAGCTGGGTTCCCCAAAGGGAGTAGGCGTTATGCTTAGAATTCTCAAGCTCCTGGGGTTAGCTTTTTTATTAAAGAAGAGGACTCAGTTACATGAAACAGTACACTTTTTCTTGAAAACGGGCCTATATTGAAAGGGCGGTGAATTGGTATATGAAAGCTGTTGCTACAGTATTAAGCAATAATATCCTATTACGCGCGAAGCGAGAGCACATAAAAGTTACACCGATGAAACTTCAAAAGCTTCTATATTATGTGTGTACCAGGTATGTTAAGGAAACTGGGAAGTCCCCAATATCCGAACAGTTCGAGGTTTGGAAATATGGTCCCGTAGTTCCCTCTGTCTATTCTGAATTTAAGCCGTTCAAATCTTCTCCGATTGATCGCTTTGCAAAAAATGCAACAGGAGAAGCGAAAATTGTTGATGAAGATGCAAACCCAGTTCTTACAGACTGTATCAACTATGTATGGAGCAGGCTTAAGAACTTCGGGGGAATAGACTTAGCTAGGCGGACGCACTTAAAAGGGTCTGGCTGGTATGCGGCTTATCAAAGAGACGCCGAAATTATAACATTGGAGGATATGAAAAATGATACCACAATCTGAAAAAGATCCTCCAGAAATTACAGAAGAGGAAGAAGTTGCACCGCACCAGGATGAAGATAATCAGGAGCCTTCGTTACGCAAAGAAAAGAATGCGGAGATTCCATTAAACCTTCGGCGATTTTCTCTCGGATCTGCTACACTTGGCTGGTGTATTTTCCTCATGTTCCTCTGTATCGTTCTTTCCATTTGGAATCCAGAAAACGAGCTGGTGAAAAGTGGGTTTGAAGCGTTTAGGGTGATTGTGATGACATTGTTGGGGTATATCTTTGGATCGAATAGTTCCAAGGGGTCACAGTAAATCCTTTGAGGCCGTCCCCGATGTTGGCGCACCGGGGGCGGTTTTCTGTTGCATTTTGCCGGAAGCTGTGGTATGCTGGCAACAGGAAAGAATGATCTTTCAGCGCTGCCAGTAACGGTAGGCGGTTGGCCTCTCCATCCCGGAGGGGACTTCTTGCCCCCTCCGATGAAAGGAGGGGGTGCCATGAGTACATCCGAAGTGTTACAGCTTTGCCTTGTCATCATCGGCATTTGCAGCCTGTTCCTTCAGGCCCGCGACAAAAAGAAGTAACCGCCCCCGGTTCCCCAACCATGGCGGTTACTTCTTGTAACTAAGGGGGGCTAACCGCTTACCGGCAGCGCCCTTTCTGTTTCCAGTATAACCGCCTGATATGATTTTGTCAAGCCGCTCCTTCCAGGGGCGGCCTATTTTTTTGCCCTCTCCACCGGGCTAAGGCTCCCAAAGGAATTTGATGGCCTGTTTAGAATAGCGGATCTCCATGGTTACCTCCTGCTGTTTGGCCGTTTGATAGTTGCCTCCGGTGTTGGTAGAGATGGGGGCGTTTTTTATGTTTCTTTTTCGATATCTGCACGAATCAGAGCTTTGATATAGCCCGCTTTGTTAGGAACGCTGTCCAGCTTCTGAATGATATCCTGCTCCGTGCGCGTCATGACCTTTAAGCGGTACACCTTGCTGTTCAGCCGGTCAAACCGGGCCTGGGGAGTTTCCTTCTTTTCCATCGTTACAGCCTACTCCTTTTAGGGGGGCCGGTCCCCCGGCCCCTCTTTTGCTATTGCTGGACCCCTGCGATATACGTCTGAATCATCTTCTTGATATCCTCGGCAGTGTACGTCTTCTCCGGGTCTTTTTCCACGATGATAGTCAGATCATACGCCATGGATTTCAGTACGTCCAGCCGCTCTTTTTCTGTCGGCATTCTGGCAGCCTCCTTTCTTTCGGGATGGTTATATGATAATATACGGAGCACCGTATGTCAAGAGATTTTGAACCGCTTGTGAAAACGGGCAGGTATTCAGAAATTCCTCTAATTTTGTGGCTTTTATTTGATGTTTTTTGTGAAATTTCCAAAAAACCTTACACATCGACAATTATGTGGTATAATTGCCCATGCGCAAATAAATAGCATCGGCGCCGGAGCGGAAAGGAATTTACTGTGTCGGATTTTGAAGCTCAGATTTTAGAGCTGCTTCTCCAGCTGACACAAGATCAGCAACAGGCAGCCCTTGATTTCTTGCGGCTGTTAACCGAAGGAGTGCAAGGAATAGATCCTGCTGCTCCGGCGACAACCTCCCCGCAAGACAAGTAACTTCTTGATAAAATTCTTCCCCTAGTATGGCTTCGGCTGTGCTGGGGGAGTTTTTTGTTTCTACTGCGGTATTGAGATGCTTTAAGGTTTCAGATGAAATACTCTCGACATCAATATCAAGGAAGGAAAAGATTCTAATCACAGTTCCGACCCCTGAATTCTTAATCCCGCGTTTCAAAACAGAATCCACGGTGCTATATGGTATCCCTGTCATAGAAGAAAATTCTCTGATGCTCTTATATCGATTCAATATTTCACGCTTTAACTGTTCTTCCAGCGTCATACATTCACCCCCTGTCAAAGTAGATTGTACGTTACTTCTGGCGCTATGTCAAGAAATAATTTACGAAATTTCAAAAATTATTTCTGTTTAGGGGTTGACTTTGACTGAATAATCGGTTATTATTTGCTTGTGACCGAAATTTCAGAAATGGAGGTGATTTTATGAGGAACCTTTCTGCTGAAATGGCCCGCTATGGTGTTTCCAATATGGATATTCAATCCCTGCTTGGATGCTCTTCAAAAACGGTGACAAATAAGCTCTCCGATAACACCGCATTTTCTGTTAGCGAGGCCATTAAGATCAGGGACACGTTTTTCCCTGGGCTTCGGATTGAGTATCTGTTTGCACAGGCGAACGAACTTCAGGACAGCGCGTAAGAAAGGAGGAGGAGAACAGCATGAAAGCCCATAAGGCCTACAGTATGTTCACGCGTAACGCCCATATCACAGTTCAACTAAACGATTTTGGAACCCATGCCCGCAATATGAACGGTGACATCGACTGTGTTGCCCCAGACATAAAGCTGAGTGCGGAGATCATCGGTGAGTGGGAGAGTAAAGAAAAAATGGACGCCGATATGAACGACTGCATCAATAAGCTGGTCGAGACATATCAGCATCACATTTCCGGGGGTTTGCTCTCAAGCGGATAAAATCAATGTAGTCAGGATGGACACAAGAATCGGCAATAGAACAGATTCCAAAACGGATTTGTAAAATTCGAGCCGCGCAAATTCGGCGTGGTGCCGCCCCTTATGATTGACGGCAATTCCATGAAGGTGCTTTATGCCTCCTGTGTCTACCCAAACGCACCTCAAAAGCCCATTTTCATCTAAAAATCGAATGCAATCAATGGTTTCTGCTTTTGATAATCTCAGTATGCAGCTTACGTAATCATAAGTGAACAGCCCATCTTCCATATTGGGCTCATTATTCACCAGAAAATGTAAGACCTTTCGGCTGGTTTTATCTAACATGGCATCCGTTTCCTTAATTTAGCATTTTGAAACAGTCATTATATGCTCAATGCAAAAATTTGTCAACATTGAAATGGAGACGAAATAATGAAGCGGAGCCGTGAAGAGCAAATCATGTTTGGCGCATTCCAAAGAGTGGGCTATGAAGTAACGGCTGACATTGGAAAAGCTATCGTAGATGGCCTGCGGCAGATTCGCCGGGAAAAGTATGAGGAGCGAATGGAGCAGAGGGCCGAGACGAAGGGTAAAACGCCGGGCCTGACGGCCCAGGACAGCGCGTAAAAGCTGCCGTCGGCAACATCGTGAGCCGGAGAGAGAGAAGCCCAGCGCATGAAACCCCATAAGGACTCTACAATAAACTGTCCGAAGCATCAGCCTTTACATACCCGGAATATCTGCGGCTTAGGGAACTGCTTCCCGAGTACAACATTGATTATCTGCTCACGAGGGAAAACAAAAAGCCCGGAACATGAAAAAACCCACCACAGATGAAGCAGGAGGGAGGTGAGAACATGCTCCACAAAGGGAAAATTGAATTCGTTATCATGGCGGAACGCGGAAACACGATTCAGGAAGTCCTTTCCACTATAGAGGCAATAAAAAAGGCTCACCCCAACGCGAACATCCGCGTTGAGGTGGAGGTGTGATTATTCTGCCTTTACTTCAATACACCGCAATCCGTCGTGATTCACACAGAAACTACCATTTTCTGTATTCAACCACAAACCTCTGTTAATTGGGAAGTGGTGAGAAACAAGTTCTTGCTCCGATACATTCACACCATTCCCGCTCGCATGAAATGCGGATTTTACATGTTCACACACGATTTTACTTTGATCGGTGTATGTAAACACAAAGGTACACATTTTCCTATCCCCCTTTCTTAGTGGATTTCCTTGGCAGGAGAACTCCAAACCGGAAATATTATACCTCACAAGGAACAATATTTCAAGAACTGGGCCTGAACATTTTGTAAACAAGCAGTAAACGACATAAAAGGCCCCGCGCGTGAGGGGGCAACCACCCGGACCCCGCAGTCGGCGAGATCGTCCACCGCAGGGACCAGGCTGGGGCGGAGCCGGTGCGTCCCAGCGCGTGAGGCTGAATTCATCAACCAAACGGAAAGTATGAAGAACTGGCAAATTGAAAAACGCCCCTGCAAGTGCTACCAACACTCACAGGGGCAAGCGAGACCAAAACATACGAAAAATCAGCCTCTACCCTCCATTATACCGGAGGCCGGGGCGGAAAGCAAGGAGGAAATTATGAATTTTCACATCACGCTCAGCCCGGAGCAGTTCGAGTTTCTGGACGGACTGCTGGGGGATGTGGTCCAGCTTTATGAGCACCAGGCCGCCGCTCTGGCCTGCCTGGACGGCGAGGCGGCCCGGGACCTGGCCCAGGAGCGGCTGGATGCGTCCCAGAACGCGGCGGAGATCGCGTGGCTGCTGGCCAACTGCAAGAGCGATGGCACGGATGACACTGGGCCTGTGGAAGGAGCGTAGGGGATGGGACGTAGGGAAAAGCCGGTCACTTTTGTAATCGCTAGGCCTCCCAGCGCGGCTAGGGCCGAACAAATGAGCCGCGACCTGCTGGAGATGGTGATGAAAAAGGAAGGGATCACGGCCAAGATCACCCCCGTGAAGCGCGGGCCCGGAGACCCGATTCTGACCATCG
>CASTST010000111.1 GCA_949451655.1 uncultured Eubacteriales bacterium | reverse complement strand
TTTAAGTTTTTAATGCTTCTCGGTGAGAATAGAGTGATTTTTCAGTAGACCCTAATTACTGTATGGATCAGCGTCAAATCCATCAAAACCAGCCAAAGCCACCTTTGCCGCGCCCGCTTTACGCAATAATCGAATCAGCATCGCCCCCGCATTGTCCGCAGCCCGGCCCTCACCCAAATAACTGGCGTAATTTACAAAATAAACGCTTTTGGGAAGCTCATCCATCAGATTTGAGGTTGCTGCCACGCACGGAAGTGCACATATCTGCCCTTTCAGAAAATCAAGACGCTTGCGGTTACTGATAAACAGAATGTCCGGCACAGGTTCCTCCGGTATGAAATTAACTGCAATCACAAGCGGCTTTTCTCTGCCAATGTATTCCTGAACCTGCCGCCAATGGGTATGTAAAGCCGCCCCCGGCGCAAGTACAAGTACATTTTTCCCACGTAAACGCTCCGCTAGCGACGAAACGGCTCCCCTGTCATCAATCTGGCAGCTTTGAAACGTCAAATAGTGTTCCTCTATCAGCTCCGAATGATACAGGTCACGTTCCCCGGCTGGCAGCAGGCTGAGGATTTTTGAAATATCCTCCATATTGAGTGTTTCTTTTTTCAGCAGATATGACGCATAGTTTGGATGACATTTTTCAGCTGCCGATAGGAAATAGGGTAAATCATATCCCCATCTCTGTTCAGAATAAATACTCATCAGATACTGATCTGCAATCGACAGCAGCGGCATAATCGAATACTTCTGACCAATATTGACATTGATATACTCGGCAATCAACTCTGTCGAAAGATTCCCAACGCCGCGGCCCATTCCGTAGACGGAAGCGTCAAGGATGATATCCCGCCGGGAATTCATGCGCAAAAGCTCCTGCGCATTGGAGAACGACAGCTGCAAATTATTATGAGAGTGCAGGCCAACCTTAATCTGCGGCGCTAAATTATGGTCAATCAGATAAAACAGGCGGAGCAGTTCATTTCGATATAAAATGCCAAGCGTATCAACCAGATAGAATGCAAACGGCTGAAGAAGATTGATTTCCTCAATCAGCTGGAGCAGCTCCGCATCCGAATAAGAGGTTGTCCCAACCGGCTGTACAAACACCCGGTACCCCTTTTCCATCAACTGAGTGGCAGCCTTTTTTGCCGATTCCCATTCATGCTTATGAAAAGTCAGACGAATCCCATCAATCGAACCTCCATCATATGGCAACAGCTTTTCCGGTGCGATATCACCCAGCGCAATCATGGCTACATACTGCACGCCTTCCTTTTTCGGCGCAATATACGGCTTAATCTGTGATACGCACGAAAATACGGACCGGCCCTTTTCATAGGCTTCATCCCGCAGAAAACCACACTCTATGATATCCACCCCGGATGCCACCAGCCGGGAAATAATACCGTAAATCTGTTTGTCTCCAAACTGCCATTCATTGATATAACCGCCATCGCGAAGGGTACAGTCTAAAATTGCGGCCCTGCTCATAACACAAGCGCCCCGCTATCCAACTTACTTTGTATAATGCCGCGTACTTTTTCCAGATCTTTTTGGGTGTCCACCGATAAGGTTGTCGCCTCTGTCAATATAAACTTAACTTTATGACCGTTTTCAAGGAATCGGAATTCATCAATATCTTCTATACTTTCCAGATATCCCCTCTTGGTCCTTGCAGCAAACTGTAATGCTTTTTGAGAAAATGCCTGAACGCCAACAAATTTCTTTAATTCAAAATCACTGCGTCCCTTCGGAAATGGGATCGGTGTACGCGACATATACATCCCATAGCCAAACATATCAGTTACAATCTTGATTTTAGATGTATCATAGGCATCAATCGGATCACGCAGGAGCATCATGCCATTTGCAAAATAACTATCATCCGGATTCACCTGCTCCGGTATCAATGCTTCAATCGCTGAGCTCTCAATTAAGGGTTCATCCCCATTTACATTGATATAAAAATCAGCTTCGATCTTCGTTGACACTTCATACAACCGCTCTAAATGCGTGGCACAGCCTGTAGATGTCATAACGGCCGGGATATTCTCCCGATTACATACATCCACTATCCGTTGATCGTCTGTTGCTACATACGCTTCGTCAATGCCTTTTGCATTTTTCAGGCTGCGGTACACCCACCAGATCATAGGTTTACCGCAAATGTCGGCAAGCCCTTTCCCCGGAAATCTCGTAGATGCATAACGCGACGGAATAATCCCAATAACTTTCATATGTCACAGCTCCTTTACTATGATGCGAATATTCATTATTTTCATGATCTGTTCAAAGTGAAGCGGCCGCTCTGATTTGCATTGATATTTAATATACAGGAATTCATCTTCTAAATCGGATAAGTATGCCCCTCTTAAACGGTTCTTAGATATCTGGAGCGTATTCGCACCCATGAATTCATGAAAGGAAATCATAATATCTTGTTCCGTGCACATGTGCTGAACAGATTCAAGATCCTTTTCTTCGGCGTCTGTCCCAAGGATATAAATTCGTTTTCCCGAGACTGTTTCCTGCATATCCTGCATATGGTAAATTATTTGATTTTTTAGATTTTCATCTTCCGATACAGAAAGCAGATTGTTTAATATCATGTCACATGTTCCAGTGCAAATAATCGTGTCTTCTGCCTTCATCATGTGCGCAATGCAGCGGACAACAACCCAATACCGAATCAATTCTTTATAATGCGCTGTTATTCCCGAATCAAAATAAAATTTTTCATTTATTTCTGATAAGTTATTGAGTGCCGTACTAACAGCTGATACTGCGCGCTGAATCTTCCCGCCAATTCTATACGAAAGCAATTCTGAAAGAACTCCCGAAGGGATTATTTCGATTTCAGATAGGGTACTATAGTCTACATGGTCATCTGGATGCGGCTTTATATAAATCAGGTCAAGCCCCTTGCTGAAAAGGTCAGCGAAACATGCATAAATGAATTGCTGGTCAGCCTTTGAAATCTTCATCCTGTCTGCCAACGGATACGTTAAAATTAAACATGATTTTCCGTTGCCTTGCTCCGTACAGCTTTCATATACGCCAAAGACGGATAATATTTTACTGCGGTCGGATTCAGATAAACTGTTTAACAAAACACAGGGAGAGAAATCCTCTGTCTTTTCTTTGCTAAATGCTTTTTTCTGTGCAGCATAATTGATATACCATTTTTCACAGTATTTCCCACCCTCTAAACATCTATATTTTTCTATTAATTCTTGCTCAACAGTTGGAAAAGCCTTTTTTATCCAATCTCTAAGTAATGTAACATCCGAGAATATTCCGGCAGCATCCTCAAATGAGCAATAGGGAATTCCAGCATATTCCAAAAAAGTCCCAAGTGGCATAATATTGTTTGATAAAATAATTGAATCAAAACTTCTGATATTATATGGATAGTTTTCTTCATATAATCTCATGAATTCATCTTCACATTTATCACAACCACCTGCTTTGCCCATACCAGCTTCCAAGTCTATTGCTATTTTATCAATTTGTCTATCATTCAGCACTCCTACTGACTCGAAGACTCGGCTTTCTTCTAATGCCTCTACCTTGTTTTTTCTCCACTCTGAAATCATTAAAACGCATGGACGGTTATTGTTATAGTAAATCTTATGAATCATGCAACATAGAATTCCATATTCAGATGATGCAGAATATAAAATTTTTCCAGCTCCATCAAGTTTTACTCGATTTGTCCGCGCCTGAATGGTATCCTTCTTTTGCTCTCTTACAGCAGGATAGCGAAAAAAAGTATATATCCGCCGTATTCCTTGATAGATGCCCTTTAGCGATGCATATCCTGTTTTACAAAGCCGATAAAGCAACGGGTTGTTACCCAAACGTACCTTTACTTTTTCTTTCAATGTTTTGCGGTCGAAAAGTGCATAATAACAAGCTGCTTTCCAGCGTGGGGCTGTACTGATGTCTGCATAATCACTAGCCCCAATGGATATGGCTGTTCCCTCCTTCAAATGGCCCCACTTCAAGTCTCCCCACCATATATCTGTAATTTTTTTCTTACTATATCGCTTATTATGAAGAATATCATCCTCAAAACAAAACAAGCTGAAGACTTGCATATCTCCCCTTGTCGGATGATGCAAATAATACTCATGCGCAAAAGCCAAATCAAAATCGCGGTAGTGCATTTCCTCCATATGTTCTGAAAACGTCTCCATAAAATCCCTTGCAAAATCACAAGCACCCTGATGAACACGTTTCATCACGAATTTTGCATGATAGGTATAAGAATCCTTTTCCAGGACCGGAGCCACACCTGTTTCTGTCATTTCATAACCAATACAGGAGCCTATTGTGTCCGACTGTATCAGCTCACGCATTTTTCCAATAATAGCCGGAACATGGTTATAATAACAGTACACACGAAAATGAAATCTGCCTGCGTAATCCATTGCCTTATCATTGAGATAATGCACATAGGCCGCATCAACGCTTCTGCCAAGCAGGAGCGATAAAATAGCCTGCGCACGCCCGCTATAGCCAATATCAAACATGATATCCTTTTCACCAATGATTCCAGAAAAATACTGCCGCATACGTGACCGGTACTCGTCTGTTTTTCTCTGGCTGTAGGATAGCTCAATCAGTGCATCAATAAACTGGCGGTATTCCGTTTCACTGTCAATCGTCTTCTCTAAAATAACGCCGCGCCTGCGATAGGAACCAGCAGCCTCCTCCTGCCCCTCCCATTCCAAAAGCGGAAGCAGCATTTCAATATAATCCAGAGGCCGTTTCCCTTTCCATGGTGCAAATTCCGGAAGCATATACAGATCTTCTGCTTTTGAAATGATCAGTGGAAGGAAAGACTTCCGCGACATATAGAAATAGTTCGCTCTGGGCGCGTTCGGGTAATATTTTGAGACAATTTCATAGACTTTCATCGCAATATAGCCGTCACGCGCAACAAAGTGAATGGTACGGTAGCCCTGCTTTTCACATAGCTCCAACAACCACCTTACAATCCCATAAACATGCATCCCCAATGCAAAATAACCGATATAATACGGGTTTCGGTTGAAGTCTGTCCCTTTTTCATATGGAAGATATGGATGATCGAAAATCCTATTTGCTGTAAGCGCAAGCATACAGCGAAAACCAAGATATCCCTTTGAAAAATTATATTTCGCATAATTCCCGGTTGGGTTCCTTGCCAAAGAGGCCTCGAACGTTGCCCTTCCCTTTTTCCCACCCACATCAGGAATCCGGTTGCTAAACAATTCAGCCGCCCGTGCAGTAAAATATGCTGTCATTTTATGCGCTCGTGCATTTACAATATCACTTGCCCAATTATCACCAATATGAAGTATTTCTTCCGGCGAAATTTCAAATTGTTTCAGCACTGCTTCAAATAAATGGCCGCTTGCCTTTGTAATACGTTCCTCCGATGAAATAATGACTGCATCCAGCTGCGTATATCCAGCCTTTGCAAGCATCGCTTCAATGGTTTCCCGATTCAAATAAATATCTGTTATACAAATCGGCTTTTTCTCCATAAAAAGTGCAAACTCGTAAATCTCTTTTACCTTTTTCCGTGGGATACAAAAGTAAACCTCCAGCCGCTCCTCCTCCTGTTGGAGCATCATGGCCACAGTATGAGGAACCTGATAATCCGCCTCCAGTGTCTGATAAATTTCATCAATCGTAATATCTTCAAAGTGGTGGCTGCGCAAATAGATCTGACGCGCATGGCGTTCTGCCCGCACCCGCATATCTGAAAAACTCATCAGCGATTGCCCACAGGTAAGCTCATCATACTTTCGATTAAGCAAGCGAAATAAATCGGAAGGATGAAAAAAAGGGCGCAGCACCAAAGTATCGAACATATCAAAACTGATATAGCGTATTTCCGGGCTGCTAATCGCTTTTTTCAGCTTTTCCAGACGATTATCCCACGGTGTGTGTTCCCGGTAAAAAAATGGGTCCTCCACGCAGGAAGTATTTGCATCATACTGCGGTGCTATCTGCTGAATCAAAACAGCTGCTTCCTGTTTCTCCCCGCTGGTTAATGCATACTTATTTCCCATATCCACCCAAACGCGCGCCTGCTTCTGCCGCAGCAGCTGCATTTTGTCCGCTACTGAATCAAACAATCCCCGTGCGCGTAAAAAGTTTTCAGAAAACTGAAATGCCTCGACTTGATCATTCAGGTTTTTATATAATTTCTGGTAATTCCCGCCCTGCCCGGTTGACGCTTCCGGATGCTTAACATAAAAATAAGTGTCCGCCTCACAGCTGACATATCGCTTTGCATTTGTCATGAATACCGTGCCATATGCTAAATCTTCAAGCATAATCTGGTGGCGATCCAGTTTCAACAGGTCTTCATAAGAACGATCCCAAAGCTCTTTTTTATAAACCTTATTCCATACAAGCCATCGGTGTGAATTCTCACCCTCTGTATGAAAAAAATCCAAAATAATATCTTTTCCGGATAAATCAATCTCTTCAATCGCATAGTTTCCATAAGTGCGATATCGTAATGTATTTCGTTCCACATTGTGAATCACAAATTTTGAAACAACAATATCCGCATCTGTTTCCAGTGCACGCATCATCAGCAGCCGGTGGTAATCCATGCCAACATAATCGTCACTATCGACTGAACAAATATATTCACCCCTTGCGACTTCATAACCGCGCAGGCGCGCCTTGAAAAGTCCCTGGTTTTCCGCATTCCGAACACAGCGAATATTCTCGTAACGCTCCATATAATCTTGGATAATCTCATAAGACTGGTCCGGAGAGCAATCATCGACAACAATAATCTCCATATTAGGATATGACTCTTCTAAAAGGCTATCCAAACATTTCTCCAGGAATTTTTCTGTGCCATATACAGGAACGATCACCGACAATAAAGGCAGTGAATCCATAGCACCTGTTTCTACACTCATCAAAATTTCCTCCC
>CASTST010000110.1 GCA_949451655.1 uncultured Eubacteriales bacterium | reverse complement strand
TGGGCGATTGTCACTTTTCGCTGTGTTTTATTTTCGGAATACCCACTGTTGAGCAAATCTGTATTCAACTCGATTTTCGACCACATGTAGTGGCTTTTCAAGCTTCCGTCCTCATTTAGTTCGATGAGGTGAGAGGTGGCCTTATGATGGCGGGTCTGTCCAAAAACACCTGGACGCAAATCGGTGCTTTTCCAGAATTCTATATCAGCTGCCAGGCGCTTCGCCATATAGCGAAGATTTATAGGTGTCTCTACTCCAACGCTGCTTTTGGTATTGTCGCGCCAATCCATAACAGCTAAGGCAATCAGATCTTCATAATTGAACTGCGTTTCGGTAGCGCTTGTATTTGCCAGCGCAGAATCAATCCAAAATCCTATGACAGGGTGGGGCTCATAGGTTCCCACACCGTGATACAGCCTCCTGTCTCCGAGGGTGTAGTACCCGTGGTCACAGACATGTCCGCCTGCGGCAGGATTGTAATAACCAGCTGTGGCAGAAAGCCATAAGGTTGCAGACAGCAATAAGGCAGCGGATAGAATTGATGTCATTCTTTTCAAACGTTGGTGCATATAAAATTCCTCCTTCTTAATAGTATCCGTTAGCAAATCAGCTGCGCCCAAAATCATTGAAACAACGGTATCATCCCCTTTTTTTGTAAAAGCGTATATCCGCTTTTGCACGAATAGGATTTTGAATCGGAATTTTTTATATAACCTTGAAAATTTCTGAAAATTTCCATTTATTGTCTAAATTTCTATTTTTATTATATGATATATTTCGGAAAAAGTCAATAATAATTTTGTTATAAACATTCTGATTTTGGCGATTTTTCATAAAATCAGCATAATTAAAACCACCGGTTTTACCGGTGGTTTGTAAAGCCCCTTTTGCAAATGGAGATTTGGGTCTGATATTATACGTCTATTTTGGGCAGCTTGTCGCGGGATATTTTGAGTTCCGCGTCGGTTGGAATATAGTCTTCCATTTTTCCGTCGTGGAATTTTTCATATGCTACCATGTCGAAATATCCAGTACCGGTAAGTCCGAACAGGATCGTCTTTTCCTCACCGGTTTCTTTGCATTTCACGGCTTCGTCTATTGCGGTGCGAATTGCATGGGAGCTTTCGGGCGCAGGCAAAATGCCTTCTGTTCTTGCAAAGTATTCCGCTGCTTCAAATACCTCGCTTTGCTTAACGGAAACCGCCTCCATCAATCCGTCGTCGTAAAGCTGGGAAAGAACAGAACTCATTCCGTGATAACGCAGCCCGCCTGCATGGTTGGCGGAAGGGATGAAGTCACTGCCCAGTGTGTACATTTTAGCAAGAGGACAAACCATGCCTGTGTCGCAGAAGTCGTAAGCGTAAACGCCTCTGGTGAGGCTGGGGCAGGAGGCAGGCTCAACTGCTATAAAGCGGTAATCTGCTTCTCCACGGAGCTTTTCTCCCATAAACGGTGCAATCAGTCCGCCCAGGTTGGAGCCGCCGCCGGCACATCCTATAATAATATCCGGTTTAATGCCATACTTATCCAGCGCTGTTTTTGCTTCCAGACCGATTACCGACTGATGGAGCAGTACCTGACTGAGCACGCTTCCCAGTACATAGCGGTAGCCCTCGCTTGTTACAGCTTTTTCCACTGCTTCGGAAATGGCACAGCCAAGACTTCCGGTTGTTCCAGGATGCTCTGCAAGAATTTTTTTACCTACTTCCGTTTCCATAGAAGGGGAAGGCGTTACCGATGCTCCATAGGTGCGCATTACTTCCCGGCGGAAGGGCTTTTGCTCGTAAGAGCATTTTACCATATATACTTTACAGTCGAGATCCAGATAAGCGCATGCCATGGAAAGGGCAGTGCCCCACTGACCGGCGCCTGTTTCGGTAGTAACACCTTTCAGTCCCTGCTTTTTTGCATAATATGCCTGAGCAATGGCGGAATTCAGCTTGTGGCTGCCGCTGGTGTTGTTGCCTTCGAATTTGTAATATATTTTTGCAGGCGTGCCCAGCTTTTCCTCAAGACGATACGCGCGTATCAGGGGAGAAGGGCGAAACATTTTATAAAAATCTCTGATTTCCTCTGGTATATCAAAATATGCCGTATCGTTGTCAAGTTCCTGCTTCACAAGCTCATCGCAGAATACGCCCGCAAGCTCCTCTGCCTGCATTGGCTGATGGGTTCCGGGATTTAAAAGCGGTGCCGGCTTGTTTTTCATATCGGCACGCAGATTGTACCAAGCGGTCGGCATCTCTGATTCGGAAAGGTAAATTTTATATGGGATGCTTTCGTTTCTCATGGGTATAACCTCCTGAATTTTTATTTGAGCGGACAAATAAACGAAAAAATCCTGTCCCCTCAGAAAATCTGCTGGGACAGGATGTAAATAACTCCTGCGGTGCCACCCGGCTTGACGCATCCTAATTGTGCGCCCTCTCTACTCGTACAAAAATACGAAGACTTTTTGTTTACGGAGAGTCATGCTCCGTCTCACATACTCTAAAGTGCTTCCGGCAACTTCATTTCTGCTCGCCCTCGAAAGTCCATTCAGTTTCATGTTTTTCACTGCAATCCCACTATCTGCAGTTCTCTGGGGAAAAAGAGACGAAACCTACTTACTCTTTCTCATCGGTTTAGTACATTATACGCGGTCGAATTTCCTTTGTCAAGTGCTATTTAAAAAACTTTGCAGGAATTTGCATTATCCTATTGACAAAAGGAAACATATGGAGTAAAATAATACCTACCTGATAGGTAGGCTATTGTGCAAAGAGGAAACAAGTCTGGAAATAAAGCAAATATAAATCGGGAGCAGGTCGTTTCCAGGCACGATTTGTGCCTTTCGCCCCAAGCAGAGGTGCATTTCACCAAAGGAATGGTCGTTACGATGAAAAATTACTTTGAAGCGCTTGTACGTGCAAATTTCCGATTCGGACGAATGTGATGCTGGAATTTACGGAATACATTTAATCACATTATATATCGAAAGGAAATATTTGCTATGTCTGAATATAAATTTGAAACGCTCCAGCTGCATGTTGGACAGGAAACACCCGATCCGGCTACCGACGCCCGCGCGGTGCCGATTTACGCCACCACTTCCTATGTGTTCCGGGATTGCGCGCATGCTGCCGCCCGGTTTAATCTGACCGATGCCGGCAATATATACGGCAGGCTGACAAATTCCACGCAGGATGTTTTTGAAAAACGGATTGCCGCATTGGAAGGAGGCGTTGCCGCATTGGCGCTGGCTTCCGGCGCGGCGGCGATTACATATACTTTGCAGGCACTTGCACAGAACGGCGGTCATATTGTAGCACAAAAAACCATTTACGGCGGAAGCTACAATCTGTTAGCCCATACGCTTCCGGGTTTTGGTATTACTGCAACGTTTGTCAATATTCATGATCTGAATGAGGTAGAAAGTGCAATCCAGGAAAACACAAGAGCAATATATATTGAAACGCTTGGAAATCCCAACAGTGATATTCCGGATATAGACGCGCTGGCTGCCCTTGCTCATAAGCACGGTCTTCCCCTTGTGGTGGATAACACCTTCGGAACCCCGTTTCTCATTCGACCCATTGAACATGGCGCAGACATTGTCGTGCATTCTGCAACTAAGTTCATCGGCGGACACGGTACAACCCTTGGCGGTATCATTGTTGATTCCGGTAATTTTGACTGGTCTGCATCCGGTAAGTATCCTGCTATTGCTGCGCCGAACCCTTCTTATCATGGGGTAGCGTTTACTGAGGCTGCCGGTCCGGCTGCGTTCGTAACCTACATTCGTGCAGTACTTTTGCGGGATACCGGCGCTGCTATTTCTCCCTTTGCCGCATTTCTGCTGCTGCAGGGAACGGAAACCCTGTCGCTTCGGCTGGAGCGCCATGCGGAAAATACCAAAAAGGTGGTTTCATATCTTGCCGGACATCCGCTTGTGGAAAAGGTAAATCATCCGTCTTTGCCGGATCATCCGGATCACGCTCTGTATGAAAAATATTTTCCGAACGGCGGAGCATCTATTTTCACTTTTGAAATTAAAGGCGGTGTGCAGGAGGCGCATACATTTATAGATCATCTTACAATTTTCTCCCTGCTTGCCAATGTGGCAGATGTGAAGAGTTTGGTGATCCATCCGGCAACGACTACGCACAGCCAACTGACGGCGGAAGAACTTGCCCAGCAGGATATAAAACCGAACACCATTCGTCTTTCCATCGGTACGGAACATATAGACGACATTATAGCGGATCTGGAAAAAGGCTTTGCTGCTGTGCAGTAAGCTATTATAGAATGGAGGAGAGAATTATGTCAAACATATATACATCTGCGGATCAATTGATTGGAAAAACGCCCCTTCTGGAGCTTACCCATATTGAAAAGTCCCTTGGGCTGGAAGCAAAAATCCTTGCAAAGCTTGAATATTTCAATCCTGCCGGTTCTGTAAAGGACAGAATTGCCAAGGCAATGATTGATGATGCGGAGCAAAGCGGAAAGCTGAAAGAAGGTTCCGTTATTATTGAACCCACAAGCGGAAATACCGGAATCGGACTTGCTGCCGTTGCAGCAGCAAAGGGGTATCGCATTATCATTGTTATGCCAGAAACCATGTCTGTGGAGCGCAGACAGCTGATACAGGCCTACGGCGCGGAGCTTGTACTGACAGAAGGTGCGAAAGGCATGAAGGGCGCAATTGCGAAAGCCGAAGAGCTTGCTGCCGAAATTCCGAATAGCTTTATTCCCGGACAGTTTGTGAACCCCGCCAACCCAAAGGCGCACAGAGATACTACCGGACCGGAAATATATGCGGATACGGACGGCAATGTGGATATTTTTGTCGCCGGCGTTGGAACCGGCGGAACAGTTAGCGGTGTTGGTGAGTATTTAAAATCACAAAATCCGGATATTCAAATTGTTGCTGTAGAGCCTGCTTCTTCTGCGGTACTGTCTACCGGTGTTGCAGGCGCACATAAGATACAGGGCATTGGTGCGGGATTTGTTCCACAGGTGCTGAATACGGAAGTTTACGATGAAATTATTGCTGTATCCAATGAAGATGCTTTTGCTGCCGGAAAATTAGTTGGAAAAAGCGAAGGCGTACTTGTCGGTATTTCATCGGGCGCCGCAGTCCATGCGGCAATCGAACTTGCAAAACGTCCCGAAAATGCGGGAAAGACAATTGTTGCGCTTTTGCCCGATACTGGAGACAGGTACTTATCTACTCCGCTTTTTGCAGAATAAGGTATAAGCTGTTGCTATAGCTTCGGCGGCATTTTGCCGCTGAAGCTTATTGTGTGTAAGGAGAAATCAGTTTATCGTTGCTTATTTGCCGGATTTGCGGTATAATGTACGCAGAAGGACTTGCTGCGTAAGCCTTTGCGGCGCTGCCGCTCCGTGCCCCTCTCCTAAAGTCCCTCCTGTGCAGAAGGTGCCGCGCCGTGCCCCATCTTCTAAAGCCTCCCTTGTGTAAAGGGAGGTGTCAGCTAAGCGCAGCGATGCTGACGGAGGGATTGTTTGTTAAAAGCTTGCGGTTTAGAGTTTCCGCTAAATGACAATATTATCTATCCCTTGCCCTATCGCGTTAGCGGCTGCATAATTCTGCATCTTTAATAAGTTTAAATAAAATTCAGCAAAGGAATGGTCACAGTCATGAAACTGACCGAAATATTTAAAAATAAAAAATTATCTCTCTCCTTTGAGGTATTTCCACCCAAAACAGATACCGCTTTTGAAAGTGTGAAGCATGCTACCGAGGAAATTGCAAAGCTGCGCCCCGCATTTATGAGCGTTACATATGGCGCAGGCGGCGGTACAAGCCGCTATACCTTGGAGATTGCAAAAAATATAAATGAACAGTATAACGTGCCCACACTGGCGCATCTGACCTGCGTTTCTTCTACTAAGGAAACAGTAATGGAAAAAATCAGTCAGATGAAGGATGCAGGCATTGAAAATGTGATGGCACTGCGGGGAGATTTAACGCCTGAACTGGAAAAATCTGACCGCAGCAAATGGGCGTACCGTCATGCAGTAGATCTGATCCATAATATTAAAGAAAGCGGTGCGGATTTTTGTATCGGCGGCGCTTGCTACCCGGAAATTCATCCGGAAAGTGAAAATCAGGCGGAGGACATCAAATATCTGCGGGAAAAAGTAGACGCAGGATGTGATTTCTTGACAACACAAATGTTTTTCGACAATAACCTCCTTTATAATTTTTTATATAAAATCCGCGAGGCGGGTATTACCGTTCCCATCATTCCGGGTATTATGCCAATTACCAATGCCAATCAGGTGGAGCGTGCGATTAAACTGTCCGGTTCCTTTATTCCACAGCGGTTTAAAAGCCTTGTAGATAAATTCGGACATGCACCGGCAGCTATGAAGCAGGCGGGAATTGCCTATGCTACAGATCAGATTATTGACCTTTATGCAAATGGAATTACCAACGTCCATGTGTATTCCATGAACAATCCGAACGTTGCGGCGAAGATTCAGAATAATTTATCGGATATTTTGGGACAAGTATGACGAACATAGTTTATACAAAAACATATCCCCAGCCACCCTTTAATAAAAAGGAAATTCTACGATATGCCGGCGTTCGTGGGGATGTGCCCGAGCTTGCCGAACTGGTGCAGGAATGCATGCAGGAAATAGAGAACAAACTGATTTACAAGGTCTGCTTTCGGGAATTTGCATTAAAAAATGAGGAAATATACCTGGATTTAGATTTCATGAAAACAGATTCTGCGGATTTGCGGAAAAATTTAAAGGGTTGCAGCCGCGTCGTCCTGTTTGCCGCAACGGTGGGAATCGAATTGGATCGGCTGATCGCCAAATACAGCCGCATTTCTCCTACAAAGGCACTGCTTTTCCAGGCAATTGGTGCGGAGCGGATTGAGAGCCTTTGCGATATATTCAACGATGAAATTACAAAGCAGGCAGAAGAAGCAGGACTTTTTACCAGACCCCGATTTAGTCCGGGATACGGGGATTTGCCTATTGAAACCCAAAAAGAGATTTTCGGCGTTCTGGATTGTCCGCGCAAAATCGGATTATCTTTAAATGACAGTCTTTTGATGTCTCCGTCAAAATCGGTTACGGCGCTGATCGGAATTGGCAGTACGGTGTGTGAAGATCCTTCCGGCTGCAAGATCTGCGATAGGGAAGACTGCAATTACAGGAGAATGGAATGATAGATAT
>CASTST010000109.1 GCA_949451655.1 uncultured Eubacteriales bacterium | reverse complement strand
TCATTGTAAAATTCCGGATCATCATAGCAGGCAATATCCATATGCACGGCTTTGTTGTACAGCCGCAGGCTGAGTTCTTTTTGAATTTTTTCCTTTTGAATTGGATAAAAAACAGCGTCCAGCCAGGGCTCATAAAACATACGCAGCAGAATTACGCCTGCAACCGGGATAAACATATAAAGCACATGGGTAAACGGCGCATTTTGCTCGGCACAGGAAATGATGTAGGCAACCAGAAAGGTATGTTCGAATAAAATGGAAACTCTTTTGATGATTTCCGATACAAACTTAACGAGTAGGTAAATGGGGCTGATAGATGCGATCATACGCAAGGCAAATAAATTGTTTCGGATTACTTTTCCAGGGGAAACAGTATTGTTCTTTTTATTCATTTGTGCTGTCCTCCCGATAGTTTTGCGCCTGCTTTTCAAAAAGTTCTTTATATATTCCACCAGCAGCATACAACTCAGTATGGGTACCGGATTCCATCAAAGCGCCGTTTTGCAAAACATATATATGATCGCATAGTGTTGCAGAGGAAAGCCGGTGGGAGATAATAATAGAGATTTTGCCCCTGGACGGATCATATTGACTGCACAGATGGGCAATCGTTTCGTACACATGGTGTTCTGCGATTGGGTCCAGTGCAGAGGAGGGTTCATCTAATATTATGATCGGCGGATTGTGTGCAAAAGCTCTGGCAATTGCGATCTTCTGATTTTCGCCGCCGGACAGAACTGCCCCTTCGGGATCGAATTCCCGGGTTAAAATAGTATCAGGACCGCTTTGCAAGGCTTGTATACGCTCCAGTACGCCGGATTCTTGCAGAGCCTGGACACATGCCGCTCGTTGCTCGTCCGTTTCCACAGTGTCCATCATAACATTTTCCAGAACGGTTGCGGCAAAAATGGAAAAGTTCTGCAAGGTAGCGCCGATACAGGCGCGGTATTTTTGAATGTCATAGCTGCGGATATCTGTTCCGTTTACATATATGGCGCCTTCCGTTGGATCATACAGCCGCATGATCAGTGAGACGAGGGTGCTTTTTCCGGAACCGTTCAGCCCTACCAGAGCATATTTTTTCCCGCTTTCGAAAGTGAGACTGATATTTTTCAGGGCGTATTTGGTCTGTCCCGGATACCGGAAGGAAACATTTTTGATTTCGATGGTTTCTATCGGGAATGTTGGCAATTTTCCCGGAGCTGTTTCATCCATTTTTGGGGAGTGGCAGAGAAACCGTTTGAAGGTGCCTGCAAACAAGCCGTTTTCATACAGTGTGTTGATAGAGCGGGATACACTGTCCAGCATCCAGTTTGCACTGACAATGGCGCTGGAGAGAACCACAAAATCCCCCAGAGGGAGTGTTTTTGTTACCATTACAAGAATTGCCCCGCACAGCCACATTCCCTGAAACGCCAGAGGATAGCATAGGATTCCCCCGATAACGCCGTTTACAATGCGCACCAGAGAAAATTTGCGGATTACTTTTTTGACATTTCCATATGCCTGCTCGTAGGTATCGGTCATAATGTCGTACATATGTGTCAGCCGCATTTCTTCGGCATACTGTTTTAAATATACAGTACGGTTGACATAATCATACCGTCTGCGGTAGGGCACCTGCGCCTGCTCGCACTGAAAGTTCTTTTCCCAAAGGCGTTTATAAAACACCATTTGTCCGAATACAGGTAAAAAGAGAAAGGGAAGGGCGATCCAGGTGATTTCGCACATCGTAAAAATCACAAATGCAGACGAAAGAACTGATGCTGTAAATTCGCCGAGGGACCAGATTACAGACAGACTGCGTGAGACGGCTTCGTTTGTTGCACGGGTATAGTCATCGTAAAAATCCGGATCGTTCCAGCAGGATATATCTACGGACATGGCCTTGTCAAAAAGCATTTTATTCAGCGCATAGTGGATGCGGATATCAGTCAGAGGGATATACCGCATATAAAACCATGCTTCAAATAGATGCTGGAGAACGCCGATGACTGCAACAATCCAGACAAACAGTATGGCTTCTTCAAAGGTTCTGTTTCCACTGTCGCTTCCAAACAGATACCGCATGAAAACGACAGTATAAAACGTCCAGGATGCAAAGCTTAACAGCTGCAGCACAAAAGTCAGAACAACTCTTGCCGGAACTGTTTTCCATACGATGGACAGCAGGTAGATATTATTTTTCAGCGAGTCGGTTCTTCGCATTTTTTTATCCGCTTTTTTCAAAGTGCTCCTACCTTTCTGTACAAAAGTTGAATTGTGTATTTATGATAATATATTTGACGAAACTTGTCAATAATTTGTTCGAAATTACAATGTTCGGTGGCATAATAAATTAGTTCTCATGTGCGGGGCGTATTTAACAAACCCTTGGAGTGAAACACCCAAAGAAGAAAAAGGGTTCCAGTGATGTCCTGCTGCGCAGTTCCATTGGAAGCTGTCGTGATAGCACAAAGTTAAAAGGGCTTCCTTATTGCACAAGGGGGCTTAAATCGCATATAAAAAAGCCTCCGTAAGGAGGCTTTTTTTACAATATTTATTCACGTCCGCCGAGGGTCGCAGCCATGACGGCTTTGATTGTATGCATACGGTTTTCGGCTTCATCAAAGACGATAGACATGGGACTTTCAAATACTTCATCGGTGACTTCCATTGCGTCTCTGGAAAAGCGCAATCCCATTTCTTTTCCAACGACTGTTTCATGATCGTGGAAAGCGGGCAGGCAGTGCATAAAACGACACTGTGGACCGGCATTTTTCATAAGTTCCATATTGATCTGGTAGGGAGCCAGATCGTGAATTCGTTCTTCCCAAATTTCCGCAGGTTCGCCCATAGACACCCAAACATCTGTATAAAGTACGTCCGCGCCTTTTGTAGATTCCATCGGATTATCGGAAAAACGTATTTTGGCACCTGTCTCCTGTGCAATCTTTTCACATTCTGCTGCAAGGGACGGATCAGGCTGATATTTTTTTGGTGCGCAAAGGGTAAGATCAAGACCCATTTTTGCACATCCTACCATCAGGGAATTGCCCATATTGTAGCGCGCATCACCCATATAGACCAATTTTACTCCCGCCAGACGTCCGAAGTGTTCCCGAATTGTGAGAAAATCGGCAAGGATTTGCGTGGGATGAAATTCGTTGGTCAATCCGTTCCACACAGGAACGCCGGCATATTTTGCAAGAGCTTCCACGATTTCCTGCCCGTTGCCCCGGTATTCAATCCCGTCAAACATGCGCCCCAGAACTCTTGCCGTATCGGCGATGCTTTCTTTTTTTCCGATCTGTGAAGCGGAGGGATCCAGATATGTAACGTGCATTCCCAAATCGTGAGCCGCTACCTCAAAACTGCATCTGGTTCGTGTACTTGTTTTTTCAAAAATAAGCGCTATATTTTTTCCCCGCAGGCATTCATGAATCTTACCTGCTTTTTTTTCGGCTTTCAGCTCTGCTGCAAGGTTTAGCAGGCGATCAATTTCAGCGGGAGTAAAATCAAGAAGTTTGAGAAAATGTTTACCGGAAAATTGCATAGTGTCTCCTTGTTGCATAAATATACATAAATTTTAGATTGTTTTTACAACATAGTTCCATTTTAGCACAATGAGCAAAGGTTGTAAAGGCTTTTTTAGAATTTGAATAAATATTTATTCGTAAATCGCTTCTTGACTTATGAGAATAAATGCAGTACAATCTATAGTAATATTATACAATTAAACGGAGAGTAAAATGAAAAAATGTGTTAAAGTTATTTGCACGGTGCTGTTTTTTTCTATTTTGATATCTCTTTTCAGCTTTGGAACGTTAGGGATAAATTATGCATCGGATGCAGGCGCGCTTGTTTTTAACGGGGAATCGCTGCTGCAATATGTTACAGGTTCCCATAATCTGAATTTGATTTATGATCCCTACGAGAATGCACTGCGCACAGTAGTAAATTCATTTTCTACTGATCCGGATCCGTATTTTATGCTGGATTATTCTCGCTTGCAGAATACGCTTCGGGCAGATGACTATGCATATATGCTGATTACTTACCGCTGTCCGCAGACGAATTCAAAATATGCGACCACGTGTGAAGTCTTTTTAAGTACAGGTGCGGTGACAGGACCTGCTGCCGGGCGTTCTATATCGTTTGATCCGATACAGGGGGAAAAATATGCCGTACAAGTAGTCTCTTTGTCCGACTTCGCTTGGTGGGAGGGAGATATACACAATATTCGCATTGATACTTTTACGCAAGGCAGATTTGGCGACACGATGTATATTGACTCCATAATTTTGTGCACGGATAATGCACAGATGCGGGCGGCTCGTGTTGACAGGTTGAAAAATGCGGGAACGCCCGCCGATGGTTTTATATCTGACTACATCTGCAACAAATATGATGTACAGAAGTATACATCTCCGGTGTGGAAGGGGAATATTGTGTACAATGAGGCGGTTTATCCTATAAAAGAGAAGGACGGAAGCGCTGTGTATACCCTAATGTATACGCCGGAGAAGGTGCAGTCTGTGTATGATGCAACCTTCAGCAAATTGTATCGTGAGGGAATAGACTACACGGTAGAGGGAAACAGGTTGAAAATTCTTCCCGGCGGATCCATTCCTACCGTGGAGTACACCTATATACATCCTACGTCCAATCCCAACAATTATTCGTGGGACAGATATTATAACCGTACTGCTGCAGGTGACGGCAAGTGGGAATATTGGGGGCAAAGCCCGGAATTTTTTGCAGGATATTTGAATGTGACATATACCCACAGCGATACATGGACGGGGTGGACGCCGGAGAATAAGGCGGATGCGCTTCCGATTACAAGCCGCAAAATACAGAATAATGAAAAAATGAATGTGGTTTTCTTTGGAGACAGCATTACGGGAGGTGCAAATTCATCTTCTTACAGAAATGTGTACCCGTTTGCGGAATACTGGAATGAGCAGATCATCCGAAAGTTGGAGGAAACCTACGGCTGTACCAATATTACAGCATATTATTCCTCGGAAGGCGGCAGTTCTTCCTCCGGTATGGTTTCTACGGTAGATAAAAATGTAATTCGGTATGCGCCGGATCTGGTGTTTATTGCTTTTGGTATGAATGACTGTATGAATGAAAGTCAGGATTCAGGCGGCAGCATGGGACATGTCCGTGAACAGTATAAAAACGCAATAGACCAAATGATTCAGCGGGTGCGCAGGCAGTATCCGGATTGTGAATTTGTTTTGGTTCCATCATTTTACGGGAATATACATTGCCACTACAGATCCTATTACGATGCATGCCGGGATGCGCTGCTGGAACTGGAAGATACATATGCGGGTGTTGTGTGCGCAGATATAACCAGTATGCATGCATCGCTGCTGGAATTTAAGGATTATTTGGATTTTAGCGGTGATAACATGTGCCATCCAAATGACTTTATGGCGCGGCTCTACGCGCAAATTTGTCTGGAAACAATCCTTCCCGGCGGCATAGACGCTTATATTCCGGCAAAGGATCCCGATGAGGAACCGAAACCTGAGCCGGTGGAGCCGGGCGCGCTTGGAGATATAAACGGAGACGGACGGATTACGCCTGCGGATATCACGCTGTTTCGATTGTATGTTGCCGGAAAAGCGGAAGCGGGACAAGTCGTTCGCGGGGCGTGCGATTTGAATGGGGACGGCAGGATCACACCTGCGGATATTACTGTTTTGCGGTTGTATCTGGCGGGGAAGATAACATTGAAGTGAGAAAAAAGGAGATCTTTATGAAAAAACTTGGATTGGGATGCATGCGGCTGCCGCTTACGGATCCGGAAAATCCTGCAAGGGTGGATATTCCGCAGGTGATCCGGATGGTAGACTTGTTTTTGGCGCATGGGTTTACTTATTTTGACACTGCCTACATGTATCACAGTTTTACCAGTGAGAATATTGTCAAAGAGGTTTTAACATCCCGCTATCCAAGGGATCAGTATGTGTTGACAACAAAAATGCCGACCATGCGGCTGAAAGAAAAAGGCGATTTGGATCGTATATTTGACGAACAGCTTGCAAATTGCGGCGTGTCTTATTTCGATTATTATCTGCTGCATAATCTGAATACGACGCATTATGAAATTGCGCAGCGGTTGGATGCGTTTGCGTTTATCCGGCAGAAAAAGCAAGCGGGGCAGGTGCGCAAAATCGGGTTTTCCTATCATGACGGACCGGAACTTCTGGATCGGATTCTGACGGAGCATCCTTATATGGATGTGGTGCAGCTGCAAATCAATTATCTGGACTGGGACAGCGTCGGAATTCAGTCCCGAAAATGCTATGAAGTGGCGCGGCGCCATGGAAAAGATGTAATTGTTATGGAGCCTGTGAAGGGCGGCGCACTTGCCAATGTACCGGAGGATGTGGCGCGTTTGTTTGCGCAAGCTGCGCCGGAAATGTCTGCTGCATCTTGGGCGATTCGCTTTGCTGCCAGCTTGGATGGCGTGTGTATGGTGCTCAGCGGCATGAGCAATATGGAGCAGCTTGTGGATAATATAAGCTATATGGAGCATTTTCAGCCGTTGAGTGAGGCGGAACGGGAGGTGATTGCGCAGGCAGTATCCTGGATAAACGCATCTACGGCAATTCCATGTACCGGCTGCAATTACTGTACAGACGGGTGTCCGGTAAAGATCCCGATTCCAACCTATTTTTCCCTGTATAATACAGAGATGCAGTCTATGCGCAGGGGATTTTCCGTACAGCAGGTGTATTATGAGAATTATGCAAAAAATCACAGCAAGGCTTCTGCGTGCATGGAGTGTGGACAGTGTGAGGCACAGTGTCCACAGCATTTGCCTGTGATTCAGTGGCTGAAGAAGGTAGCGGAAGTTTTAGAGGAGTGATAAAAGAAATGCACCGGTTTATACCGGTGCATTCTTAATCAGCCCAATTTATCTCCGTTTTCCACCGGTTTGTCCGGTGTGATGAGCACTACGCCACCGGCGGAATAGGTTCCAAGCACCAGCACCTCAGAGAAGAAATTGGCAATTTGTCTGGGTGGAAAGTTTACTACTGCCAGCTCCTGCTTGCCGATCAGGGACTCGGGGGTGTACTGGGTAGTAATCTGCGCGGAGGAATTTTTGATTCCGATATCTGCTCCGAAATCTATTTTCAGTTGATAGGCGGGTTTTCTTGCCTTTTCAAAGGGAACGGCGGACAGAATGGTGCCTACGTGGATATCCAGTTTTGTGAAATCGTCAAATGTTGCCATGGTATGGATCATGCCTTTCTTTGTGGAGTGATGTTTTTTTGGATTTCATGTGGTTTCCCCAAAAAAGGAAGCTATCGTAA
>CASTST010000108.1 GCA_949451655.1 uncultured Eubacteriales bacterium | reverse complement strand
AAAAAAAGGCTCCCTTGTGCAAAGGGAGCTCCCGCGAAGCGGGTGAGGGATTGTCCTGCTATCATTTTGTAGGAATAATAAATCAAAAGTTTAACTTGAACAACCCCTCCGCCACAGCAAAGCTACGCTACCTCCCTATGGAGCCGCATAGCGGATCCTCACATGGGAGGCTTGGCTTGAGAGTTCGACTCCCCTGTGTAAAAGGAGGTTGTCGCGAAGCCTCAAACTAAAAAAGGCTCCCTTGTGCAAAGGGAGCTCCCGCGTAGCGGGTGAGGGATTGTCCTGCTATTATTTTGCAGGAATATAAAGTTGGCAGTATTGCTAAACAAGTCAGAATCCTATAAATACTAAATTCGGCGTTTGCAGAGTATGTCTCTTTCATCTGCTTTTGGAAAAAATTGACGTTTCAAACAGTATTTACATGGATATACTTCATAAAAAATCTACTACTTTTTAAGATGTCTATTGACAAATTTGGTGAATCTATATATAATGAACATGTAAGGCTATCTCTGTGCATTTATGCACAGATGCTTAATTTTGCTGGAGGTAATTTGTAATGAAAAAAGCAATTACATGGGTGTTGCTTGCTGCGATGCTTTTATCCGCAGTCGCACTGGCAATTCCCGCAGGCGCGGAAGCTCTGTATATCCAATATGAGACTGCAGGCTTATTTACAACGCCGCCTACAATTGACGGGTATATCAGCTATGAAGAATGGGGCAGACCGAACATTTCTATAACGAGTGCAAGTGCTGCTACCACATCTAGCAAGGAACCTGTGGATAACACGTTCTTTTACTGGAGACCCGGCTATGCTGCACAGGAAAAAACAATGTCCTATGATGCATGGTTCGGTTGGGACGCAAACTATTTCTATGTTGGCGTTAAAGTAAGGGATCTTGACGGACATTCTCTGAAGGGCGGCAAGACCAACACATGGAACGGCGACGCTATGCAGATTTATGTCGACTATGAAGGTCCGAACTCGGTTATGTTTGGAGACACGTTTGATCCTACCTTTAGTGAAAAACCGTGGGCTCAGCCGACATTGATTCCTGACTTCATTATTGGTTATACACAGATTGCCGGTGGATTCATTGAAATGTTTGAAAACACCAGAAAGATCGGTATGACTGCATACAATAACCCTGCTAAGGGCGCTGCTAAAGTTGCAGTTGCTCCTGCAGGTATGAACTATTCTGCAGACACGAATGCTGGTTATACTACATATGAAGTAGCGATTCCGTGGAACTACATCTTCTATAATGAAGATGGCGTTGTAACACTGGATACCACCGCTACAGTGGACGAATCTGTATGGGGCGGTATCAACCGTGAACTCGGTGTATCCATGGTAGTATTCAACGGTGAACCCGGTACCAGCGGATATTCCAACTACCTTGCATGGGGTTCTGGTATTTGTGGTTCTCAGATTCTTGAAGCGTTGGCTACCTGCGGCGGTTCCAACAGTGTAATGCTTACCGATGAGGAAATTACACCTGAACCGGGATATACCACATATAACCCTGCACAGCTTGAGAACTTCGCAAGAGATTTCTCCGGCTTTGACCAGGGCGTCTACTATGACTATCTGGGCGGAGACATTGCGCGTCAAAATCCGTTGACTTCTAAAGATCAGCTCACAACGCTCACATTTGACAATGATTCTGATTTGGATATATGGGGCGGCGCTTATCAGGGTATGATTGTAGATTCCGGTGATCCTGAACACGGTAGCGTTCTGGACTATACGGACATGAATGTAGAACAGTCTTACATTGACTCTACCAATGAAGAAGAACAATATAAATTCCCGCTGTCCTACACAATGGAATTTGATATTATGTATACCGGAAACGAGTATTATTCTGAAGATTCCGGTATCAACAAATATCCGCCTGCACTGTTCAACTGGTTCGGTGGTTCCAGCGGTTACGAATACGAGATCGGCTATTACTTCAACGATGGTCAGTTCAAAATTGTAACCTCTGAAACACGTGATCAGGCTCCTTTGGCAGCTGTGAATTATAAGTTTGAACCCAATACCTGGTACAACTGGAGATTTGTTTTTGATAACAAATCCTGCACAGCACGTCTTTACATCAATGATGAAGCAATCTTTGGTGAAGATTTCTGGAACCGTTACTTCTATTACTCCGGTGACGAGCATCAGAAGGACGGCACACTGATGCTGTGGCGTATGTTCAATACCCAGTTCCAGATGGATAACATTCGTATTTACAACGCAGTTGGTAAGAAAGCGGATGCAAATGTAGGTGAAGGTGGAAACACCAACTCCGGCGGTAATGTTAGCGGAGGCACCAGCACAGCTACCGGCAGCAATGATTTGGATGTATCCAATGTATACAAGGATGAGAACGGTCTCTTCCGTCTCCCCGTATATGTAACATCTCTTTACAAGCAGGCAACTGCTCTGTCCTTTGAGGTTACTATGGATCCCGCAGCCGGAACACTGGATTCCATTTCTGGTCTGAACGAGGGCACTTACAAAGTAGAAGATCTGGGCAACGGTAAGTATCTCATCACAATTACAGACTTTGCGCAGGTTAAAGCAATGAATGCCGGAGAAGTTTACTTTGAGATTCTTATCAAACCTGCATCAGATGCAATTACTGCAGCTGATTTGAAGCTGGCTTTGAAGGACACCTACAAGTATACTGTTGCAACAGGCGATGCAATGATTTATATTGCACTTGCTGCAGTTGTAATGGGTATCGGTTGTGTAGTTGTATACAAAAAAAGAAAAAGCTTTGTTAGATAAGTAATTTTACAAATGCAGAACAGGGCGCTTTCCATCATGGAAAGCGCCCTGTTTGTTGTATAAAGAAACCGATTGGTACAAGAAAATTTCAGATGTTGGGTGGGGCTGTCAAAGCAGTACTGTAAATTTGTGTAAACTATATATTAAAGTTAAACAATCCCTCCGGTACAGCAAAGCTGCACCACCTCCCTATGGAGCCGCGTAGCGGATCCTCACATGGGAGGCTTGGATTGAGGGTTAGACTCCCATGAGTAAAAGGGATTACCGTGAAGCACTAAACTAAAAAGATTTCTTTGCATAAAGAGAAGTTAGCGCGAAGCACCAAACAAAAAGGCTTCTTTGAGTAAAAGGAAGTTATTGCGGAGCTCAAACTAAAAAGGCTCCCTTGCGCTGGAGCCGCGTAGCGGATCCTAGGGTGCTCCCGCATAGCGGAGACTGAGGGATTGTCATGCTATCATATTATAGTGTTAATAAATCGAATTTTTAACTTAAACAGCCCCTCCGACACAATCACTACGCTTGGCTGTGCCACCTCCCCGGGAGGCTGCGCAGCAAATTCCTTTACTGGGGGGACATGACCTGAAGCTAAAGCTCCCCCAGCCAAGGGAGCTTTCACGCAACGGACGAGGGATCATATTCTGCATTTGCATAAAAAACAAAGAGACGCGGTGCGCGTCTCTTTGTTTTTTATTATAATTGAACTTATTTTGTAATTGTGATTTTTGCCATACGTTGATCGACAAGAGGCTTATCCTGTCCGTTTGTTTGCACACCGGCGATTTCATCTACTACTTCAATTCCTTTTGTTACCTTGCCGAATGCAGCATATTGCCCGTCCAGAAATGTACCGTCCGCGTGCATGATAAAGAACTGACTGGACGCAGAATTAAAGTTTTGACTTCTTGCCATAGAAATTACGCCGCGGGTGTGAGACAGTGTGTTATTAAAACCGTTTGCAGCAAATTCTCCCTGAATATTTTTGCCGCTGCCGCCTATTCCAATTCCTTTCGGATCGCCGCCTTGAATCATAAACCCTGCGATAACACGGTGGAAAATCAATCCGTCATAAAAGCCTTCTTCCGCAAGGGAAACGAAATTTTCTACAGTGATTGGTGCAATATCCGGATACAGTTCCAGTTCAATTTCACCGCCGTTTTCCATTGTAATTGTTGCATTGATTGTTTTTGTGTCCATAATAATCCTCCAAATTCATATTTTACAATTGTTGAAAACAAACTTCGTTAGTCGACTACTTTAATATATTCAATATATACAGGATTTACAGGAGAGGATTTTTCCCTTGCTTCCGGGTATGCTTTTTTCACTTCCACAGCAGCGATTTTGTCTACTACGTCTATACCTTCTGTAACTTTACCAAATGCAGCATATTTTCCGTCAAGACCTTCATTGTCTGCATGCATGATAAAGAACTGGCTGGATGCGGAATTTGGATTGTTACTTCTTGCCATAGAAATTACCCCGCGGGAATGCTTTAAGGTATTTTCTACGCCATTTTCTAAAAACTCTCCTTTGATTTCTTTTTCACTACCGCCGCTTCCGTTTCCTTTCGGATCGCCGCCTTGAATCATAAAGCCGGACATGATTCGGTGAAATGTAAGTCCGTCATAAAAGCCATCTTTTACAAGGGAGACAAAGTTTTCTACAGTGATCGGTGCGATATCCGGATACAGCTCCAGTTCAATTACACCAAAATCTTTTACAGACATTTCCACATGCACAGGGTTTGCGTTGGAATTTCCTTGAGAATCGCCGTCATCGCTTTTTTGCTCGTCAGCACATGCAACCAGCAGACTGCACATGGCAAGCGCAAGTATAAATGATAAAATCTTTTTCATGATTTACTGCCTTTCTTTTCGTATTATAAATATAGATGTTATCTGAACAACGGATCCGGATAACATACACTAAAAATCATTGTAGCAAATCTTATGATTTATGTAAAGGCTTTTCTGTTAATAATATAAAAAATTGGCATATACTTGAAAAAGAGATTCTATCAGTGGGGGATTATTATGACAACGGAAAAACTGCTTCGGTTTGCATTATATGGATTTTGCGGAGCAATTTGTGCGGCGGGTATATGGCTGCTTCTCAAATATGCATTTCCGGTGCTGCTGCCCTTTGCCCTGTCTTATGCAATTTCCTGTGCAGTGCGACCGATTGCAGCATGGCTTCATAAAAAGACAAAAACTTCTCACGCTTTTTGGGCGGTGGCATTGATTGTTATAACAGCGGCGCTGCTTACCGCACTGATCTGGTTTGGAGCGTCTATTCTGATAAAAGAAGCGTCGGAAGCAGTAACAGCACTGAGTGAGTCACTTGACCAGCCGGACAATCCGGTGAGCAGACTTGCAGACAAGGTTGCAGCCTTTGGAAAGCGATTCCATTTAGGATCCGGGGATTTTTCGGATACCTTTCCGGAAATGGTTAAGGGGGCAGTATCACAAATCAGTTCCTGGGTAGCGGGCTGGGCAGGGGATATTTTGGGGCATCTGCCTTCCTTTGTGTTTACGTTATTTGTTGGGATTATTGCATTGTTTTATTTCTGCCTGGACAACAAAGGCATCAGTAAAATGGCAGATTCGTTTCTGCCGCCCCAGGTGCTGGATAAAATCAGACGAACTGTATCTATTATTATGCGGGGACTGGGGCGATTTGTGAAAGCCTATCTTGTGATCATGCTTATAACCTTTGCCGAACTGTTGTGCGGCTTTTTGGTTATGGGTGTACGGTATGCGGTGCTCGCAGCATTGTTAATCGCTGTTGTAGATGTGCTGCCGGTTCTGGGAGTGGGCACGGTACTGGTACCATGGACTGTGCTGGCTTTTATCGAAGGGGACGGTGTGCGCGGTATCCAGCTTTTGGTGTTGCTTGGAGTAATGTACATTGTGCGGCAGGCAATTGAACCCAAAATCCTTGGAAAAAACGCCGGCGTGCATCCGGTGATTGCTTTGATTTTTGTGTATGCGGGATTTTGCCTTGCGGGTGTTGGCGGTATGATTCTTGCGCCGATTTTGTTAAATGCCGGCGCTGTTCTATGGGAGGAACGCGTTAAAAAAAGTGATAGAAAAGTTGACAAACAGACTGGTGGGGTATATAATAAATAAGTATTGATAAAATAGGTGAAATCTATCGCAGGGGCGCTCCATATAGTTTTTGCGATTTAAGAAAGGTGTAGCTATGCCTAACAGCATGACAGCATTTGGAAGAAGCAGAGGCACTTCCGGGGATGGTTCAAAAATCATTACAGTGGAAATAAAATCTGTCAACAGCAGATATATGGACGCCACAGTGAAGCTCCCCCGCATGTATGCGTATCTTGAAGAGAAAGTCAAGGGCTGCCTGGCGGCGCAGGGCGTGTCCCGCGGCAAGGTGGAAGTGTACATAGGGGTGGAAGTTCTGCAGCAGACAGGAACGGATATTGTGCTGGATACCGCGCTGGCTGCTGCTTATATTCGCGCGCTTGAGCAATTACGGGATCAGTTCGGACTGCGGGATGATCTGTCTGTAATGCGGGTGGCGCAAAATAAGGAACTCTTTTCCGTGCGCACACCCGAAGACGATGACGGTCAGGATTGGGCAGATGTGTGTCCCATATTGACCCAGGCGCTTGCATCCTTTTTGGAACAGCGCAGGGCAGAGGGACAGCGCTTGATTGACGATATCGAAGGAAAGCTTGTCAATATCCGTACAATTTGTGAAAAAATCGGAGAGATTTCCGAGGCGGACATTCAAGGGTATACACCCAAGCTTGTAGAGCGGATGAAAAAGTTTTTGCAGGATTTTGATGCTGAGGCGAGCGAACAGCGTATACTGACGGAGGCTGCAATTTATGCGGATAAAGCTGCTATTGACGAGGAATTGGTGCGGTTGAACAGTCATTTTGCAACGTTCCGGGAAATTGTGGAACGCGGTGAGGCTGTAGGACGGAAGCTGGATTTTCTACTCCAGGAAATGAACCGGGAAATCAATACCATCGGTTCCAAAGCGGGAAATGCGGACATTGCCCATCTGGTTGTAGATGTGAAGGCGCTGCTGGAGAAAATCCGGGAGCAGGTACAAAATATAGAATAAGCAGCGGGAACGGTTAAAAAGAATGAAGTTTATCAACGTAGGATTTAATAATATGATTGCTGCGGCGCGGGTTGTGGCAGTGATCGGTCCGGACAGCGCACCGGCAAAGCGGCTGATTCAGGATGCGAAAGACAGCGGCAGAGCGATTGACTGTACCAGCGGACGCAGAACCAGAGGCATTGTGATAACAGACAGTGATCATATCATTTTGTCGTCTATCCAGCCGGAAACGATTGCGGCAAGACTTACAGGAGAGGAAGAGGAGGAAACCCATGAGTAAAAAAGGTTTTTTAATCGTCATCTCCGGACCCTCCGGCGGAGGAAAGGGAACTGTGGTGAAGCGGCTGCGTGAGATGATGCCGGAGCTTGCATTATCTGTGTCTGCTACGACCAGACCGCCCAGAGTGGGTGAAGAGGACGGGCGAGAATATTATTTCATGGATCGTGACGCTTTTGAAGAAATGGTCGCACGAGAG
>CASTST010000107.1 GCA_949451655.1 uncultured Eubacteriales bacterium | reverse complement strand
TTGGAATCATATGCCAATGCGGTGTTCATTGCACCCACCACATTGTAACCAAGACTTTCATAATAAGCCACCGTTTTGGTAAGCTGTTCCGCTTTCCAAAACTTTGATTTATCGCTTATTCCTGCAAGTGCAAGGTTGTCCGGATCCAGCTTGTCGATTCCATAATAACCCGGAAGCACCGCAATACCCTCATTTTTTGTGTCTACTTCTAAGTAGTGTGCAACCTTGCGGTCATTTCCATCGGCGTTATTCAACACCAGTTCCGTTTCTGTTGCGCCAGGAGCCAATACGTATCGGTCCTCGGATATTACTTTAAAGTAATCCCCTGTTACCGATGCGTCAAAGGCTGACGCAAAAACCGACATTGGCAGAATAGATACAATCATCAGTACTGCCAATGCCATCACAAAAATTTTTTTCATTGACTTTTTCTCCTGAAAAATATTTCTATATGTCAACCGCCGCAGCAGAACATATGTTAATTAGGTAATCTAATCTTTTTAAAAATACACCCGATTTGATGCTTGACTAAACGGCAAAGCCGATATAACTTTGGCATTCGGATAAAGAAGTGGAGCTCATGATTTTTTATATCCAGAATTTTTTCGCGGTTTTCATCCATAAATTTTTTCGCTTCGCACAATACTTTTTTATCTACCGTATTCCATAAGGATCGGTCAATGTATCTTTTCGCGCTCAAAGCGGTAAGCTCCAGTCCATAGTCCGCCACATCCGGCATAACCGAACGAACATCATTCAATCTTGCCCTCCGCATGATAAACAGATCCTGCAAAGCATCATCACGCATAGCGCCAATTGTACTGTCCGCTCTTTTTCTATAATTGTACAGCCGATCCGGCATATAAAATATTTGATCCGCAAGCAGAAAAACTTTATAAATTGTTCCGATATCTTCAAAATAATGCCCAACAGGATACCGTATTGTGCTGAACAATTCACGCTTATACACTTTATTGCATGGATAATCGTGAATATTTGAGAGAAACAGTTCTACCATTGCCTCGTGTTTGCCAAGAATTCTCTCTTCGGCAATTTTTTCCGTATAATCAATAACCTGTCCGGTCTCTGTCACACGGTTTACATTGAATACAACGATATCCGCATCCGTTTTTTCAAACGCCCGCATCACTTTTTCACACAAAGTCGGGTCTACAAAATCATCGCTGTCTACGAAGTATAAGTATTTTCCAGTTGCGTTTTCAATTCCGGTATTGCGTGCTGCAGACGGACCTTGATTATCCTGATGAATCACCTTGATTCTATCGTCCTGCAAAGCCCAATCGTCACACATTTGCGGACATACATCCGGAGATCCGTCATCCACAAGAACAATCTCAATATCCTTGAAGGTTTGACTGACCAGGCTTTTTATACAACTGTCCAAATATTTTTCTACCTGATACACGGGAACGATAATGCTGATCATAAATTTCGCGCAGCCATCCTTTCCTATACCTTTTCCATAAGATAATGATTTGCAGACACAAAAGGCAGTGCCAACACAAAATACGCAATATAGCCTATTTCCATTCTTAAAGAAGAATTGTAAAAGGTAAGTAAAATACAGCAGAGAGACATAATCACAGCCATTTGATTGAAAAATGGATTGCCTTCTTTTCTTTTTAAATGCTTATATGCCAGGATAAAACACATTATAAAAAATGACAAATTCAGGATCAATCCAATATAACCGGTTTCCAAAAACAGAAACGCACTGGAAAACCACGAATAATGGAGTCCCTGATACATCTCATAAAAAGGAGTATTGCATACTGCAAATGCGGATGTATCGCAGTTTCCAAGCCCCAGTCCAAAAATCCTATCGGGAATATTTGTCAATATTGTTTTTGAAAGGGTGGGGATGGCTGTAAACCGCCCCAAATCCTTCGCGGTAGAATAACTGGTTGACGTTACAAGCTCCATAATTCTTGCTAATGTCAGTTTTTCATGTTCTCCAAAAATAGCTGTCAGGAGCGAACCTGCAAACATCAGCAGTACTGCCATCAACAGTAAAACAAGCAATTTTCTCCAGGAAAATTTAGTGAGTATCATAGACACAGCAAGAATCAAAACAAAAAACACAAAGAAAAATTTCAACTCTGCCATAGCCGAGAGAATCAGCGATACCCCACTTTTTAAAAAGCACATGGCTGTACTTTCTTTTTCATCTAAATATAATAAAATGGATCTGGTTACAACGACGGTAAACAAAATGATCGTGTTCGCATTGCAGCCGCGTCCAACGCCAAATATACCTCCCAAAAAATCCTGCTGATATCCTAATATAAAAAACTGCACAAATGATACAGCAGCATTGATCCAAAAAAGAGAATCTATTAACTGAAAGCATGAAGATATCGCTTTTTCACTGCAAAATGCTGCAAAACCTAAAAATGCAATATAAAACCGCAGATTGTTCCTCAGTCCCCACAAAAAATAAAATACAGATTGGAAATGAAACATATATGTAACCAAAACATATATAAGCCAGACAACTATAAAACCTGCAAACGGAACAATCTTTCTGTTGACAGATACTTTTTTTCTGATAAAGAGACAAAGAAATATTGCCACCCACGCAATATCCAATGTATACTTTATAAAACTGGAAATGTGCAGAAAGTCCATCAGAAAGGACAAGCAAAAGGGGAAAACCAAAATGTACAGCGCAGCCCATTCCGGAATCGTTCTTTTTCGGATATTTATTTTTGTTATACTGCTATCTGTCATAACCAAGATCATGCCTTTCTTTCAATTTGCGGCAAATTTCCCCGGAAGCTGAAGGAAGATGGGACACAATTTCAGCCTTTTGCCTTACACCGCAGCATCACATTGCAAATCCAATATCCCCGAAGCTTCCATACGATCCAAAAAAACCTCATGGGAAAGGATTCGTATTTCAGCGTATCACATGTAATGGTGCTGCACAGAAGCTTGTTCTCATATATAGCGCCAAGCTCCGCCTTTTTTTCTTTCTTTGTTAATTTTGCGCCCAGAATCTGTTTCAGTCCGGCAACAGTATACATATGATACCGAACCTTTATACAGCGCAGCACCTTTTCCGGAAATGCTGCCTTTTCACAAATATCCATGCCCCTCAATATAAAAGCATCGTTTAACAACTGGCAATTCTTTTTGTATCTTCTTGAAAAAGACGATATGTTCCTTCTATAATAGTAAAGTTGTTTCGGAACAAGCAAAACTGAGGATACATAAGAAAATAAATTTAAGATGAAGCAAGCGTCCTCCGAAACAAATTCACGTTCTTCCCCAAATCGAACCTTATTTTTTTTAATAAGGTCAAGGTCAAACATTTTCATGCATACGCTTATACCCAGCCCTCTTTCGTATGTAAACAGCCCCGGAAGAATATCTTCCAATATCTGATCTTTCAGATAATATCTTTTCCCTGCATCCATTGAATGCTCTATTTTCGTACCGTCCTCACAAATGTCGCAGCGACCAAACATCACTACGTCAGCATTTGCTCTGCTGGCTTCTGCTATACAGGTTTCAATCGTCTCTATCTCAAAACAATCGTCTCCGTCCAAAAAAAATATATACCGCCCCCTGGCACTGTCAATGCCCGTATTACGCGCGGCGCCCACTCCGGCATTCTTTTTATGTATTACCTGAATCCGATTGTCCCTCTTGGCCCAGCCGTCACAAATTGCAGGACACTGATCCGTTGAACCATCGTCAATCAGGAGAATCTCCATCTCCCAATAACTTTGATCCACTACAGATTGAATGCATCTGTCCAAATAGTTTTCCACATTATATATCGGTATAACTACAGACACGAGCGGTCGCTCCATACCCATTCTCCAGAATTTATTTAAAATAATATGTGATAGCACGGTCAAAATCATATTCCAATACAGATGCCCTGGTATCCACCGGTTCTGTCTGCAAAGCCTCGTTTATCGCAGCATTTATGCTGTTTTCATCAAAGGAATCAACAAACACAAATCCCGGCTTTCCTTCAAATGCCCGCATTTCTCCGTATCGGGTCGTAATCACAGGCTTATTACATGCAGCCGCCTCTAAGCAGGAGAGAGGAACATCAATACATTTCCCGTATTCCGCAACAGGGAAATAATATACGTCTGCCATTTGATATATTTCCTCTATTTCCGGTATGTAGCTATCCATGATTCGAATATTAGAGCAGCAAAGCAGCTGTCTGCGCAAGGTTTCATCCTGTTCTCCCTTCGTCAGCGTACTCACAACCAGAACGATCTGATATTTGGGATCTATTTTGAGCAGTGATCCAATATTCCTGCCCGCATTCAAATGTCCAACATGAAGCACAACCGGGAGCTTGGGATCCAGGTGATATTTCATTTTCCGTTCTTGTGCAGTACAGGAGGAAACCGGGACAAATTTTTTCGTATCCACTCCTGTTTTAATGTATGTCACTCTATGGCTTCCCAAAGCATCCGCAAACCGCTTATGAGATTCTTCTGATAAAAGCATAAAATGTGCCCTGCTTCGTTTCATCAATATTTTCGAAAGCGTCCCCATCGGGGACTGCATTGCAATCAAAACATCAAGTCCCGCTTTGGAAAATAATGATAATATAAGTATGCGGATTGCCGTTGCAATCGGCTTTGCCGGAAAAGGCAAATACAATACCTTTTCTTTTCGACTCCTAATAATACGAAACAACTCCCTATTAAGCAAAAAACGATTGCAATGCAAATGCCTGTCAGAAATTTCCGATGTTCTTTCGTATGATATAACAAAATGATTGGGATCAGCGCGCTTCATCATTTTTATCAAACTACAGAAGACTTTAACACACACTTCATCTGACGTTTCCGTTAAACAATTTGATAGAATCAGCATATTACAAAATCACCCACGCCGGTCACACCTGCATCTGCATATGTTTCTCGCAAGTTGAGCAAGCATCCAATTCTTCTTTCGAAATTTTTCCGTCACGATAGTCCCGAACAACCCTGTTCTCAAACATGGAATATTTTTTCTTCTTCCAAAAGAAAAGAAATTTATGCCGGAAAACCCACCATGCCGGAACCCATATATATTTATGCATTGCCGGTGACACAGATCCGATCATCCAACAGTTTCGATCGCAGCAGCGTACTTTTCTGCGCACTTCTTCCGCTTTTTCGCTGTTCCACAGCGCATCCCAGGTCTGCACGTTGAGATTGCCCATAACTTCTTTTTCTTTTGTTCCATTGCATGGCATCACATCGCCATACGGATCTATGAAAAATGTATCAAAGCTCATATCACAGGGCAGCAGTCGTTTCTGACTGAATATATAGTTAATCAAACCATGATTAAAATAGGCTCTGAACCACTTCTTAGGACTACCGGACTGCAGTAGGCGATTGATCAAATCCTCAAACTGCTGCGCCACCATTAACCGATCGTGAATAATATTGCCTGACTCAACAAAATAAAAGCTATTATGCAGAGACGCGGTTGTGAATTCCATTCCAAGTGCATCGGATATATCATAAAGGGCTACAAGATCAGAGGCGTTTTTGTCCTGCACCGTCATTCCAAAACCCACGTCTTTCATTTCCATGTCAACAAGTGTTTTCAGGGTGGTGTACCCGCGATTATATCCATCATCCAGTCCGCGAATCTCGTTATTGGTCTGCTCCAACCCTTCAATGGATATTCTGATGCCGATTTGAGGAAACTGTCTGCAAAGTGCAACGATACGATCTGTAAAAAAACCGTTAGTGGAAATGACGATTCGCTCACTCTTTTTATAAAGCTCCCGCACAATATCCGCAAGATCCTCACGAATGAACGGTTCACCGCCTGTAATATTCGTAAAATACATTTCCGGCAGCTTTTGAATCGTTTCAATAGAAATCTCCTCCTCCGGCTTGGAAGGAACCTTATATCTATTGCACATTGTACATCTTGCGTTACAGCGGTATGTAACAATAACTGTTCCGTTTAGTTTCTTTGCCACTTTATAACCATACCTTTCTTCTGCGATATAGAGACCTTTTCGCAAAAGTTACAAATTGGGTTTAAAAGACGCTATTTGATATATTCTTTAAATACATTGCTGTACATAGAAGCTACAGAATCCCAACTATAATTTGTAAAAATTTCCTCTGATACAGAACTTCTGGTTTTACCACTCTGCAAAAAATGATCCACCAGCGATACAAATTCATCTGTATTATGATACATGGCATATCCGCCATCCAGAGGAAACATTAAGTTGCTCCATACAATAACCGGTGTTCCCGATGCAATTGCTTCTATAATTACCAATCCAAATGATTCAAGGGTAGAAGTAAAAACGCAGCAATCCGCCATATTGTAATACTGGTTCAACTGCTCTCCGGGAGAGAGCTCGCCAACATATTTTATCTGATCTATAATCCCGTTCTCTGCAGCAAATCGTTTGATAGAATCCTGATATGCAGCGTCAATGATTCCGCCGGCATACATGTACACTACATCGGTATGTTCCCGCAAATACCGGGAAAGCATCCGAATGGATCCAAGCTGATTCTTTCGCGGACACACAGATCCGACCTGAAAAATAATCCTTTCCCCTGCAAAACCGCACGCTTTCTTGAATGCAAAAACATTTTTCTCTGCAAGCGGGGTATACCGCTCCACATTCACTCCATTCAGAATTTTATGGATCTGTTCCCTTCCCACGCCCAAACGATTCACAAAATGGTCAATCGTAATATCGTTCAGCACAAAAACAGCATCTGCCTTCTGAACGCAATATATTTCTTGAAAATACTTCTTTTTAACCGTCTTTTCTATCTCATCCCACTTGGTTCCCCAAATATAGGAATGCACTGTATATCCAACAATTGCCCGGCTCCGCAGCTTTTTAGAAACAAGCTTCAGGAAAAAGAAAAGATTATATTGATTATGAAAATGGAGCGCCACCTGCTCGTCTGTTTGCTTTAAAATCGTTTTCAACTTCATCGCCAGCGAGATGGAATAAAACACCCGCTTCAACTTATGCATAATACCCAGGCTGACATCTGTTTTGGTAAACACCCCCGGAACACGCACCTCTATAATCGGAAGCAAGGTATTCTGTCGATGCGCCGCTTTGATATCAATTATTTCTGCTGATTCGCCGTTCCTGCGCAGCGAACGTGTCAATTCTTCTACAACAATTTCTGTGGCAGCACCCATTTGTGCCGGAATTGGCGTGTATCCCGTTCCTATTTCATAAATCTTCATTTTGATTCCTATAAATTTGCAGCAATTTCTGATAATATGTATTCGGCGTTTCAAAAGTAACACGCCTGCAATTTTCTGTATATTTCTCCAGCACGCCCGGTGTTTCTAACAAGTATCTTATTTTTCTTTC
>CASTST010000106.1 GCA_949451655.1 uncultured Eubacteriales bacterium | reverse complement strand
CCGCACGCGTATACCCTATATCTGCGGTGCGGGTGATCTTCACTGACATAAATCGCAACCTGGTTACATTCCATATACGAGTCCAGATACTCGTTCGCACCGCATGCATATTTTCTGTACCGGCGGTGGGGGTGGTCTCCGTCAGCATAAATTGCTACCTGATTGCATGGTTTGTGTTCCCCTGTAAATTTCTCAATATGACACATATTGCACATTCCGTATTGCCGGTGGGGATGATCGGTTAAGTAATATGTATATTCATACGTTGCGGCGTTCGTTCCCATGCTTCGCAAATCCCCACAGATAGTACACTGCTCGTAATTTACATGGGGATGGGTGCCTTCGGGCCATACATATTCGTATGTGTGCGTGTGCGTATAGGTTGGCGCTCCCGATAGATAGGCGACAGGGTCTTTCCATGATTCTTCTGTATCATTTTCATCTAAATGTATTTCAAAATGAAGGTGGTCGCCAGATGAGTCTCCCGTATTTCCTATTTGTCCTAAAGGATGCCCGCGATCTATCCAATCATTTGTTTCGACAGCAACGTTTGCCATATGCTGATAATATGTATATATCGTTTTTGACATTCCTACAGGCGCTTGCGGAAAGTCGTGTCTCATAACCACGTAATTTCCTCTTCCATAATTATATCCTGTAGAAGCGGTAACTACCTGTCCGCCTTGCACTGCGCGAATATCCCAGCTTTGATTGTCTCTTTCCTCTTGTGTCATATGGTCGTTAAACGTATTTTTTCCAATATCTATTCCTTTATGAAAATCTTTAATGTAATCTCCTTTCCCAGTTCCAACATAAGGATAATTGCTGTCTGAAAGTTTTATACGATCCCCTTTGTTCTCTCCCACGTATAAATAGCGAGAACCAAAGCTACTGCTCACATCCCTTGGAACCTGCATATAATCAATTGGCATAGTGAATCCATAAGTATCTGCATTGCTCATTGCCCTCATTGGTGCTCCTTGAGCGCTTAACGTTGTTTGTGTAGTTTTCGGTGATGTCGAAGCCTGTATAACATCCACAACCCTATACTCGCCATACAGTTCTTTATTATGAAAAATCTGAACGGTCATGCCATCTTCCAGTTCACTCCATTGATCTGCGGGAATACCATCCTGCAATACCTCAGCGCTGTGATATCCGTCGTCATCCAGAAGATCTTTCAGCAGAAAAACCGGCATAATGGAAATCACACCTGACACTGTCATCGTCTCGTTGTCAAACGTCCAATTTGAATTATGTGTGCATGCAGTGCTTTCGTCGTGCAGTTCTGATGAACAACATTCATCTTGCAAGTTTTCTTCATTATCTATTTCAGTAATTTTTTCTGCGAAATCTAATTCAGTTTTTTCTAAAGTTTCTGCAAACATGTTAAGAGGCATAAGCATCCACAACAGAGCAAAAACCAACATCATTGATATGAACTTTACTTTATACTTCATTTATGTATTTCCCTATTCCTTTAAGTTATCGTCTTGGAATCAAATAATCGGCAATGTAGATTTCGCGAATATCCACACCGGAACTGTGTTCATTCTCAAATATACATTTTACAATCATACCATCTTCAAGATTTCCTGACGTTACTTCTTCCCCGTCTTTGAAGAACTGATAATATCCGCCCGCAATCGGCGTACACTCAGCCGTATAATCTTCAATTGTAGCATTTCTGGGAACGCCCACCGTTTGTGTGTCGAACCAAGGTGTATATGTTTTAGAAGGAGGAGCACCCCGTGATTCGTCCCATTTTGTGAGATTCGTTACGGTATATTCACCATACAGTTCCTCATTAAACTGTTCGTCATAATGATATACTTTGATCTTCATTCCTTCTTCAAGATAAGAATCTCTGACCTCTTCACCATTTTTATAGCATACTATTTTGTGATAGTGATTATATGAATTCCAGCAGACACCAAGCATCACATCCCAAACTGTTGTATACTCGCTTAATCCGGATAAAGTCATATTTTCATTATCAAAATATATTTCAGGACCGTGTGTACAGTCTTCCATGTCGGGATTCTTCCCCGGTCCCTGCCAGCCTGTTTCTTCGGGTTCGGTAGTGTCTTCTTCCGTAGTATCCTCCGTAGTAATATCTTCCGTAGTCTGCACGTCTGTTTCCTTTGTGGATTCCTCCGGTGCGCTGCCGGGTTTGTCGTTATCATTTGCACATGCTGCAAGAGATACAAGCATAATGCATGCAAGGAGCATGCTGATCAGTTTTGTTTTCATTGTGTTTTCTCCTTTTGTTTCGGTAAAAACTTAGTAATACAGCGTCAGATTTTGTCGAAAATGAAAAAGTCCGCAAAACATAAACTGCTTTGCAGACATTACATCGGTTTGGCTCCGCTATATCGGCAATTCCTGCATAGTTTCATAGAAGTGTCCTTTCGTCGATATCGTGTAATACATTTCCTTATGTTTACAGTATACAAGTTTGCAGATTCTTTGTCAACGATTTCCTGTGCAACACAATCTATACAGGATGCAGTTTTTAAATATGCAAACACCCGGGTTTACCGCGAAAAATCCCGCTCCGGTATTGTATAGAAACGAAAAATGTGATAAAATGACGATACTGATTGGACTAAATTATACATTGAGGTACAAACATATATGCTAACCACATCCTATTCCGCCAGCCTGCAAGGGATTGACGGATATATCGTTACCGTAGAATGCAATTCCAGCCAGGACATTCCGATATTTGATATTGTTGGACTGCCGGACGCTGCAGTAAAAGAAGCCAAACAGCGGGTACGTGCGGCGATGACAAACAGCGATCTTGCATTTCCGGATTCAGCAATTATCGTCAACCTTGCACCGGCAGATATCAAAAAGGAAGGATGCGCTTTCGACCTTGCTATATTCATAGCAATTTTGAAAACTGCCGGAACCATACCGGAAGCGTGCGATTTGACCGGACGGTGTTTCATTGGCGAACTGTCCTTCTCCGGTGCGCTGCGGCGTGTGCCTGGAATTCTTTCCATGGTAATTGCCGCAAAGGAAGCCGGATTCACAGAAGTGTTTGTACCGAAATGCTGCGGTCCTGAGGCGGCGGCTGTAGAAGGGATTTCTATATACGCCGCAGATGATGCGGTACAGATTGTGCGGCATTTGCAGGGGCTGGAAACTTTGCCTAAATTTGAAGGTGCAAAATATGACCTGGAAAATTACAGCCTTACAGGGTGCAATTTTTCCGATGTGCGCGGGCAGGAACGGGCAAAGCGTGCGTTGGAAATTGCTGCGGCAGGCGGACATAATGTACTGATGATCGGACCGCCCGGCGCAGGAAAATCCATGCTTGCAAGAAGACTGCCCACCATTCTGCCTCCCATGTGCATAGATGACGCAGTAGAAACCACGAAAATTCATTCTGTTGCCGGAATTTTGAAGGAAGGCACTTCTTTGGTGTGTCAGCGTCCGTTCCGCAGTCCGCATCATACAATGAGCATTGCTTCATTGGTGGGAGGAGGTGCGCGACCGAAGCCGGGTGAAGTTTCCGCAGCCCACAACGGCGTGCTTTTTCTGGACGAACTGCCGGAGTTTCCTAAAAATGTAATTGAAGGACTTCGTCAACCTCTGGAGGACGGCGAAGTTACTATCACCCGCGCTGCTGGAAAGACCACCTATCCCAGTCGGTTTATGCTGGTATGTGCCATGAATCCCTGTAAGTGCGGGTATTTTGGCTCACAAAAACGCAAATGTACCTGTCGCAGAGAAGAAATTCGTCGTTATCTTGCCAAAGTCAGCGGTCCGCTGCTGGATCGCATCGACATTCAAATAGAAATTCCTGCTTTAGAATTCAGCGAAATTTCTGATCCTACTCCCACAGAAGATTCTTCTGTAATCCGTACCAGAGTAATCGCCGCAAGAACCTTCGCCGCCCAGCGATTCAACGGAGAAGTTTCCTGCAACGCCAATATGACTGCCCAACAGGTGCGGCAGTTCTGCACAGTAGATCCGGCAGGAAATGCTATATTGGAAAATGCTTTTGAAAAATTCGGCATGTCTGCAAGAGGACATGACCGAGTTTTGAAGGTTGCACGAACCATTGCAGATCTGGATCACAGTGAAACGATTCGAGCAGCCCATATTGCAGAAGCAGTGCAGCTGCGCAGTCTGGATCGCAAATACTGGTAAGGAGAACGCCCATGCTGGATTTTAACCGTTATTTTCTGCCCCAGAGGCAGATCTTTCTGGACAACATTCAATATGAAACACTGGAAACACAAAACCCAACGGAAAAACGGAAGCTGAACTGCAAAGATACCATTCTCGCCCAGCACAGCGACAAGTGGGTGAAAATCAATTTCAACCGTACGCTGAGCTTTGCTCCGGAAGGAGTTTTTCGCCTGTCTGTCACTTTTGGCGTACTGCTGCCCTTTAATCCACAGACAAAAGACGAAATCAATTGGAAAGAAACAGATATTGCCGGCGCCTTTCGGGAAAGCTGCAAGCCGCTGCTTACAAGTCTGATGTCCCGCACCTCTCTGATGGTTGCACAGATCACCTCTGCATCCGGTCAAAATCCATTGGTAACGCCGGCATCTCCCGTGACTGATCCTGCAAGAAATATGCAGTAGAAGTATCAAGGCTCCCTTTGCCAATGAAAGCAAATGAAGCCTATCAAAAGCCGCAAAGTGTCTGCATCAACATGAAAGGAAAATTTGTTTTGAAAAAGCCTGTACTAAAAATTCAATATGACTCGCCTGTCATCCTGACCTTTGCACTGCTCGGTCTTCTTGCACTGCTTATGAACGGATGGACGGACGGATGGTCAAATACACATCTTTTCAGTGTATACCGTGCGCCGCTGACAGATCCCCTAACTTATGTCCGCATGTTCGGGCACGTCCTCGGACATGCAGACTGGTCGCATTTTTTTGGTAACATATGCCTGATTCTGGTACTGGGTCCGGTTGTGGAAAGCCGCTATGGAAGCTGGAATCTCTTTTTCTCCATACTGATCACAGCGCTGGTTTCCGGAATCGTCTATTTTGTATTTTTTCCCGGGAACGCGCTTCTGGGCGCGTCCGGCATTGTTTTTATGTTGATATTTCTTTCTTCCATATCGGGAATCCGGGGCGGAAATATTCCCGTGTCCCTGATCCTGGTCGCACTGATCTACCTGGGACGGGAGATTTACTCCATGATTTTCGTTGCCGATAATATATCACAACTAACGCATATTATCGGCGGGCTCTGCGGAATCATTTGCGGCGCCGCCATGGCACGGGGCAAACGGTAGAAAAAGCAGAGCAAAAAGCAATTAGGCTTCTTGTATAGGATCTCGCAAAACGAACTTCTAAGGCATGTCACTCAGATCTACTCAATTAAAAAGGCTCCCTTTGCTGAGGGAGCCTTTTTAATTAGCGGAAACTTGAGGCGCAACTGGGTATAAGAAAGCTTTTATACTTTTGTTATCCCCCAAGCTCATCCAGCTTCTGCCGGATTGCTTTCATATCCCGGTACATATCCTCATTCTTTCGCGGATCCCGCAAAAGTGCAGACGGATGATATACTGCCGTGACGATAAAATTCCCCCGTTGGTGAAATGCACCGTGATCCCGGGTGATCTTGAAATCCGGCGTGATCAGCCGCATTGCCGCAATCCGACCCAGACAGGCGATAATTTTTGGCTGAATCAGCTTGACCTGTGCACGCAGGTAATCCATACAGCAGTCCTGCTCCGCAGGGAGGGGATCCCGGTTGTGGGGTGGGCGGCATTTTAATATATTTGTAATATATACCTTTTCCCGGTCAATGCCCACCGCTGCTAAAAATTTATTCAGATGCTGCCCCGCAGGTCCTACGAAGGGAATCCCGGATAAATCCTCTTTTTCCCCCGGCGCTTCGCCCACAAACATAAGTACAGCGTCCCGGCTTCCCTGACCGAACACACAGTTTGTCCGGGTTTGATGCAGCGAACATTTCGTACAGTTTCGACAGGTTTCTTCCAGCGTTTCAAAATCCATATCCGTTTCCCTCCAATATGTGTTTCATTCAGTATACAACATTTTCCCGAAAAAGAAAAGACCCTTCTTGACCTGAAAAGAGGAAAGTGGTATGATAAATGAAAGCAGAACGATTTGTTCCCGCATGGCGGGCTTTATAAAAATTTGAGTATATACGAAAGGCTAAATACTATGAACGCAGTGATATTTGGCGCAGGCAATATTGGGCGGGGATTTATCGGTCCGCTGTTTTCTGAAGCAGGCGCAAAGGTGACTTTTATTGATGTATCTCCGGTGATTATCGCACAGATTCAAAAGGATGGGGAATATCCCCTACAAATTGTGGGAGATGCACCTGTCCTGAAACAGATTAAAAATATACATGTTGCAGACGGCAGTGACAAAGAAGCTGCTGTAAAAGCGATTTTCGAAGCGGATATTGCTGCGACCTGCGTGGGTGCGAAGGCAATCCAATATATTATTCCGAACCTTGCCGCAGGAATTCGTGCCCGGTGCGACGCCGGTAAGAAGCCGCTGAATTTGCTGATATGTGAGAATTTGATGGATGCGGATGCATATATCCGGGAGCTGCTTGCAAAGGAACTCACGGAGGATCAGCTTGGGCAGATCGGTTTGGTGGAAACCTCTGTTGGCAGAATGGTTCCTGCGCTGAAGCAGGAGGCGGGGAGCGGAGAAGAAGTAAATCCCCTGCGGATCGCTGTGGAAGAATATTGCGTTCTTCCTGTGGATCAGGCTGCTTTTATCGGAGAAATTCCGAAAATCTCCAATATGGTGCCGTTTACGCCCTTCCATTATTACATAGAGCGCAAGCTGTTCATTCATAATATGGGACACGCAGTATGCGCATATCTGGGACAGATTTTGGGGCATACCTATATTTGGGAAAGTATTGCAGATCCGTTTGTCCGTTTGCTGGCACAAAATGCTATGTTAGAGTCGGCAGGAGCGCTCGGCAAAAAATACGGGGTAGACTGCACACCCATTTTACAGCATATCAGCGATTTGCTCCGCCGTTTTACAAACCGTGCGCTGGGGGATACCTGTGCCCGGGTAGGTGCAGATATTCCCCGCAAGCTGGCGCGTCTTGACCGGCTTACCGGTGCGGCTTGTACGGTGCTGGAGCAGGGAGCATTCCCGGTATATATTTGTACGGGCAGTGCTGCTGCACTGTATTGCTATATTCGGGACAACGGTCAAAATCCGGCGGATGCAGAGGGGATTTTAACATCTCTGACGGGACTTGCAGCAGATCACCCGGTAACGGTGTGCACATTGGAAATGTATGCACATTTTGCAGCAGGCGAGGATTTGTGTGCGATCTTTACCGCAGCAGAAGGAAAGCTGCATGAGAAGCTTGGCATGATTGTGTGAGGAAGCGCAAGATTGTAAGCCTCCCTTGTGCAGAACTCTGCACAGTATAAATTTTAAAGCCTCCCCCCAGCAAAGGGAGGTGTCACGAAGCACAACCTAAAAGGCTCCCTTTGCACAAGGGGGTGGCG
>CASTST010000105.1 GCA_949451655.1 uncultured Eubacteriales bacterium | reverse complement strand
GTACCAATAATCTTACAGTTCTCAAATGTCACATTTTCACAGTACCATGCAAGATATTCACCCTTCACCACACTGTTTTTCACTACCACATTTTTCGCATGCCAGAAGGCGTCCTTCGTATCAAAAGCACAATCCTCAAAAATGGAATCTGCAATGTACTGAAAAGAATACTTTCCCTTCATCTGTACATTCCGAAAATACAGATTCTCGGAACGCATCATAAAATATTCGCTTTCTGCCGTGCAGTCCTCCATTTTGATTCCCTGCACCGACCAGCCAAATTCCGGCGAGATGACGTCACATTCCCGCATGACTACATCGCCGCATTCCCGCAGTGCCTTGATTCCGTGCAGCTTGGTACTACGGATATCAATATGATGGGAATACCACAATGCCGCACGGCAAAGAGATGTCATTTCCGATGCAGTAATCGTCACACCGTCATCATGCCAGAACGGATAACGAAGATTAAAAAAGCATCCGTCCGCCGTAATATTTCTGCACTCTTTAAACGCACTTTCCCCGTCCGCAGGACCATCGAAAGCACAATTTTTTACTGTAAGATCTTTCTTTCCGTATAATGCCCGTTCCGCGTCAAATGTTTTATCTGTAATGATATTCATATATTCTCCCTTCTCTCACCATATCTTTCTATGTACAAATCTGCTTCTTCTCTTGATTTGAATATAGTAATTTCCCGCTCATCCTGATATGCACTGAGCAGCCTATATATCTGTGGGATTTTCATTGCATGAAAATCCATAATCGCACGTCTGAATTCTTCATCAAATTCCGTTTCAATCCACGGCATTTCCTCGCGTTTTTTACCGATGCGGGATTGCGCGCCTGCTATGCAGTCCTCAGTTGAAAAATCCAATAAAAAGATTGTATCGCACTTGCGCAAACGCATTTCTAAAGTACGCTGGTAATTTCCATCAATAATCCATTTATCCTTTTCTAAAATAACACTCAGCTTCCTGTCAAATTCTTCTCTCGAAATATTGGTTTTGTCCGGCTTATGCCACAACATATCCAGATAATACAGAGGAAGACCCGTAATATCTCTCAACTTCCGCGCGAACGTGCTTTTTCCCGCTCCCGGACATCCGATCACCATTGCCCTCTGCATATCTTCCTCCGCTTTTATTTGTCTTTTGATGCAACCATAAAGCAAAATATTTGCTTCCCCAATTATATAATACCATATTGCAGACTGTCAGGCAAGGATTGCAATGAATTTCTTGCAAAAGCCGCCTAACCTGTAGTATACTGTAAATGAAACAGCCGTACTGACGGCAGAATGGAGGATACCATGTTTAATATACTTGTGGCTGAAGATGATACCGAACTGAACCTGCTGTTCTGCACGGTACTGCGCAAAAACGGATACAATCCTCTTCCCGCACTGGATGGTGAAGAAGCACTGCGTCTTATGGACGGTGCATATGTAGATTTGATCATTTCCGATATTATGATGCCCCGCCTGGATGGGTTTGCCCTGACGGAAGCAGTCCGGCAATCAGACAAGCAGATTCCCGTCCTGCTGATTACCGCCAAAGACAGCTTTGGAGATAAGCAAAAGGGATTTTTGTCCGGCGCGGACGACTATATGGTCAAACCGGTAGATGTGAATGAAATGCTTCTGCGGGTTGGCGCCCTTCTGCGCCGCGCAAAAATTACAAGCGAACACAGGCAAATGATCGGCAGTACGATGCTGGATTATGATTCTCTCACCGTTACCTGGGAACAGAAAGAAACCGTTCTGCCTCAAAAGGAATTTCTTCTTTTATATAAGCTGTCTACAAATCCCGGACATATCTACACCCGCCAGCAGCTGATGGATGAAATCTGGGGCATGGAAAGTGAAACAGAAGCACGCACCGTCGATGTACACATCAACCGCCTGCGGGACCGATTCCGGGAAAACAAAGATTTTGAAATCATCACCGTCCGGGGACTGGGCTATAAAGTGGTAAAAAAATAATACGGAGAAACACACATGAAAAAGCATGGTTTTAAGCTTGGCTTCTATTTTACTCTTGTGGTATTCGGCATTATGTCCGCATCCGTGCTGCTGATTGCCCCCATTTTGGCGTTGACCGCCAGCCGGGGATATTTTGCAGGTATGGATCTCATGGCTGCCTTTATTATACTGTATCTGCTCAGTATGGCAACAGGCGTTACCCTGTCTGCAATCGTAGGGCACAGAATCCTGAAACCGATTTTGAAATTCAGCGATGCCCTGCAGGAAGTGTCCGCTGGAAATTTTCATGTGCAGGTATCAGAAACCCAGCGTATCGAAGAATTGGCTCAAATGGCAGCAAATTTCAACCGTATGGTACAGCAGCTGCAAAATACAGAAACCGTACACGGAGATTTTATCGCCAATCTTTCCCACGAATTCAAAACGCCCCTTGCATCTATCGAAGGATACGCTGTTTTGCTGAAGGATGACCGTCTATCCCGTGAGGAACATGATGAATATGTAGACAGAATCATCCGGGCAACCCATCGGCTGTCCTCCCTCTCTGGAAACATCCTCAAAATATCCCGCCTGGAAAGCCAGGAAATTATTACTGATAAAAAGCCGTACCGTTTGGATGAACAGTTGCGTCAGGCTGTTTTACTGCTGGAATCGGATTGGAACAAAAAGAATCTGGAATTGGATATTCAGTTGCAGGATGTAGTCTATTACGGAAACGATGAACTGCTGATGCAAGTGTGGCTGAATCTGCTCTCCAACGCAATTAAATTCACGCCGGAAGGCGGTTCCATCACCATTCAATTGACACAAACGAATATAATTAAAGCTGTAATCCGCGACACAGGCATCGGTATGGATGCGGAAACTGCCAAACATATTTTCGACAAATTCTATCAGGGCGATACCTCCAGAAAAAGCGAAGGAAACGGGCTGGGACTTGCAATTGTCAGCCGTATTATCAAGCTGTGCAGCGGTACCATAAAAACAGACACAGCTCCGGGAGAGGGCACAGCCTTCACCGTATGCCTTCCAAAATAAACAATCTGTCATACTTTTGGTTATTCTATATATAAATTAAAATAGAAATCTTTTTCTATACCGAAGCCCATCACAGAACACGTTCCGCTGTGTATATCTCCGGGAAGCCGAACTGCTGCACGTCCGCCCAATGCACCCGCTGCACAGGACGCCGCATGCATCAGAAGATGCTTCGGTGCACAAACCTCACAAATCAACTGCTCTTCTTCTAAAAGGAAAGCACCGCATGTTCTAATCCCGGCTCTGCCGGACGCACAAAATATCCGGCATGCTCCCGACTGCATATTTTACGAATTTTTTCGTGTATCTTTTGACATATACCCTGTCCGCGCCAGGCAGGATGCGTGCACACAGCGTATCCGTAATATGCTTTTCTGGAGATATCCGGCTGCAATAAAAGTGCTATTCCAATCACCCGGTCTCCATCTGACGCAAAAACGGCACCATACAGGGGCATCTCACGGCAGAACTGCCGAATATATGCAGGGCTGTCTCCAAAACAAATTTCCCATAGCGAATACACCGTTTCCCATATCTGCTCCCTGTCATATGCCTGCCGGCACCGTATAAAATTTATAGCAGGTTTCATAGTTTGCACATTCCTTTCCACACGGTTATTGTCATTTTACACATTCTCCCAAGATGTGTCAAGGTGACATACATAGATTTTTCTCCCAAAGACTTGACATAAAATACATCAGTAACTATAATAATACTACTGCAATGCAATAAATCTTGCAATGTACTTTCCCCTATTTTCCCCCGGGTATCCGGAGAAATGGATGAAAAATGAGAACATATAATAATTTAAAATCTGTACAACCTCCAAAGCCTGTGGAAAACCTGCGGCAAATGGCACAGTCCAACGCAGAAGTCTACGGGGACAAAGCGTTGTACATTTTTAAGGAAAGCGGAGAAACCCAACGAGTCACATATCACGATTTCTGGGAAATGGTGCGCGCCTTTGGATCCGGTCTGTATCAATATGGGCTGAATGGAAAAAACATCGCCGTTGTAGGCGATACGCACCCATCATGGACTGCTGCTTTTATCGCCACTGTTTCTACCGGCGGCGTGATCGTTCCCCTTGATAAGGAACTGGACAGCGACCAGATGATAGAATTCATGAAAATTGCCGAGTGTAATGCCCTTGTATATACCGCATCCATAAACAGCAAAATCGAAGCAATCCGGGAAGAACTGTCTTTTCTGGATTATCTGATTCCGGTCAGCACAGAAAACAGCGATGAAAAAATTCTGCCCTTCCAAACGGTAATCTCCAGCGGTCAGGAAGCACTGGAATCCGGCAGCACCGCTTTTGCTGACCACGAAATGGATATGGACGCACTCTCTGTGATCCTGTTCACCTCCGGAACATCCGGTACCAGCAAAGGCGTCATGCTCTCCCAGGGAAACCTTGTTGCAGCGATCAACGCCTCCTGCAATACCATGCAGCACGACCGGGATGATTCCCTCGTTTCCGTTTTGCCGATTCACCATACCTATGAGCTGACCTGCGGACAATTCGCTGCCTCTAATTTGGGGATTACCTCCTATATTTGCGACGGTCTGCGTTATGCAACCCGCAATTTCAAGGATTTCAAACCCACCATGCTGATTCTGGTTCCGCTGTTTCTGGAAACAGTGCACAAACGAATCTGGGAAGAACTGAAACGAAAAGGCATGACGAAAAAGGTTCGTGCCGCTATGGCGCTCAGCGATTCCATGCTGAAAATGGGAATTGACATGCGTCCGAAAATGTTTTCGCAAATTACCGCTGCATTCGGCGGCAATCTGAAAAGCATCGTATGCGGCGGCGCACCGATTGATCCCAAAATCATCCGGGACTTTTATTCCTTCGGTATCACTGTTTTGCAGGGATACGGAATTACTGAATGCGCTCCCCTTGTTGCAGTAAACCGCGCCGGAAGGGTTAAATTCAACACGGTCGGTCAGGCGGTTCCCAACTGCGAAGTAAAAATTGATCCGCTGCCGGAAAGCGCAAACGGCGAAGGTGAAATTTTGGTAAAGGGCGACAACGTCATGCTTGGTTACTACAAAAACGAAGAAGCCAACCGCGCTGCATTTACCGAAGACGGCTGGTTCCGCACCGGTGATGTAGGCACCATGGACAAACAAGGATACATTACCATAACCGGACGGCTGAAAAATATTATTATCGCTTCCAACGGAAAGAATATCTATCCGGAGGAACTGGAAGAAAAGCTGAACCGGATTTCCGCAGTGCGGGAATGTGTTGTCGTGGGCAGAGAGGAAGCCTCCGGCGAGGTTGTAATCACTGCGGTGATCGTTCCCAACTATGAAGTTCTGGGCGAAGGTACAACAGATACAGCTGTCAGCTTCATTTTGAAGGAAGCCATTGCACAAATCAACCGATCCCTTCCCTCTTATAAACACATCAACCGTTTTGAAGTGCGCCATGAAGATTTTGAAAAAACACTGACCAAGAAAATCAAGCGTTTTCTTGTAAAATAATAGCCATACATTGACTATCCGTGACTGATTTGTGTCGGCAATGCCGCGTCCAAACGCTGGCGCGTTTGCTTTTATGATATAATAACTGTAATAATTAGGAGAATAAAAATGTTTGAGAAACTCACAGAAATTTTGGTTAACGAACTGCAGGTAAACGCAGACGATATTACGATGGAGGCAGAACTGGTTAGTGATCTCGGTATCAATTCTCTGGAACTTGCCGATTTGCTGCTCCTTTGCGAAGATAAATTTGACATCGTGATTGACGATGATGATGTGCATAAGCTGGTTACCGTAGGAGATGTAGTTGCATTCATGGAATCCAACGCAAAATAACTGGAATGCAGAAAGGCTTCAGATCTTGTACACCATGTATCTGAAGCCTTCTTTCATGTTTATCAGATTGAATAAAGGATATATAAAATATGGAACTGAAAAAAGCAGATATCCGCGGTGTGCAGGTGTGCAACACTACGCTGGAAGGCGCAGTGGAATATATACAGCAGCAAATGCAGCAGGGCGCTGCTACCGCAGTTTATACTCCCAATGCAGAAATCGTGCAGCTTTGCATTGACGATCCCTCCTACTACCCTATTATCAATTCCGCAGAATTGGTCGTCCCTGATGGAGTGGGTGTGATCAAAGCCGCAAGAATTTTGGGCACTCCCCTGCAGGAAAAAGTTGCAGGTGTTGTCCTCGGAGAACGGGTCCTGCAGCTTGCCGCTGAAAATGGCTATCCCGTATTCCTGTTTGGTGGAAAAGACGCTTCCCGCTGTCCCAGCGGACAGTCTGTTGCCGACCAATGCAAAGTTATTATGGAAAAAAAATATCCCGGTCTGAACATCTGCGGAACCAAAGACGGGTACTGTAAAAAAGAAGGGTCCGAAAACGACCAGACCATTGAAGCAATCAACGCATCCGGGGCATCCATCCTGTTTGTATGTCTGGGCGCCCCCTTGCAGGAAAAATGGATCTATGAAAACCGCAACCGTCTCCCCAACGTGAAACTGTTTCTAGGACTGGGCGGCAGCTTGGATATCTACTCCGGGAACACCAAGCGCGCCCCCAAAATCATGATTAAACTGGGACTGGAATGGTTCTACCGCCTTTGCTGTGAGCCGTGGCGCATCGGGCGCATGATGAACCTGCCGCGGTTTTATTTTGGTACATGGGCTTATAAACGCAAGATGAAAAAATAAAAATACATTACAAAATGGATTGCCGCACTGCGGCGAAATGGAGCGTACTATGGTTGCCGTTGCATTCTCTGCTTGTGAAAACACCTATGAATCCCAGCATACTGCGGGCATAGATCTGCGGAATATGCTGCTGCACGGGTTCGGTATAAAGTCAGAAGACTTTTCTTTCAGCAAAACCAAAGAAGGAAAGCCTTATGCTGAGAATGCTCCCTTTTTCTTTTCCATATCCCATAGCGGACCCCTTTGCTGCTGCTCAGTCAGTGCAAACGCTTCATTCAAAGCAGATGCTGCATTTCATTTTCCTGCCGACTTACATATGCATGCAGACATACAAACTATTCCAACCTGGAAATGGGAGAAAAATACTCTTCTATTCCCAAATATTTCCGGGGAAATTGGATTGGATCTCGAAAAAGTTGACTTTAATGCGGATTTGTCCCGTCTTAAAAAAATTACAAAACGTTATCTTCACAATGCTCCCGCGCCTGTCGATGCCGCTGATTTTTACAAAAGCTGGACGCGACAGGAAGCCTATGGAAAATACACCGGTCAAGGCTTTCTTGCAAAGCCTGACCCAAGCGTTTCCCTATACAGTTTTCGCGTAATCCACCAGGATAGCACCTACTTTTTAACACTTGCCTGTAACCCATAGAATAGGTTGCGTATATCCAATCATGACTGCCGGCAAAGCAGATAAATAAAAAGGCTCCCCCCAGCAAAGGGAGGTGTCACACAGCAGGTTTCCAACAATTCTAAGCCTCCTTCTAACAAAGGTAAGAAGTGTGCCGGAGGGATT
>CASTST010000104.1 GCA_949451655.1 uncultured Eubacteriales bacterium | reverse complement strand
ACGATGGGTATTTACACCATACGGCGTACATGTAAGGAGAGTCACATGATCTTCACCGGAAACCGGATCCAGCAGTTCCACTTCCTCCGGCATTACTACGTTGAGCGCATCCACTTCATAGGCGAGCGTCTCCCCTAAAACATGGATATAAAACTTGTCCCCAATTTCCAGCTTTGTCAGTCCGTCAAACATCTTCGCATTGGGCAGCCCTGTATGCCCGGTTAATACCGCATGTATCCCTTCCCCGCCAATGGGTAAAGCCGTCTGTCTGAGATGACCTACTCCCTTTTCCAGTGTTTCGGCATCTGTTCCGTGATAGATCGGCAGGTTTACGCCTATTTTAGGGATTTCAACGGTTCCCATCGTATCAAATATCCGCAAAATTTCCAGATAGTTCTGGGGGAGCGCCATTCCACTTCCTTCCAGAAAGGGGTCGCGTACAGGCTCTCCTGCAAGCGACTCGTTATATTCTTCTGCCTTTTTCCATTCTTTCGCAAGCTCTTCTTCCTGCATTTCCTGCACAGACGCATCATATTCCATAACCACTTCTGCTTGGTGCAGCTCTGCAAGATAGCTTGAAAAAACAGGATATAAAAACAGCGCCGCTCCCGCAAGAAGCAAAAGAATGATAATGAAATTTACTGTTCCTTTTTTCAAACGCCAATCCCCTTAAAAATGGGGCGCAGGCAACAAGCTGCCTGCGCCCCATTCGTCTATTTCTTTTGTTTATCCGCTTAGCTGCGGCGAGATTTCTTTTTGTTTGCAACCAGCAGAAGCACTACTGCACCTGCAACAAGAATAATACCGCCTGCTGTAAACAGGATTGTACCCATGCCGCCGGTAAGAGGCAGATCGAAGCCCTTGGAGTTTTTAACTGTAAGCGCCAGATATCCGGTTTCAGCACCTTCATTGGTTACATTTTTTCCGTCCTTATCCGGAATACCATCCATACCAGGTTCATTTTTAGCGTCTACCGCATCTGTAATGGTAAATTCAATTTCAGATTTGGGAAGCACGTATCCTCCTGCAGGAGCTTCTATCTCGCGAAGCCGATACGTACCGTCATCCAAACCGTTCAGATTTAACTTACCATCACTACCGGTTTTCACCTGATCTGTCACCGTTTCACCATCGCCTGCGGAACGAATGTAACGATAAACATTGCCGCTTTCTTCAACAAAGGTAAGCTTATGCCAAACATTTTTATTATTGTCATCCTGTCTTTCTACCACAAAGACAGCGCCAGCCAAATACTCAGGATTTGCATCTACATTGTTTGTTTTTGTTAATGCCAAACCATATGTATACACAGTTGCTTCTTTTTCAATTGTTTTAAAACCATTCTCAATATACGGATTGTTGGTATATGTCAGTTGCGCATTGTTCACGTTTCCGGCACTGCCAAGCACAGCGTCTTTATTCAACGTTGCGCTGTATTTTACTGTTACAGATTCCTTAGCAGAAATGTTATCATATTTAAAGTTGAAAGTGAAACTCTTGCCTTCGGTAGTATATGTATATGCCGATGCAGGAATCTCGGTGCCATCCTTGTCATACACTTTGGGGGTAGACTGAAGTGTGAGACCAGCCGGCAGTGTATCTTTGATAATAAATGTTTTATCCAATGCCTTCGCGGGATATTCGGGAACAGCGGCAGTAATATCAAACCAAACTGTATCTCCGATAGCCGCATTCGCTGCAGAACCATATGTACCGTTTTCACTGTTGGAAACTTTCTTATCCAAAGTAACATCAGATACCTTAATACCTACTGTAACAGGATTTTGAATATACCATCCGGCTTTGCCATCGACAGTAGTCCATTCCGGTGTGAAGTTCGCAACGGAGGGCTTGTAAACCTTGTTGCCGTTTTCAATCAAGACAATATAGCTACCTTTAGAAAGCGCACTGATTGTGGTTGAGGATTTCCCATCAAAAGTGGCGCTCTTTACAAGAGGCGCATCACTGTTGGCAAACACACCGTCAACAGGAGTTCCAAAACCTGTTTCCCCATGCTTGATTGCTGCCGCCAAAGCATCAATAAATGCAGCCATTTCAGCATCTGTCGCATCTCTATACGCTTTTGTTACCGCATAGTCATTATCTACATCAATATACTGCTTATAATCACTTGCAGCCACCCATTCTCTGACGCCCGGTGCCCAGGAATATACCGGTTCCGCAGGCTGCCATTCATTCGTGCTGCCTTCCCCGGTACTGCCGTCCGGGGTGCCTGTCAATCCGTCTATAACATTTACTGTAATAATACGGAATGCAGTTGCGCGCATTCCCGCAGGAATTGTGGCTTCATCCTGGGCAACATTCACTACGATAGAAGCCGCTTTCGTATCGCCTTTTGCTAACGGAATCATAGTAGCATCAGCTGCAAACACGGAAATCGTGCCGCACAGGCACATCATGATGCATAGCATCACTGCACCCAGTTGTAAAAGTCGCTTTTTCATAAAAACTCTCCTTAAAATATATATTGTATTGATTTTGCTTTACTATTTTATCGTGGATGTTCTCAACATTTCTTCACCCTGGACTTTTTCCTGTCGCCCCGTGCACTGTACCATACTGCAAAGCCTGCAGCCGTACAGAACAACCCAGCGCCAAACAACATATAGCGGTAGGTTTGTCTTCCGCCGGTAAAGGGCAGCGTGACGTCAGACATATTCGGCAGTTTATAGGTGTAAGTCGTCACACCATCGACTGTTATTGTTTCTACTGCAAAGGCAGGCGGTTTCTTATCATCGACAACCCCAACCGTGCTTACCTTTTCGATCAACATTGAATCATTTTCGACAGTCACTGAAATTTGCCACTGTGCCTGCGGCAAGATATACCCGTCCGGCGCAGCCGTTTCAATCAGCCGATAGGTTCCTTTGGCAAGGGAGCCGAAATTCACCAGTCCGTTTGCATCGCTTACAGCCGTTCCAACCGGCGTCCAGCCGCTGTTTACGGGCGCGCCGGTCAAAGGAATCAGCTCCGTGTCGGCAGCCCCTTCGGGTCCGCTCCACCAATACAGGTTAAACCGTGCACCGGAAAGCGGTATATTGATATTATCCATAGACACTTTCGTAAACGTAAAGGGAACATTCTTTCCCCGGGCGTTTACAAATTCAGCCGCGGCAGTTGAACCGCCGTCCTTTGCTGCATATATGATTCCTTCCCGAACCGTTCCGCCAATGGAAGTGTATCCATCCTCCGGGTTAAGCGTTTCCGTTACTTTGAAGCGCGTGCCCTCCGGCAAGCCCAGAATTGTCATACTTTCATCATGATGCAGCAGGATGTCCCCGCCGCTGCTGATATATCCGGACTTATCCGTACCATAAAAATAAAACTTTGCATCCTGGTCAAACGGAGTTCCGTCTGGATTTGTAAGCTCCAGCTTAAAACTGAAGTTTCGGTAATACTCATTTTCAGATTCGATTTCACCGACTATGGTTTTACTGATTACCAGCCCGCCGGTTTTGGGTTCGCTCTCCGAATCCTTCTGGTCGGTTACAACCACAACATTGAGCAAACTGAACAAGCTGGTAATGTCTGTATCATACAAAGGCGTTTTATTCGCACTGTGACTGGCATTTTCGCCTCCATACTTATTGTTTGCATCATTCACCAGCGCACTGTAATTCTGCGTTACTCTGGCAGTAATAAACCCTGTGTCGGTTACAAAGTACGGATACAGCGTTTTTCCGCCGTCCTCATCATGCAGTCCGTAGTTCACCAACGCATTCAGACCATAGTGCAGATTCATGCTGCGGTCCTCTTGCGTTCCATCCAGCTTCACAGGCGTCCAACCATTCGGATTGAATGGTCCGGTTGGCTGTTTCTGTGCAGTGGCAGTAATATCACGGAGGGTAATATTCACTTCATTGTCGGCAGCATACTTTTTCATCGTCTGTGCCAGCTTGCCAACACCCGCCATTACAGTTACACCATTATCTGATGTTCCTGCGTCTGCATAAATGGAGTATGTGCCTACATGCACAGGAATTACCGTTTTATTTACTGTATATCCGTCCGGCGCCTGTGTTTCCCTCAGATAATAGGTGCCATGCTGACTTGCCGCCCAGCGCATCTCCGCATATCCCGGCTTCACAGCAGCACCGCTTTCCTTTTCCGGTGACGGTGTAAAAATCAGAACGCCGTCTCTGTCTCCCACTGTTCCCGTAACACCAGAAGCAGCTACATCGGTACACGCGGAATCCCTATAAAGGGTGAATGTTGCGCCATTTACACCCTGCCCGTCATCGCCTACCTTCCAAACCCGCAGTTCGCGCTGTTCGTTCGGAATATAGATCAAAGACCGGAAGTTTCTGCTGAACTGATCCGTATTCAGAAAGCGGAAACTATTATTGCCTTTCAGAATTTCATCTACTGCTGTTGCAACAGCCTCGTCACGGGTCAAATTTTGACTGGACATCAGCCCATTGACATAGTCTCCAAGCTGTTGATACTTTACCGCACCCGTGCCCGCTGTCGTGCTGATACCCAACGCACTCAGCGCAGCAGGGCTGATAATCGCATAAACCATTTTCATATCGCCGGACGCATTGTTCAGCCGATACCGGTCTGCTCTGCCCGGCAAATCAGACAGTGTTCCCTCGAAGCGATTGCTTTCCCGAATCCACTGCAAATACCAGGAAGGCGTATTATCATCCGCATCAGAGCACTGATATAAGAGCGCGGTCAAAACTGCCTTGCGCCATGCATCTTCTGTCCGCTGCTCCGGTTTTACTGCGCTGAATCCCGCAACATTGCTGCCGTAAAGCGCCTTCCACGTGTCTGTTGACTCCTCATGCAGCATGGGTACTGCAACAACAAGACCGTTAATCGTTGCAGTAGCGCCCAGGTTATCCCCGTCAGATTCAATATCGCAGGTGTCTGTATTCAATTTGCCGTATGTAATATTTCTATTTCCGGTAACAGTAGAAGTAAAGCTGGCATACGCACCTGTAACCCATGGATTTTCCACCACAAGCATCGCCGTATCCGACTCATACTTTAAAACAATGTCTTTCGGAAGCTCCCGATAGCCATCCGGTGTGACGCTTTCATGCAGTATGTAATACTGCGTCCCGTTGGTATACCGGTCGGCAAAGTTAAACGGCTCTCCGTCCGGATTTTCCGTTGTAACGGAACCTTTTTCTATAAACCGTGCCAATCCGTCAGCTTCCGTTGTGAGTGTGGTAAGCACATCGCCGACTGACGTATACTCATTCTCCGTGCCTGCAACTTTTTGCGCCGCATACAGCTGAAATTGAACATTTTCCAGCGGCTTTCCGTCCTGATCCACTTTTTTGATCTGCTGGAACAGCTTGGACGTAAGGTTGAAGCGGAGCGTCATACTGGAATCGTAGTTTCCGCGTTCCAGATAAAACATTTTCAGCGTATGCTCTGTGTTGGAAGCAAAGGTTTTTCCATTCCACTTGATTTTGTTCGCGGTTCCCGCTTCTTTAAACAGGTCATATAAGGTGGTGCTTATCTTGTTCCGGGAATCGTTTTTGGGATCTTTTGGAACTGCAGCATAAGATCCATCCTGATTATATGCCAGTCCGATATTGACTTCACCGGTTGCGAAATTGATGGTTCCGTAAATTTCCGAGTGAACACCGCCGATATCGAGCACAAGCGTATCATCAATGTAAATCCAAACGTCATCGTCTCCGGAAAATTCAAAGATCATATCCTGCGCATTATTGTGGCTGTTGACTTTTCCGTTAACAGGCTGCCGGAAATCCAAATCCAACGTCAAGCCGAAGTAGTGGTTGATGCCGGGACTATCCTCTTTGATGAGACTTTGAAGCTTACCACCCACCTCTTTGAAAACATCCTCTCCTTTATTAAAAGGGAAGAAGTTGCCATTGTTGGTTACACCGTCACCCTTTCCTGCCGGTGTGTCATACAGAACGAATTGGTTGCCGTCTGCTCCCTCTTTAAGTTCTGCGAAATTCTTTCGCATGTCGTAGTAATAATATCCGTTATCGTCCATCTGAAACAGACCAGTAACGTTTTCATAGCTTTTTTTATAGGCGTTATCATTTCCGGGCTTGAACAGATAATCCAAAGATTCAGTAGACTGTCCGGCACCGGTTCCGAAAGTTTTACCGTTTGCTTTGTTCCAATTGTCTATAATCGTTTTACTAAGGTTCTGCACCTGTGCTTTTTTAGGATCAATATTTTTATAAAGAATATTCCCCTGACATTCTCCGGCAAGCAGTGCGTCTGTGACCCATTCCCACTTCTCGTATGTGCTTGTGTATGTTGTACCTTTATATACATTCGAGAGCGTCCACGTTTTGGCGGTACCGTTCTCATTTTTGGGTTCATCCAACTTTTTCAATGCATTTCCGGCATTGATCGTAGGATAACCATCCGTCAAAGTATTATTGACAATGCCCTGCATTCCGGCAAAGAGTTTTCCATATGGCGAGGAAGAACCTCCGCCCCGGTTCCACAGACCGCCATGCACGATCTGGGCATCTCCAAAAAGGAGAAAATGATTTTTGTTGATTCCTATATTCCAGCCATTTTTTCCAACATAGGACGTAGACCCCGCAGAAAGTCCCCATGCACTCGCAAAAACCATGTCTTGTTTGCGGTAATGCGAGCAATTCTTATGAGTGTCCTTATATCGGTCATTGTCAGGAGTACGATCGTCAACAGTTCCTGTTAACGCATAGTCAAACAAATTTACCGTAGCGTCAGGCGGATTTACAATTCCCTCTGTTACAATATGTTTGTTAAGCACATCCTGACTGACCGCCATCGTCTCTCCGCCGCCAAGGTCCAGCAGCACCTCCAGCACCGGCGCGTCCGCATCCAAGGTATATTCCTCCGGCAGCACCGCTGTCAGGGTATACGTTCCTTCATATACACCGCTTTCCGGAAGGGGTGCATAATCCCATTCGATGGGTAATACTTTTGTGGTCTCATCGGAAAACACCGCCGTAATTTCAGCAGGCAGCAACTCTGCCAGCACCTCTGCCGTTACCGGATTTTCCTCGCTGGCGCCGGGCAGTCCCAGTCCCCACTCGCCTGTGTTTTCATCCTGTATAAGGTATTCCTCTTTATCTATCCATTCCCATGACAGAACCGGCACAGGCTCCGGCGTTCCAAAATAACCGCAATGTTCATCGTGTACATGGGGGCAAAGCAAAATCCGCGTGATGCAGCCGCTTTCCTCGCTGCAAATGTGTTCCTGTTTTGTTTCTTCTGTATCTGTTGTTTCTGTTCCGTCTTCTCCATGTGCGCTGTCGGCACCGTCCGCCTCATACAGACATGCTGTGACTTGCACATAACATGCATCCGTATGTTCATGGGTACATGTATGTTCCTGCACATTTCCGGCAAAAGCAATTTCTGAAAAAGAGAAATATAGAATAAGTCCACAGAGAAGCAGGCTCATTATTCTGTGTTTTATCTTCACTGTTTTATTTCTCCTGACATTTGAGAACCGCAGCTGCAGTTCTTATAAAAATCCAAAAAAGCGTGTCGAATGCTGCAGACAAAAGATCTGCAG
>CASTST010000103.1 GCA_949451655.1 uncultured Eubacteriales bacterium | reverse complement strand
GTCAGCCTTCATCTTGGAGATGACATCGTAGGTGGTTTTTGCCTCTTTGATCTGTCCCTCTGCCAGCTGTTTGCTATAGAGCAGTTGGAGCTTGCAGGTCTCCCGCAGGTTATACTCCAGCTCATCGTCAATCCCGCTGTTCTGATACCCCTTGGACTGGATGCCATAAAGCCGGTCCAGCTCCTTGTACTCCTCCGTCTTATAGGACAGGCCCCAATTCTTCCGCTGGGCCCGGGTGCCCTCCAGCTTCTCGGCCACGCCCCTGGCAGTCAGACCTCCGGCAAAGGCAGGGAAACGGGGGACCTTGCCGTCGAAGATGACTGACAGGTCGGTCATACCGTCAGAGAAGGCCGCCGGTTCTCCGTTGTCGGTCACGTCCTGGTCCAGCATTTTCAAATTTTCCAGGTACATCTTCCAGGTTTCGCCGTCCACATTCCGCCGGGAGGGGACAGCTTCTGGGACGAAGGGGAGATTATAGGCGGCACAGCACAGATAAAACGCCATATCCACGCCCACGCGGTCTACAAAGTCCTCAAACTGTCCGCTCTGGCATTCTTTGCAGTAGTGCACAAACCGGGTCTCCTTGTACCAATCCGGTGTGGCCAGCACCCCAGTCTCCATAGTCAGCAGGGTACCGCAGTGGGCACAATGGGCCATGATTTCTTCATCTGGAGCCGAATATTTTCTGCGTCCTCGTGCCATAACGTTCCCCCTTTCCAGAAAAAAATAAAAAAGGGCCATAGACTCAGAGAAAACTCTAAGCCTATAACCCTAGTCGGTTCTTCTCTCCCGCCCAGTTGCGGGGAGGCACGATATTAAATTTCCTGAGCTTTTACAAGCCTTACATAGATTTCTTGTACTTTCCAGCTTCCGTTGGCGATTCTCACGCGGACTTCGCCCTCGTTGTTGGCAACCTTTTCAATCGCCTGTATGATATCAGGCGGCATCCTATAGTCCGTTTTTGCCATATCAAGGCCCCGCCTTTTGCAATTATACTTTTATTTTACTCGATATCAGGTGACTTGTCAACATAAAATGAAATATTTTATCCCGTCAGTTGCACGTTGTGCTTCAACCGCTGTATTCCCATGTCTACCGGTCATTTACTTCATAAAATATATTCTTGCGTGCTGACTTATATTTTATGAAGTATAAAGCACAAAAAATTAAAGGTTAAAATCATATTCGATATGTCTGTCCTTATACAGTCTGATTTCTTTAATTAAAATCCTCCAAAAATCTCTTTTTTGTTCCTTTGATAGCCCTAAATATACATCTTTCCATCCTTTTGACAATATAGTGTCCACCTTTGAGAAGTCCGGTTTTGTGGATTTTTTTATCGCAGATTGGAGAAATTCTATTCTCTCATTACACTCCTCACATTTTTCATTGCATTCTTCTCTGGATATAAGGCCATCGATATAAAGATTTTTCAGTCTCTCGCATTTCGCTTTTAAACTGCTAATTTCCGTTTTATAAGACTGTTCTTTTTCTAATGGGTAGATATTTTCGGCTGCAAGCTTTATCTGACGCATTTTTTCGTCTATGCTATCCAACAAATATGTTTCTATTTTTCGCTCCAGCATATTTGTGTTGTTTGTACATCCGGAGATACGCATATAATGAGACGTGCAGTTGTAAAAAAATGAAGCTTGATTTGTGTTGACACGTCCGCCCATTCTCCTCCCACATTCACCGCACGAAATTAGGCCGGAAAAAATATAAACTCTGTTTTTTGTCGTTTTCCGGACGATGTGTTTTCTCATAGATTGTATCTTATCAAACTCCTCTTTTGTGATATAAGGCGGTGTCATGCCGTCCACATCGAAATAATGCCCATAATAGCAAGGGCTGGAAAGCATTTTATGCGCAAGCTGATAATATATCCGGAGGCCGTTTTCCAGGGCGGGCTTCATGGCCTCTGAGACAGAGCCGCATTCCAGGTATCTTTTAAAAAATGCGGAGACTGCCTTTTCCTTTTCCGGGTCTTTGATAAACTTTTTCCCTTCCAGCTTGTAACCGGTCGGGCAGTCGCCGGTAAGCGGTTCCCTTTTCTGCCGCTTTAATTCGTTCACAGCCTTAATACGTTCTGAGGTGCGGTCTGCTTCGTCCTGGGCAACGCTCAACATGATGTTGATCTTCAAACGTCCAGACGCAGTTGTTGTATCATAATCTTCCTGTATGGTCTTCCAGTCAACGTGATATTGCTCCAGAATTTCCTGGACTTTATAGTATTGTGAAATATTTCTAAACCATCTGTCCAGCTTTGTGAACGCTACCATGTCCCCCTTGCCGTCCCGTATATCGTTCAGCAGCCGTTGCAGCTCCGGACGCTTAGAGGCCGGTTTCCGGGCCGATATGCCAGCGTCGATATAAGTGTCCACAATCTTGTGTCCATTCTGCTTTGCCCATTCCTGGAGTGCAACCGCCTGAGCCTCGATAGACAGCCCATGAAGGGCCTGTTCTTCTGTGCTGACCCTGATGTATAGAAACACCCGCTTCACTTGTATTTCCTCCCATCATCATGTATAATGAGAGGGAAGTAGGCCCGTGAAAACTTACTTCCCCCATAGCCGCTTCCGGTGCTCCAACACCGGGGGCGGTTTTTATTTATGGATTGCATTTCCCGCAAGGATCATAACCCTTTGATATTGCGCCATCCCGTGTTCCGTTGTATGTAGAATAATTTTCCGGGGCTATCTTGGCCACAGAATTACAGCTCGGACGATGGAATTTCATAGTATTGGTATTCAGCACATAGTTTTTTGTGGTTTCCTGCTGAGACGGATTATCGTAGGTATTGAAATTATCTCCATTTCCCACTTTTCCTGCACTACTATTATCAGTGTTTGGCTCTTGAGTATCCGAGGTTGCAGGTGGCTCCTCTTTTTTTTCGTACTTGTCAAAAGTGATCTTTCCACCCTGTGCCAACAACATCAAATCATCGTTGCTGTCCCTGAGATACAGCGTTGTCTCCTTTGCTGGTGCTTCAAGCTTTTCGCTCATTCTGGCCTGGGCAGAAATCATACACAGCTGAACGCTTTGCCAGTCCTCTGGGGCTTCCGTTTGGTCATTCCGGTCGCTAACGCCATCTACCGAAACAGTAATTTCGAATTTTGAGGAGGACTCCTTAAAATCCGTCACATCCAATTCGAATTGCTTTGATAAATAATCTTGGGCTATTTCTTCCGCTGTGGGGCCTTTGTTTTCCTCTGGCGATGATGTATCAGAGATGCTCCTGGCTGGCGGTGCCGGCTCCTGCTTGGGTTCGCCTTTGTCATCACCGCCGCCGAATATTGCACCTGCCGCCACAAGAGCAACGACAGGCCAAAACCATATCCTTTTTGTGATTGGCTTTTTTGTTCCGCCCGATCTTCTACGCATTATGGCACCTTCTCTTTTCTCCGCCTGGGGCGGTATTTTATCTCCTTTTTCTCTTATTTGTTCCAAACAATGCTTTCCACAACATGTTTTGAGCCTTCCGCTTACGACCGGCCTTTGTGGTGGGAATCCCGGTCGCTCGTGCAAACTTTCTCTCTAAAAATACAAATCAACTGCTAAATTTCCGTGCGTGTACCAACAGACGGCCAGACGCATAAAATCTTCTGTCACTTCAAAGTGTTCAGCCAAATCGTAAATGCTTGTATGTCCATCTGCTACTGCTTTGTCAAGCTCATCGGCCGGAATCAGCCTCTTGATTGCCCATTTGTTGGCTTTGTATTCGTGCTTTTCCACCAAATCATATGGGCTGCAAACCTTGTGTGTGGCCCCTGTGCAGATATGCCCACCTTCGTGGGCTACAATGACCGTCTCCTCTGCTAATGTGTCGATGCTGCCAAAATCCATAAACACACCATATTGACCATTTATCTCCAGTGTGGCGGCCTTTTCTCCATCCATATTCCAATGATAGAACTTGGTGCCAAGAGCGTTTAAGTCACTGTAAAGCCTCAGAATGATATCCAATTAAATCACTCCAAATCTAATATATTTATATTAGTCTGGTGACGTTTTCCCAATCAGCCAATCGCTTTCTGGCTTTGCAATCAATCTTGCATTATTATAAGCCATATCAAGCGTTAAACAGGTATGCCCTGTGTATATTCCGCCTTCTTTTCCAACAGCTAAGGACAAATCTACAACAGATGGGTCACCGAGGCTAATTGGGATTAAGAATTGTATTTTCCCCTTGAAATATTGAGGGACAGCTGCTTTGTAGTTTTCTTTGATTCTGATCTTTGCGTATTCAAGGGCCAGTCCCATAAACATCATAGGCAAGTTACTTGATTCGCGATATTTTTCCGGTATTCTCATTTTATTGGTTTCGTCGTCTAAGATGTGGTCAATATTTACACGGAGGTCAAGCCGGGTGTCATAGATTAAATCTTCAAAACTGTTAAAATAAGAGGCCCTCTTTGGTAAAACAGCAATTTGGCGAAGTTCATATTCTGATTTTTTGTAAAATCCATTTAATTGCCATTTTGCTTTTCTTCCGGGCTCATTCGGGGTTAAAAATGCATAGATCGGCTCAAAGTTTTTTGTAAAAAGTCCAGTGTCAAAACATAGATGATTTTCGGATTCTGATATGTAGTGATGATCTGGAAAATTGTCATTTAACTCCATTAGCCGCATGAATGTGTGGTTAATGTAATTCACCAGAATTTGATGCGGGGTGTTTTGTGGATCGGTCAGAAAATCCCATCTCTCCTCCCTGGCAAGGCTGACCAGATTTTCTATTTGCGCTCTGAAGTTAGGCCGGTATGCGAAATCAAAAAAAGTCTCTCTCTTCAAAATGGAAGCACCCCAATACAAAAATTTTCATTGACAGATTAGGTCAACTGTGGTAAAACTATATGTGCAAGGGCTAGTGGACGGTGACCTTGCATATTGATTAATGTCCACGGACAGAAAGCGTCAGGCTTTTGCCTGTGGGCCGCCCTTAGTAGGCGGCCCTTTTCTATTGCCCTTCTTTATCCAGCTCTGCTTTCATAAACCGGGCCATCTGGAGAAGCATGTCCTTCTTTTCCTGGGGCAGATTCTTCGTCTCGTTGTGCATGGCATAAGTGAAATCGTCAAATCCAATCTGGCGCTCACCCTCCGGGGTGGGCGCTTTTTCTGTTTCTGCGCCTAAAAGATAATCTGTGGTGACACCAAAGTAATCCGCAATTTTCTGCAAAGTATCACCTTTAGGAGTAAGACCTCTCTTTTTCCATGCTGTCCCAATGGTTCTACTCAGTCCAATTTCGACGGTTGCTTTAGTCACACTAACGCCCTTGCTTTTACACAATTCAGAAAATAGGTCATAAAACACAAAACCGACCTCCGATTTTTGTGCAAGAAGTAAAAGCTTACTTTTTTAGGCTATTCGCTTGACATGCTTACCTAGTTAGGCTATACTATGAGCGTACAGGCCGAACAAGTTGAGCGGATTTTGAAAAGTAAGCTGTTCTTGCTGATTTTTTCTGCAAACAAATGATAGCATAACAGCTTACGAAGGTCAACTATTTTTTAAGGGGGTGGCCGACTTTTGTAGACTTACCCAAAATTCAGGATATGCATTTGTATAATGCGAAGAGGGTGATAACTTACATATCTAAAGCCAGCCGAACCATCTGCTTTTGCTTGTCTGTTGCTTTGTCGTATGCTTTTGCAACGTCTATTGCGACCTTTGACAATTCACTTTCCGGGGTGGGCGCTTTTTCTGTTTCTGTGCCACCAAGCAAAAAATCCGAGGTGACCCCAAAATATTCAGCCAGCCTGCCAATTGTCGCGCCATTTGGTAATCCGCCATTTCTCCACTTATTCCAAGCGGTTCGACTAATGCCGCAGTCAATACACGCTTTTTGTTTGGATATTCCTCTGGAAGCACAAAGATTTATAAATTCATCATAAAACACAAAAAGCCACCTCAGTTTTTGTACAATGCGCAGAAAGCAACCTAAGTAATCAAAATTGCATTGACAAGCAACCTCAGTTGCTCTATAATAGCGATTGTAAGGCAACTTAGGTTATCTTTTCTGCTATCTTTCCTGACAAGAAGATAATACATCAAAAGACTACCTAGGTCAACACTAAATTCAAAAAGGAGGTAACTTTTGTATACATGCCCAAGTGGAGGGGGGTGAAATTGTGGATGTTGAAAATGTCAAAACAGCAGAGTGGCCATCCGGGCCTGTTGGCCCAAAAGGGCCAAAGGGTTCTCCTGGGCCTTATGCAGCGGGTAATGAATTGGAGCTGATCTCATATATCACCAACATATTTATTGCCACGCTGAACAATGGCTACACATTCCCTATGGGAGACGGGGTAAACCCGCAGAAAGCGGTTGATGAATATGCGCTTATGCAGGCCATAGACTTGCTTAAAAATTACCATGCGTTACTCAACCAAAATCTGTTTGAACTGATTCCTCCCGGTTTCTACCACATCAGCCGAGAGCAAAATATGGTCGAGGGCGTCCGATAGCGGCATTTCATCAGTCAGGGTATGCAGGTAGAGAACGATTTTCCATAAATCCGGAAATTCTTGAAGGATTGGGAAAAGCTCATAGGCAATCGCGGCATTCATCCTCCTGTCATAGCAATCTTCTTTTAGGTGAGCTATATGGTCGGATATGTAAAGTGAAATCGGCTTTTCCCCAATACTTAAGCGATTTGCTTGACATTCTGCCACATACCATTCCATTCGATCGTAGTACCCACTAAGTTGTTCTATTGGATTTTCTTTTCCGTGCTCCAAAACCTTTAATAGCACATACCAAGACATTGCTTGACACAATGTTTCCTCAAACCAGCGATAAGTTTCGCACACCTTCTCTGGAACAATGAAGTGACACAGTTCATGGGAAAATTGGTGAATAGCCTGCGGAGGATATTCATTATTTGATGAAATAACAATCAGATTGTGTTCTCTTATCGTCATTTGGTCGTTGAATGCAGGCAAAACAGTGAGGATTTCATGAGAATTAATTTCGGCCTCCTGAAACAGGTCAATGAATATTCTTCTAACCTCGCTAAACATAATTGCTAAGCCTTTTGTGGCGGTTTCATCCGATGCCTCCTGAGCACTTGTAAAGACTGCCCATGATATTTCGTTTTCGTGGAAAATATAATAGCTTTTCATTCAAATCACCTCAGCGGTGATTATACCAAAAGATACCAACGTAATCAAGAAAGGAGGGGTTATATGCCCGCGAAATGGACAGCAGACTTGATCGGTGAAATGCACCTGGCCGGTGTAACCGCAAAGCAGCTTGCGGCAGAGGTCGGGTGGCATGACAAGTACCTGAGCGCCGTGATGAACGGCCACCGTGAGCCGAAAGGCGCGGAGGCCGCACTGAGAGCGGCATTCCAGCGGCTGGTCGAGAAAAACGGCAAAACGGCGTGACCGGCCAGATCCAGGACAGTGCGGAACCTGACAGGAGCGATCCTATCATTGCACGTGTCCGATAAACCGGACTATCAGAACGCAAGAAACGGCGGGAAGGGGGTGAGATGATGAACGCTTCTGATATTCAAAAGGAACTGCGTGAAACCCTGCTGGAGTTTGTGAAGCGGGCCAG
>CASTST010000102.1 GCA_949451655.1 uncultured Eubacteriales bacterium | reverse complement strand
CGGAGAAATCAGCCACCACAAATTTATTCCTTTTGGATGGGATGAAAGCTGTCCGGATCAGCTGCGAAAGTGTATCCGGGACATTCCCGTAAATCATATACAGCCCTTCATAGTTGCACCCCTTCACCAACTTCCGGGCTTCATCCAGCGTTTTTAAGTAATTGCGCGGAAGGTTCTGCATCTGCACCATCCTCCCCGCCCACCGGCCGGTACGGTTCGCCCCGTAATACTGCGTCAGCCCTCGCACCCTCTCATCGTCACAGCGTGCTGTGTCCATCGCCACGTATTTTTTGATTGATGTCTTGCCGAGCTGCTGCCGGATCTCAAGCACCCTTTGCACTGCATCCGGATTCTGCCCTTCCAATAGCGCGGAAACGGTATCCTTCCTTAAGTCTCCTGTTTCCGTCCCGTTTTCATTTAACCACGTCATCAGCTGTGCGGTACTGTTCGGGTTTTCAAGCCCTGTAAGGGAAATGGCCTCTGACGTAAGTTTTTCCCGGCTGATGCCGTCAACTGTCAGTGCACCCTCTATCAGCGCTGTATCGACGCGGACCCCAAACGCATTCATCCTTACATCCATCTGCCACAATTCCTGTTCTTCTTCTGGCATCGGGAACAGGCTCAAGCGGTTTAAAATTGCCTTTTCTGTTACAACATCCTGTTTGCAGTATTCCTTAAAAAGTTTCCACTTCTCCGGGGCATGTTTCGGAAGGTTCCAGGTTCTTCCTCCGTTTGCTTTCGTTGGCTTGCACGGAGTACAGAAATATCGGATCAGCGCTTTACCCACTGACATCTTCTGTTTATCCTCCGGAAGCCCGATCGCTTTCCCCGTCGCTGCAAGGCCGGCCGTATAACCGCAGTATAAACCATGTGCCATCGTACAGCGCCACTGGCTAAGCGGCGTCTCATAACCGGCCCTGTTCAGACAGTACCACTCAAAAGCGGCATTGTACGCGTGCTTTACCACAAAGGGATTGGAAAGACAATCCACGATAAATTTCGGCACTTTCTCACCACAGGCCAGGTCAACAATCTGCACTTCCCCCTCATCTATCTGGTAGGCAAATAGAAGGATTTCGAAATCATCTGACTGGGCGTATTTATATAGACCCGCCTTCCCGATATCCACACTGGATTTTGTCTCAATATCAATACTCAAATGTCTTTCGCAAAACATTCCGCCCCTCCTGTTGGTTTGAGGGGCCAGCAGCCCCTCGGAATTTTAATACGGAAGACCCGTGATCGGGTTAACGCCTCCTGCCATCTGTGTATATCCCTGCCCGTAAGATACCTGCTGCGCGGCAGGATTCGCTGCCGTCTGAGGCACCCCAAATGCCTGTGCCGCAGTCGGCGCCGAGCCTCCCAGTGGTTCACCGTCACGCAATTTCTGCACCGGTCCGAGCCCGCACCCGATGCCTTTCTTTCCACCAAACGCATACGGGAAGAAGGTAACGTTTACGCGCCCATACATGCCGCTGTATACTTCCGACTGGTTTATGATCGGATTTCCCATCCGGTCAACAACTTCCGGCGGGTAATCGGCCTTCGCGCTTGCGGTAAACACCCAGTGCCCCTTACACTCAGCGCCGAACGGCAGACCGTCGGACGGCCGCACCCCGTCCCCGTCATACAACGGCGTCGGTACAACCGGCGGGCACTGTCCATTCCATTTTTCGGAAATCCCTCTCTGCTTGGCTGCCTCAATCGCTGCATTGATCCGGTTCATAGTGTCTGCATCTGTTTTCGGCACCAGAACAGTCACACTGTATTTTTCTTCCTGCCCCGGCATAGCAGCATAGGGCTTAAACAGATGCGTATAGCTGAATCTTACTTCTCCTGTTGTTACATTCGTTAATTCATTCATAATTGTGAATCCTCCTTAAACGCCTCTGCGGCGGTTATTTTATTTGTGATTGCCTGTCTTTTATCCGATTCTTTTACGAGCGCCGGTCTCCCTGGGCTCCAGGCTACATATTCCCCTGCAATCTCGGCAAACTCTTTTTTACCGACTACCTTTTCCACCTGCGCAAGCGTAAGCGGTTTTTCTTCAAACAGCACAGCCCTCGGGACCTGGTGCTCCTGCAACACCTCAAAAGCCTTGTCCATATCCGTCCAGGCCCTGCTGCTCCTGCCTTCTACCGCTTTCCAGCCCGGCACTTCCTTTCCGGCAAGGCATTCCGACAGTGCCCACTCCTGCAAATCCTTCTGATATTTCGCCACGTCTTCCAATGCAAGGAGCCTTTCCCCTGCTTCCTTTGCTGTAATAAGCGGGGGCAGCTGCCCGATCTCAAATGCCTGCTTTACGTTATGGTCCGACCTTGCACGGCACTGGGCTTTCGCCCGGCAGAACCGGCATTGCTTTTCACCCGGGTAAAAATCACCTTCCCCTTTAAAAGCAAGGGCCGCACGTTCTTTTACGTACTCACCCCACGCAAGTAGTTCTTTCAGGCTGCACTCCCACTTGGAAATCCCGTCGGAAAGACGCGGCTGTACGATCGACATCCGGATAGTCTCGATCGGGTAGAGCATCTTATAAGCTTCATATGCGCCAAGCGCATACAAGCCAAGCTGTGGGTTTCCTTCAGCGGAGACAGCCACGCCTTTCCCATACTTAAAATCAATGACATGCAGCACGCCGCCGGATACCAGGATACAGTCCGCTGTACCAAACCCATCCGGGGTATACGCCCCAAAATCCACCTGTTTTTCTATGATTACAGACGGCTCAGAAGGAAATGCCATCGCTTCGGATTTAACATAGTCTAGGTATTCATCTGTATACCTCATCATTTCTTCCTGCCAAAGCTCGTGCTTTCTAAAACGGCTGATCGCAGCAGACAGTTTCCGTTTTCCAAAATCTGCGGTAAAGAAGTAATTGCGCAGCTTTGCTTCTGCCAGTTCATGCGCAAGAGTACCCTCCTTTGCCGCATCGGATTCCTCTTCCGGAAATGACGCTTCCAGCCTTGCACTTGGCGTGCACACCAGCCATCTGTGCGCCCCGGATGCGCTCAAAAGCGCATGCTTCCTCTCTTTATGCCCCATCAGATCTGCGCCCCCATTCCGCGCAGCGCTGTCGCAAACGCCCCATATTGTTCTTTCGGCAGGACCGGCAGCGCTTCTACGCCAAACTGTGTGAGTAACTGCTGCAGGTCGGCCTGCCTGCCGGAATCCACCAGCGCTATGGCTGCCCGTGCCAGCTCATCCAACGTGTAGGTCGTGCTTGCTGTTGGTACAGTCCCAGGAGCCCCGGAAGGTACTGTGGAGGCGGGCATCGTTGCCTCTGCTTGAGTTGGCGCCTGTGCTGGTACCGTTGCTGCTGCCGATACCGGTATAAATGTGGCCGAAGCAGATACCGGTACCTGGCTTTGCGTTGCGGTTACCCCTTGATTAACCGTCTGCGAAGCCCTGTCCGCAAAAACCATCCTCCGGCAAAACTCTTCCATTTCTTTCGCGCTGTTAAATGTTACCTGAATCTCCATACTTCTTATCCTCCTTCATTTTTTTTGCTTACCTTGCCGCCCACTCGCGTGCTCTGCCGCTTGCTATCCGGAGCAGCCTGCTCACATAAGACTGTGATACCCCGGCGCGCTCTCCCGCCTTTGTCTGGTTATACCCATTCAGAAATACAAGCTTTAGAATCAGCTTGTCCCTATCTGAAAATATGCCGCTTTGCATTAGCTGGTGCAAAAACACTACATCTTCGACCCGCTTGTGCCCGTCATGCGGATCCGCAATAACATCTGCAAGGAATCCTTCGTGCGTGCCATCCTTGCAGATCACTTCCTGTAACGACATCACGTTTTCCCTGTATTCGTACTCGTGCCGCCTTTTTCGCCGCAGCTCCAACAGAATTTCATTATTGATACATGCCCCGGCATACGTACTAAATGAAATCCCTTTTTCTGGATTGAACGTTTTTGCGGCCTTTACAAGCGCAAGCAATGCGGTTCCCTCTATATCTTCCATACCCACCCCACAATTTCTGTATTTCCTGCGTGCGATATAGTAAGCCAGTCTCATGTTTTCTGTCACAAGGGCCTCCTGTTCTTTTGTCATTGACTTTTTCTCCATTTCCGGCTTATAATAGCCTTGTTATTTGATCTTGTTGTCCTGACATTGCTCCCCAGCGGTCAGGGCAATTTTTGTTCGCCTTTTATAACGGTTATGACCGGCATCTGCTGCTCGATCATCCAGCCCGTCCCCAGGACTTCCAATGGCCAATATTCTTTCGGTGTGTCTTCAATGTATCCTCTCCACAATTCCTTTCTGAGCGGATCGCATAAATCTTTGTTAAATGCCAGGTCAATAACAACCACTGTCCCCGCATTCTCTTTATTATTTACAAAGTCCTGTACTATCACCTGTGTTTCCTCCCTTGTCTGTGTCGCTTTTATATGCTCTTCCTCTGATTGATTCAATCACTTCCTCCTGCATCCACAGCAGCATCGCAAATGCCCCAAGTACTGTCATAACGTCCGCAACCGGGCATCCCAGTATCGTCAAAGAGACAGTAGTTGTAATGCCGCATAATATTAATCGCCAGATCGCCTTTTCCATGGCTTGTTCTCTCCTTTCTTTACCCCGCCGCAGCTTCACTGCCCGGCCACTCTTTCAGCCCTGTATATTCCAGCACCTTCGGCAGCCATATATCATATCGGAACTTTGGCGTTCCGTCTCTTTTATGGCCGATTATAACTGCAACACCATACGGTACCTGCTTTTGCCGGAGCTTCTTACGGAGCTCTCCCTGGCTCATCCCGACAACCGGAGCAACTTCTGGTACTGATAAGCGAATACCTCGCATCCTCTTCACCTCCCTTCTTTAATTCTTTTCAACTTCCATGACCCGGAACTCCCCGGCTCTAATGCGCTCCAATGAATCTGCAATCATTTTTGCCCATCCTTTTATGTCGGTATATGCGACCGTGACCCATTCGCCTGGATTGATCGTACTTTTTTTCTGTATTTCATATTTCACCTCTCTCACCCCCCCCAAAAAACTTTCCTGATAATGGCCGTTACAGATTTAACCTTCCAGCGCTACGTGCAAATATCCATCTTCCACGTACACTTTCAGGATCTTCTTATTGTTCAATTCATCACCATGCTCAATATAAAATTCTGCACTATGCTTTGTTTCAAACCGCATCCCGCATACAGAAACGCTAAGAAATATAAAAGTGTCTTTATCCATTACCTTCAAAAGATCAATTAACTTCATACTTTCCTCTCTTTCTCCCTGCCGGGTTGTCTTATTTACTTATCCTGCTTTCTCTTCAAGGAAATACTCAATGCTTACGCCGAAGTAGTCGGCAAGAATCTTGAGCTTGTCAACTTTTGGTTTACTTCTACCGTTTTTCCAGTCTGTAAAAGTATTAGCTGAAATACCAGTATCTTTAGAAACTCTATATGCAGTCATGCCATTGCGCTGCAAAAGAGCAACAAACTTCTCGTACAAATTTTCACCTCCATTTTTCATATCAATTTCATAAATAAACATTGATTTTAGTTCGGAAATGTGATATAGTTCAATTACCACATTAAACATTCACATTTCCGAACTAATTATGAAAATCATTTTAATATGGTTTTATATTTATGATTTCATAATCATGATGATACTTTATCATGGTTTTCATAAATAGTCAAGCCTTTTATTTATGATTTCATAAATATTTTAAGAGGTATTTTTATGTATGAAATATTTGTGAAACTACTAGAAAAATATGGTGTAACAGCCTACAAAGTATCAAAAGCAACTGGGATAGGGGGTTCTACTTTTACAGACTGGAAAAACGGTAGAAGTGTGCCAAAACAGGACAAGCTTCAAAAAATTGCTGATTATTTCGGCGTAACAATCGAATACCTTATGACCGGTAATGAGTCCCAGCAGGAATATTATCTAAACGAAGAAACTGCAAAGCAGGCTCAGGAAATGTACGAAGATTCCGATATGCGTACTTTATTCGACATGAAAAGAAAGATGCCGGCTGATAGATTTGCTGCGCATGTAAAATTCATGAAGGAGCTGTATGAAAAAGAAAATCCGTCAGAATAGAGGTGATTTTATTGGTTGATTACATAAACGTTCAGATTATAGATATGGATGTTATGATACCAGAGCAAATAACCCAAAATCCGGATGGTGGGTATACTATATTTTTAAACGCCCGTCATACGCAAAAAAATAGAGCTTTAGCATATAAACATGCCCTAGAACATATAGAGCATGGGGATTTTGATTTAGACTGTGGAAATGTTCAGGAAATCGAAGCTGTTGCTCATGAAATAATCAAACCAGCACAAGCTCAACCAGAGCCGGCAATACCTCAGTCCACGAATACGGTTAAAACTCAAAAACGGAAAAAACGCAGGCAGCGCAAGCCACAGGATCGGTATCCGCTATATGATCGAGCCGAATTCCTGGCTGAACATTTTGATTTATTTGCACTAGCTGAACATCAGTATTTGTATGGAAGAGATTTATAATGGAGGGATAAATAATGGGATTGCGAGACATGTTGAATGCCGGAAAAATACGAAAAGAGAACGAAGGGCTGAAAGAAATGTTAAGCCCGGAATTACAAGAGGCGGCTGACATTAACAAATATATTATCGATTTAGAGGCTAAACGCGATAAATTGGAAAAACAGTTATCCTCTCTTGAAATATCTATTAAAGAAAAAAAGAAAGAAGCAATCTTTTTCGATGATGCGATTATTTATCAGGATTTTGGGTTATATGCGCCACGCTATAATTTTATTGCCGCTGAAGAATATAAAATACAACTGGAAAATCTAAGGTCCAAACAAAAACAAATGATAAAATCAGATTCCGCAATATCTGGAGCCAAAAACTGGACAGTTGATGGTAGCAAGTCAAAAGGTGAAAAAATGGTTAACGATATGAAAAAATTATTTCTTCGCGCTTTTAATAGTGATTGCGAAGATGTTATTACTAGAGTTAAATACAATAATTTTGACATGTCTGTTAAAAAAATACGACAATCAGCAGAATCCATTGAGAAGCTTGGAAAAACAATGGGGCTGCAAATAAATGCCAAATACATAAATTCGAAAATCGAAGAGCTTCATTTGGCGTTTGAGTATCAACTAAAGAAGCAGGAAGAAAAGGAAGCTCAAAAAATCGCGCGTGCAGAAATGCGCGAAGCAGCGAAACTCCAGCGTGAAATTGAAGAACAACGAAAGAAGTTTGAGAAAGAACAAACGCATTACCAGACTGCTTATGAAAAACTTATTTCTCAATTATCTTCTGATCCGGATAATAACGAGCTGCTAAAAAAGAAATCGGACTTAGAGAATAGACTCTCTGACATAGATCATGCACTTACCGACATTGATTATCGTCAGGCGAATATGAAAGCCGGTTACGTATACATAATTTCAAACATTGGAGCATTTGGTGAGAACGTATACAAAATAGGAATGACACGCCGACTCGATCCGCAAGATCGTATTGACGAGCTTGGAGACGCTTCTGTACCATTTAAATTCGATGTTCACGCTATGATATTCTCAGATGATGCGCCTGCCCTCGAAGCAGCACTGCACAAAGCATTCGAATCTAAAAAGCTTAATATGGTAAATCAAAGAAGAGAATTCTTCCGGGTAACACTTGAAGAAATAAAAGAAGTTGTTCGAGAAAATTTTGAT